>NZ_CP060244.1:785000-1143750 GCF_014672835.1 Entomobacter blattae | reverse complement strand
GCCATATGCCGCAAACCCCTCCGCAGGGCGGGGGCTTTCCCGCCACGCCAACCCAACAGCCTGCTCACCATCAAGCCCCTTCAGCTCAGCCCCCAAACGTCCAAAGCCAGGAAGGCCAAAACATAGGAGCCCAAAATATGGGAACCAAAAAACTGGGGGTTCAAAACATGGAAGCTCAAAATCTGGAGACTCAAAACTTGGGGCCCCAAAATCCGCAAACCCAACATCAAGGGGACCAAAATCAGGGGATCTCTTCTGCCCCTCCGCCCCAGCTTGTCAGCCGGCATATTTCGCCCCATGCTGAACACAGGCCCATGCGGCTTAATGGCCCCCGCCCCACCAAACCTCAAGGCCCGCTCCTGCCCCATGTTAAAACGGTTATTGCGGTAGCCTCTGGCAAAGGTGGAGTTGGCAAATCGTCTACCGCGGTTAATCTGGCCGTAGCTTTAGGCATGGAAGGGCTGAAGACAGGGCTTATGGATGCCGATGTTTACGGCCCTTCGGTAGCCCATATGCTAGGGCTTCATACCAAACCCGAAGCTAAAGCAGGCATTCTTCAACCCATAGAAGCATGGGGGGTTAAGGCTATGTCGATCGGGCTGCTGGTTAACCCCGATGAAGCCCTGGTCTGGCGGGGGCCTATGGTGATGGGGGCTATTACCCAATTTTTAGGCGATGTCAATTGGGGCGCGCTGGATGTGCTGGTCATCGATATGCCCCCCGGCACAGGCGATGCCCAGCTCACCCTGGCCCAGAAAATTCAGCTGGGGGGAGCCGTTATCGTTTCCACCCCGCAAGATATCGCCCTTATTGATGCCCGACGGGCCATTCGTATGTTTGAGAAAACCAATGTGCCCATTCTAGGGGTTATAGAAAATATGGCCTATTTTACTTGCCCACATTGTGGAGAAAATAGCGAGCTCTTTGGCCATGGCGGTGCGCGCCAGGAGGCCGAAAAACAGGATGTTCCCTTTTTGGGAGAAATCCCCCTGGTGGTTGAGATCCGCAGCCATGCCGATGCCGGCACCCCCCTTGTTGCCAAGGCCCCGGATTCCCCAGCCGGCCAGGCTTATCGCCGCATAGCCCGCCAGCTGGCCGCAAGCCTTACGCAAACCGTAAGACCCTCTCGTTAGGAGTATTCCTCACCCCCATCTCATCATGGGATTATTCAACCTGTTGGGTTTAAGGGGGGGCGTTTATATCCAACCTCATCTGTACGAACTTTATACCACCCCGAGCTTGAAAGTTTTCTTAAATTTTCCATTCATACCAGACTCGCAAATTGCGTGCGTAAAAATGCCTGGTATGAGCTTGAAAGCGCTGTCGCTTTAACGGAATTATTGCAACCAACGATTAAGGTTCTTTCTCAAATATACCCTGGTTTTGCCTTTCATCTCATCAAAGAATTGTGCATCTCTCCTTACAGCGTGTAAAGGGAGCTTTGGTCTTTTCCCATAAGCTTTCCCTCTTACAAAGCCCGCAAAATCTTCCCTAAAGTGGGCCTGTGCCTCTTAAAGGGGGAGGAGGTGTCTAAAATATCTTTACGCTGAGTAGGTACATACTGAAGAGCATCATCAAGGGATCTGATTCCGCCATTTCTCAGCGTATTCTATTTCTCGGCGTATCAGAGGACATGACATATCGGCTACCGGCATAACACCGTAAGGCTTGTTCTTGCATGGAGGTTATTACATGGAGGGGAATAATAAAGCTGCCCTCATCCAAAGGCTGCTTGACATTTTTACTTGGAGCCGGTTAGCTTCACACATTACTGCGTTTTCACACCCGACCTATCAACGTGGTGATCTACCTATGTCTTAAAGGGAATGACGTCTTAAAAGGGAGTACGTCTTAAAACGATCCTTAATAACCCCCCATATCCTTGAAACTCCATGACTTGGGCAAAACCTCCACGATTTGGACATGGGAGATTGAGCTGGAGAAGTTGAATTGGGGGAGTTATGGCACAGGCCTCTTCGCGAACGGGAACCCCACAATTTTCGAATTTCTGGTTGTGCCTAAAGAATTTTTTCTGGTTTTTACCTCCTAAACGTTTGAAAGCATCTTGATGATCACTTCATCGGGAACCAAGTCCCCATCATCTATACCAGAGATTAAGAAAACATCTTCAATTGGCAATTATCTTAGCTTGTTTGCCAATTTCGGTTCCCTGCTTTCTCTCTGAACGCAATAGATCACCTATTAAAATCTGAGCGATAGGAAATTGTTGTTCTAATATGAAGAAGAGATAAAAACCCCCATGAAAGCACAATCTTACCCGGCTTACACAGATTCTCTCTCCTAAGTTTTCACAGCCTCATTTTTCAGAGTATAGCTATTTCGACAGCCAAGCCTCTTCAGGAGAAAACAGATACTCTCCGAAGGCACGTAAAAGCCTTTGAATCGGACAAAGAAAAACTTTCCTTATGACCGAACAGACTATAATCGAACAGGTGGAAAAACAAAAAACCTTCAAAGACATTTTGCAAGCTTTGGACCCATTGCTCCGAATAACAAACTGTCTCCGTTTTGTTTATTGGGTGCCAATGCCATTTTGCACACAGCTAGTGGTCGTATTACATCCGGCAGGCAGGGGGGGGGAGAAACATATCAGAGTCAAGCGCCCACTCCTCGCGATTGGGGGCGCAAAAGATCCGGGGGAAGTGGACCGTCAAGAACTGACAGCCCAGGTCAGGACAAAGAGGACAAGAAACGTTTTTAACGCCCTTATTAAATACCCTTGTGAATACCCTTTTTTAACATCCCTGTTTAACACCCTTGGTAACAATATTTAACACTCTCCTTTAACATCTCGTTTAACCCTCTTGGACACAAATTGGGCACAAACAAGAGAAGCAACAAGATTTCTGTTTGGGGTTACCCCTATTTCCGGCACAACCCGGCCGGGGCCTCAGTCGGTGGACAAAACCACTCATGCAGGGTTTGGCTTTTTCTCCCCGACAGCGCCACACCAAGGGCAATACACCCTATCACCATCACCACGGCCAAACCATATAATATCTTAAGGGAGAGCGGCGTATAATAAGGGTCGTGATAAGGATCTGCCACAAGAGGAGGCGATGCTGGCTGGACGGTAGGCTTAACTGGGCCCGGCTCGTCAGAAACAAAAGCCTCCTCCTCTTCTAATGATAAGGTTTGCAGTTTCTTCAGCCTTTCTTCCTTGGCTTTATCCTCAGCTTTATTCTCCTGGGCCTGAATCGTGGCCGCAAAAATATCGGGCGGGGGGGTAAGCCCCGCATAAGCCTCATTTTCACCCGCCTCTTCTGCTGCGTAAAACCCTGATGCTACGCCAGAACCTGATACTGTACCAGAACCCGAATGGGAAAATATTAACGCGTGGCTCACACTGTCATGATTCACACTATCATGGCTCATACTCTCTTGTCCCTGCCGAACGGATCCTGCTTCTTCTGAAGGGTTCCCTCCTTGTGCAGCGCCGCCACCAAAGCGTGGCCGACCACCCCCCTGCCCCCCCTCTGAGGCCAAAGAAACAGGAGAAGCTGGGAAAACCTTGGAATTCTGAGAAACTGTCACCCCCAAAACCTCATCCAACCTTTGGGATGAACCTTCACCCTGCGAAGCCCCCAGCTCAGGCCCCTCCCCTTGGGAAACACCAGCCCCAAAAGCATCTTCCGCTTTCTCGGAGGAGACATCTTTCTCGGAGAATACATCACCCCCCTGTGCTGAAGGATGAGAACCTGCCTCCTCCAAGGGGAATGCAACTTTCCCTGATGAAGAAGCTCTCAAATCTGGAACGACACTCTGGCCCGCGGGCAAGCCCCCTGCGGGTAAGACCGGGGAAGAATCCGCCTCCAATGGTGCATCTGAGCTCCCTAGAGGCAACAACGCAGCGTGCTCTGGTGAAGAGCTCGAAATGCGTGCTGGCGCCTGTTCTAGACCCCGTTCTGTTACCTGTTCTAGCCCCTGTGCTGGCGCCTCTTCTGACCCCTGTTCTGGCCCCTGTTCTGGCCCCTGTTGGATTGCTTCGGGCTTAGGAAAAAGAGGAGACTCAGCAGAGCCCTTTTCTGAACTCTTTTCTGGGCCCTTTTCTGGATTCTCATTTGGACCCTCTTGCGAGAAAACCTGTGGTGAATGATCTGGGAATATCCCTCCCTCAGAAGAGGAAACTGTCTTTCCCTCGTCTTTTCCCGCTTGCCCTGCGGGTTTGCCCCTATGCCCTACCCCCATGTACCCTGCCCCCATAGTTCCTCCTTAATCTGTCGAGTGTCTAAACCTGCCAAAAGATCGGCTGAAAAAGAACCCAAAAGGGAATTCCACCATAGCGTTTTCATCAGGCGGTTGCCAATAAGCCTAAGACCGAAGATGCCCCATGAAGCACAGCCCTAACACCTAAAGCCGGGCACCTAAAGCCGGGCACCTAAAGTTGGGCGCTAAGGCTGGCACCTAAGGTAACATCTAAGGCCGGGCACCTAAGGCTACGGGCTATTGATGGGCTACACCCCAAGGCCTACAGACTCTAAAAAAGGGCCAAAAGGCAGGCTGCGCGGGACCGCTGCCCCCTTAGGCCTTTAGACTCTAGGACCCCACTGAGGAGCGAACACCCAACCGACCACAAACCAACCCGTAAAGAGCAAACCTCAAATGGCCTATCCCCACCGCTATTGGGGCATAGACCAGATCAGCACCGATCCCAGAAACAGGGAAAGCAGCGTTAAAAGCAAAGCGTATTCTATGGCCTCCACCGGCTCTCCTTTAGCTGCCGTAATTGCAAAGAAGAACATCGTCTCGGGTTTCAAGATGATATTCTTTTTTTAGACCACGCTTTTTGATTTCATTTCTGTACCCCGCCTATTGACCATCCCACCTATCGACCCCACCCTATTGTAAGCCTGGCGGGGACTCCCCAAGGCCATACGCTCCTGGGCCATGCGCTCCTGGGCTGCAAGAGCGATTATTCAGGCCAACATACCCCTTAAACGCATGGAAAATGAAACGCTGGAGAAAACCGCCTTTTGGCCATCAATAGGGCACAAGATCTATAAGATAGACCAAGCCATAAAGAGAGCCCTTACGAGAACAGCCCTGGGTAGGCTGTGCTGCAAAAGCCTATAAAATCCTATTCTTATCTTTTCTTATCTTTTCTTAATATTTCCTTTTCTGATCTTTCCTTAACGGAAAAATCTCCTCTTAGTTGGCTTCTCTTAATTGGCTTCAAGCACATCCATTAATTCACGCCACTCGCGCTTGCTAAGGTTTGAGCTTTCCTGCTCAATTTTCTGCCCTGCCAGCATGGCTTTGAGCACCTTGAGCATACCTGCGGAGAACGTATAGGCCCCTAGTCGGTAATCCTTAAAGGCCATTGCAGTAACGGGCACCCATTTTTCCAGAATATCAAACATGACCTGGGCATAAGCCTGAATTTCAAACTGGGCATGGCTATCCATCCGCAAATGCAGAAAATGCAGAAAATTGTGCAAGTCCGTCTTCCAATACCATTGAGTATAGGTGTTGAGAGTAAGGTTCATGCGGGCCAGCTCACGCGCAAGCCCATAACCATGGCCGTTCTCTTCATCCTGCAGCATCAGCTCATAATGGTGATGGCAGCGAGCAGCATCATCTTTTAACAAGGCCAGCACCTCTGCTGCAGCCGACTCATCCAGCACTGCGCCCCGGCCCTGACGATTCTGGTGGCTTTGTGCCGCCAGGTGCTCGGGCTGGGGAATATAAAACTCTTTATCCATAATGGAATAACGGCCAGAATATTCGTTAACATTGGCGGTCCGATGGCGGATCCACTGCCGAGCAATAAAAATAGGCAGTTTGATATGCATCTTAATTTCGCACATCTCGAAGGGAGTAGTGTGCCAGTGGCGCATTAAATAGCGGATCAGGCCAGTATCTTCCGAGATCTTGCGTGTGCCCTTGCCATAGGAAACACGCGCAGCCTGTACAACGGCATCATCGCCACCCATATAATCCACCACCCGGATAAACCCATGATCCAGCACAGGATAGGGGTGGTAGAGTATCTCCTCGAGGGCGGGCACGGTGCTTCGCCGGGTTTGGGCAGTGGCTTGCCCTTGCTGTTGGATTTCTTCTTGTTGTTCTGAGGTAAAGCGCATATTTCTTCCCACTATTCTCTAAGACAAAGTGCACGCTTCTGCCCGCTGTTCTGCGGTAAAGCGCGTATAATAATGACGGCTAATCATGATGGCCTTTTTTTAAAATCTTTGCTGATCATCAGCTTCCTTATCACCAATCTGGATGACAATCCTTCCAGATAAAATCAATACTGAGAATTCTCCTGCCTCTCTAACAGAAGTAGCCCTTAAACAACAAACCTGTTCCCTCAAAAAAGGAATTTCCAAAGAGGGATACCACCAGCATCAATGAGTCAGCATAAAGGAAAAGCCCTTTTCCATGCAATTTTTTCGCCTTCCCCCTTTTCCTATACCAGGAAAAAGACTACATATAAACCTGCGGGTGATTCCGCTATGGCGATAAACGGTATTTGGAATAAGCGTAGTGGACCCGGGGGCAGTGCCCGGCGCCTCCACCATTGTGTTACTCTTGCTCTTCACGGTAAAGATTCATCTCGTTAAAGAGCAGGTCTTTGGGGGCGAAACAGGCTCGACACGCGTAGTAAAGATTTACTTTTCGCTCGGTATTGTACCACCGTCATCGGGCTATTTTTACAGATGCCAACGATAATTCAGAGGCACTCGCTGTTGCTGCATAAGCAATAAGCGCGGTTTGGGGGGCACCGGGCAACAGAAGCCCCCTACTGAAAAATTCCCAAAAAAAATCTGACCAAAAAACTTGACCAAAAAATCTGATTGGGAAAGCCTTTGCCTTCCCCCACAGAGTGAGAGCCAAATTATGCTCTCTCTGCTTATAGCCCCAGTTTTATACCTTGGTTTTATAGCTTTGGTTTTACATCATGAGGTCTATAACCCTTGGTTTTATAGCCCTGTTTATAGCTCTGTTTATAGCTCTGTTTATAGCTCTGTTTTATAATCTTGAGGCAGGTCTTCTATCAATTTTTTGCTAAGGTGGGCTGAGAAAGGCTTGGTAGATCCGCCATACGAAAATATTTTTCTATGCGTCCGCTCCTGCGCTTTTGGTGCCTGACCCAATGAAATATTTTTCCATACCGGGGGGGCCATAAGAGGGGCATAATACTCTACCCCTGCCACCAAATAATCCCTTAATGGCCTTACGTATCGTGTATAATAGAGCCCCGAGAAATGGGCTTTAGCGTATTTCTCACGAGGAATACCAGCTTTCCATTAAGCAGGCCAAGGCTAGCGCATCTATTCTCGCACGGCAGATCGGCAAGGCGATGATCAGGGTTCCCACATTCCTTACTGTCGCAGCAGGAACAACAGTGTTAAGGAAGTATTGAACAATCGTCCGTTTCCCAACCTTGATATCAGCTGTTACAGGCATACCAGGCTGGGGATGGAAAAACTCCGGCACCCCATGCAGGCTATAGTGATCAATATGAAGGGTAACCCTATAAAAGGGAAGCTGGTTATTACTAGGGCTGCCCCCGCTAGAGGACAGCCGTTTAACCGAGCATTGGCTTGCACATGCCTTACAGGCCAAACACTCAGGGCTGATCATAGGCTGCTTCCCAGCATGTTTCCTCTTTTTCTTTTAGCACGCTCGGCTTTACAAGAATAGGAAGGGCAGCCATAACCTCATGCGAAAAATTATAGGGTCAGAGTGCTTCTTCAAAACCCATTATTAAATAAGCGCTGGGCAATTTTGGCAAAGAGCCTTTCTTTTTCCTCGTGATTTCTCTCATAATTTCCATCATCATTTTCCTTATTAATTTCCCTGGGGAGAGGCCTTGGTATTTTCCTTGTTGTTTTTCCTATTGTTTTCCTTGGAGATTTCCTTAAGGCTTTTCTTGTGGCTTTTCTCTGGGGAATTTTTGGGGGCTCTCTTTCTTCAGAGCCGAGCCTGGGGCTATTTTAGCCAGCACAGTTTTAGACAGGATCATTTTTATTGAGAGAGGGTAATTTTTACCAAAGCGATTTTTATCGAAATAATTTTTTTGGCAGTTGATGAGGCCTTTCTTTTTGCCGAGGTGCTCTCCGCTGTAGTCGTGCATAAGGAGTCTATTCCTTCATTTTATTATGCAAACCAGCGGGTTGCTGTTCGGGGGCTACAATTTCGTGAACAATAGAAGGAAGTGCCGCCTCCTCAAATTCTAGCGTTGGAATTGAGATAATTTTTATTTTGGCGATTCCTGTGAGGTTTTATCAGCACCACTTGGAAGGAAACGGGGCTTGTCTGACCTTCTTAAGAGCAACCTTAAGGACAGGGACGATCTTTCAAGAGCAGCACTTCTGGCCAGAAAGCAGTGTTTGGAGAAAGCGATGTTTGGAGGGAGAAATTGTCTTGTGTAAGAAAAACCTTGTGTAAGGAAAATAAAGAACGAGAGATGCTTCTCAAAAGAATTCCTCCCTTGAAGAGCGTTTTGAACTCAGAAAAATTTGAGCCTAGAAAAGCTTTGAGCCCGGAAAATTTTTGAATCCGGAAAAATTTTAAACCTGGAGAATTTTGTACCTGGGAGAATTTTAAAGAAAGCCTTTCCTTTCCCCTACCTCTTTTAACATACGAGCTTTTACGCAGAAGCGCTGCCAGCTGGATGGGGAAAGCCCCAAACAATGTAAAAAAGCCCCTTTGAAAGGCAGAAGCAGCCCTTGTGTTTTTTATCATGCACCGCTTATAAGGGGTGGATAATTCTCGATTGATCATGTCTTTCATGCAACATCCCTTTAAGACTAAACTCTTGTGAGTGGGGCGCGCTTTCTTTTCTGATTGTTAATTTTTTTTTAGATGCTAATTTTGTCTCTATACTTTGAACCACCTTGCTGAACTTTAACCATCTTGCTGAGAGCTAGCTGGTAATGGGCCTTGTCTTTAGGCCACCAAGAGGCCATAGCAAGAGCAAGCCCCGACGACAACGTGTAGGAATACCCGATGACAGATGATAACGGCAACGATCCAACCATCCCCCCATTCTCCCATCTGCCTTACGAAATATGGATTGAAAACGCCCATCGTTATCTGGTTATCCAAACGCTAGAATATGTCGCCCAGTATGGGCTGCCGGGTCGGCATCATTTTTTCATCAGCTTTCGTACTGATATGCCCGGTGTTAAAATTCCCCAGCGGCTTAAAAGCCAATATCCCCAGGAAATGACCATTGTGCTTCAGCATCAATTCTGGGACTTGAAGGTAGATCGTAAAGCCCAGCTCTTTTCGGTAGGGCTTTCATTTGGCGGCGTTGGCAGCACGTTAATGATTCCCTTTAATGCCCTGGTTGGTTTTTCTGACCCCCATGCAGAATTGGCCATGCGCTTTACCCACCCTTCTGACCTTGAAGACCTGGATCCAGAAAATGCTGGCGAAAACGACCCTGAAAGTGGCGATACCCTGGAAGGCCCTCACCCTTTACACCCCACAAAGGCCAACCCAAGGCAGGTCATGAAAGTGGAAAATATTGCCGATATGGGAGAAACCTCCCAATCCCATTTTCATGAACCTTATAATGCCACCCCCCAGGAGGATCCCCTCCCCCAGAAGGAGGCAGAAATTATCAGCCTGAGCGCTTTCCGAAAAAAGGATAACACGCCCAAACCCGTGCCAACTGAGCCCCAGGACCCCTCAGAATAGAGATTCTCAACCCCAACGAAGACTCCCCCCCACCAAGAAATCTTTCAGGAATGTGCCGTTTCATTCGTTAGTGGGAATGCTCCATACTCCACCTCATACTCTGGCCCATACGTCGCCTCATACTCCGCCTCATACTCTGGCAAGATATCTGCCAGATAGAATGAAGGACCCTTGCATCATTCCAATCAATATTTCTTGTTGCCCCATTCTAGACCGTTCGCTGGCCCTTCGTATCAACCTCTCGTTCTTCAGGTTCTTCAGAAATGTCAAAAAATCTATAACGCAAAAAAAGGCCTTTAACGCAAAAAACCGAGGAAATGGCCAAAGAAATGATCGGACTCAAAAAGCCTTCCTTCCCCGCATTCTCAACCCCCTGACCTCTAAACCCGCTTCTTTCTCTCCCCATGTCCCGCAATGATAAACCCACTGATCCCTCCCCTGACCTAGATGGTAGCCAAGCTCAGGGTCATGTTCCTAACAGACCCCAAAAGGGAAAGGAAAACGGCCATAACCGTTCAACAAAGCCAAATTCAACAAAGATGAGGAATATCCCCAAAGAGCGTTTAAAAGGCCTACCCCTTGAGCAACACCATAAGCAGCGTCATGAGCAACCCCACGAACAGCCCAAGCCTCATTTCTTCCCTCCCCACGCCCAGCATCCCTTAACACCCCCTAACCAAGATCAAAAGGCTCAGGCTCAGGCTCAGGCTCAGGCTCAGGCTCAGGCTCAGGCTCAGGCTCAGGCTCAGGCTCAGGCTCAGGCTCAGGCTCAGGCTCAGGCTCAGGCTCAGGCTCAGGCTCAGGCTCAGGCTCAGGCTCAGGCTCAGGCTCAGGCTCAGGCTCAGGCTCAGGCTCAGGCTCAGGCTCAGGCTCAGGCTCAGGCTCAGGCTCAGGCTCAGGCTCAGGCTCAGGCTCAGGCTCAGGAAAAAAGTAAAACCCGCTCCTCCACCCGTGCAAGCCCTTTTTCCTTCTCTCATCCCAAGGCTTCAGAGCATAAGCCTTTCCCCGATGCTTCAGTCATTTCAAGCAAGGAAGTTCCCCAAAAAATGCCCCCCAACAAAGCAGAGAAAGAACATTCTCCTTCTGAAGAAAAACGCCCTTACGCCAACCTGTTTTCTGCCCTACCAGAAGACATTCTCTGGGAACAGCTCACCCCATCCAGCCTCGGGTTTTCAGGCTCTGGTTCTTCAGAGGAGCATGGGGGCCCCTCCCCTTCCCTAAAGAAGGCTGAAAACTCCCAGGAGAATAGCCAGGAAAGTAGCCAGAGGAATAACCAGGGGCATAGCCAGGAGAGCAGGCAGATTACTCAGAGTCGTGAAAGTCTCCTCACGACCGAGCAGGCCTTGTCCCCACGATCGGCCCCCAACACACCGGCCAGTGATAGAGTCTGGCAAATCTCCCCTTCCAAAGGTCAGAGGCCGAGGGCCTTACCACCAGAGCCAGTGGTCCCCCTCAAAAAACCCCACCAGGGGGCCCATCAAGGCAGAGAAGACCAAAATCCCCCTTTCCAAACCATGCCTCCTTCCAAGAAGGCTTCTGAACATTCTGCCGGGGGAAAGGGTGAAGCTAATCCTGAGGAAAATTCTGGAGGAGATTCTGAAAGGATTTCTCAAAGAGGTGCTCCAAAAGATGCGAAAGGGGATACTGAAAGGGATTCTGAAAGGGATTTTGGGGCCACGTCTCATCATTCTTTGGATATCCCTACTTCGGGCATTCATTCTTCAGGCACCCCTACTTTGGGCGTCCCTACTTCGGACACCACCACTTCGAACACCCTTGGGGAAATTTCTTCTGAGACTCTTTCTGAAGATGTTTCAGAAAATATTTCAGGGACAGTTTTTGAGGCCCACTCCCAACCAAACGATCCCATAGCCAGAAGAAAAAACCTCAAAGCCAACGAGCCACAGGGAAACAAGTTAGCCAACACAGCGCAAAAGGGGCAGCACCCTGAGGCGAGCACGCACCACAAAGCCTCCTTTAATACTGGACCAGCTCCTAGACCAGCTCCTGGGCCAACTATTGGGCCAGCTCCTGCCTCACTTTCCTATCCCTCTTCTGGAGAATTCCCCCCTGATAAACCTCCTTCTAGCAAACCTCCCGCTGGCGAATTCCCCTCTGACAAATCCTCAGACTCACGGCTAGCTTTCCCAACGGAAGAGTCTGCCCACTCCCCCTTTGAGGCCTCCCTTGAGGCCTCCAACACCCCTTTTAACAATTTTGGCCCCAATCCCTTTAATCTCGAACATCTTAATTCCGAACACTTTGATCCCAAACCCTTTAACCCCGAAAACTTTGACCCCAAACATTTCGGTCTAGAGGTTTCAACCCATCGGGGGAAAACCATTCTGCATATTCCAGCCCAGCTGATCACGGCCCTTACCGCTAAGGCCTTCTACAATGTTTCCTTCCTGTATCATAGCCAGCATCTGGCCCAACTTGCCCATATCCTTGATGATGCAGAAGCCTCAGATAATGACCGTTTTGTTGCTCTTTCCCTGCTTAAAAATGCTGTCATCGCAGCTCAAGGCCAACTGCCCATGTGCCAAGATACTGGCACCGCCATTATCCTGGGCAAAAAGGGGGAACGGGTATGGTGTGAAGGATCGCTGGAAGCAGCCCTTTCCGCGGGGGTCTATGCCACTTATACCCACCATAATCTGCGCTACTCCCAAATGGCTCCCCTTACCATGTTTGAAGAAACCAACACCCGTAACAACCTGCCGGCCCAAATTGATATTATTGCCAGCGAGGAGAAAACCCACCAGGCAGCCCCCCTTCAGGAAGACCACGCCCAAGAAGACCATGCCCAAACGGACCCAAACAGCCTTACCTCCCCCAACAAGGACCCCAACAAGGAAGAGGCTGCCACCACCCTGGAGCTGCTTTTTATGGCCAAGGGTGGAGGATCGGCGAACAAAACCTTTTTGTTTCAACAAACCCGTGGGCTTTTAGCCTCCCGCAAGACTTTGCTGGATTGGCTTAACACCACCTTGAAAACCCTGGGCACCTCAGCCTGCCCCCCTTACCATCTGGCAATTGTCATAGGGGGCCTCAGCGCAGAAATGACGCTAAAAACCGTTAAGCTTGCCTCAGCCCGTCAACTGGATAACCTACCCACCACCGGCTCTGCCCAGGGCCGCGCCTTTCGTGATAGAGAACTGGAAGCCGAAATTCTGACCCTGACCCGCCAATTTGGTATTGGGGCGCAATTTGGCGGCAAATATTTCTGCCATGACGTACGGGTCATTCGCCTGCCGCGCCATGGGGCCTCCCTCCCTGTGGGGATTGGGGTTTCCTGCTCAGCCGATCGGCAGATCCGTGCCAAGATTACCCCTAAAGGCGTGTTTTTGGAGGCTTTGGAAAAAAATCCGGCCCGCTTTCTCGAAAACATCACCCATCATCATCTCGGCCCTGCCGAAGCGGTTCCCATCTCCCTACACCAACCTATGGACCAGATCCTTTCTGCCCTTTCTGCCCTGCCACCTGGCAGCCGTATCACCCTGACGGGGCCCATGATTGTTGCCCGTGATATAGCCCATGCCCGCTTTGATGACCGACTGAAAAAAGGCCAACCTTTACCGGACTATCTCTTAAAACATCCTATTTATTACGCCGGACCTGCTAAAACGCCGGCCCATCGGCCTGCTGGTTCCTTTGGCCCGACTACGGCAGGCAGGATGGACCAATATATGGAAGCCTTTCAAAAACAGGGGGCTGCACTGATTACCCTTGCTAAGGGTAACCGTTCTGCCATTGTACGGAAAAGCTGTAAGAAATATGGTGGCTTTTATCTGGGGTCTATCGGTGGGTCAGCCGCAGAGCTCACCCAGGATTCCATCCGCACCATGGAATTGCTGGATTTTGCCGATTTAGGCATGGAAGCCGTTTGGAAAATTGAAGTACAAAATTTCCCCGCCTTTATTATTATTGACGATAAAGGACATGATTTTTACGAGAATTTAATATAATCTTTACTTATTCTTTGGTTTCTGTCTTATTTTCGGGCCTTGTACCCAAGGCAGAATCGCCATGACCGCCAACCCTATTCATGAGTGACAGGTTTATACCCATTATGCGCTTTACTGTTGACAGACTGGACCATATCGTCATCACTGTTCGGGATATTGAAATCTCAGCGTCATGGTATCAAAGAGTACTAGGCATGGAGCGGATAGAATATGGCCGCCATAACAGGACAGCCCTTTTATTTGGTGGCCAAAAAATTAACCTGCGCGCTTATGGCAATAATGAATGGAAAAGCGCTGAAGATGCCCTACCCGGCACTCAGGATCTCAGCTTTGTTACAGCCGTAAAGGCAGAATTTACAGCCCAACATCTGCAAAAATGTGGGGTGAGCCTTGTTGAAGGGCCCGTAGCCCGTATAGGGGCTCTTGGGCCTATCACCTCGCTTTACTGCCACGACCCCGATGGCAACCTTATTGAAATTGCCACTTACCAAAACTAGATTTCCCTTTTTTAAAGATTCCCCTCACAAAGCCCAGAACCAGGGCTTATCAAAGGAGCTCTTAAAAAAAAGCCCGGGCCATAAACCTGGGCCAACGACCCTTCCCTCTCTACCCTGCTGACGAAACTTTGTATCATCACGCGGCTTGCATCATCCTACGCGAGAGGGTTATTTCAACCTTTTACATTTCTTACTCATCTCTTTTCCATACCCGCATTTTCCATATCCGCATATGATGACACCCTCAAAAAACAACCCAGACCCTTTTTCAGTCCCTTCCTCCACAACCCCTCCCAAGGCCCCTTTCAAGACCCCTGCCAAAAGCGAGCCCTCGTCAGGCCTCCCCGAAAACCCACCATCTGCAAGCCTTAAAAAGGGTTCTCATTCTCGCTATCGCTGGGCCGATCGCTTTTTATACCCTTATATTAACGACCGCCCCCTGGCAGGCGAGCCCAGATCAGACCGCCCCTATCACCCCCGCCTTTATGCCTGCGAGTTTGCTGCGACAACCATTCTTATGCTTTTTGGCATTTGCAGCAACGTGATTATTGGCTCCCCTTATAGCCCCATCAGCCATTTTCTCTCACAAACACCCACCCTTCAAGTGGCCCTTGAGGGGTTGCTGTTTGGTTTTGGGGGTACCTTGGGAGCAATTTCCCCTTTTGGCCGGGTCAGTGGTGGACACCTTAACCCCTCTGTCAGCCTGGCCTTTATGATCTCCAGTAAATTGGTCTGGCGCGACATGCTGGGGTATATGGCCGCCCAGATCACGGGGGCCACGTTTGCCACCTTCCTGGTTGTTTTCCTAGGGATGTTATGGCCCTTATGGGGGTTGTGGGCTTCCTCTCTGCATTATAGTGCTACCATTCCTAACCCTCATTTTCCTATTGGCATTCCCCTTTTGGGAGAAATCTGCGCTACGGCATGCTTGATCATCATGATCTTTTACTTTGGCTCGCGAACCAATAGCTTTTACCAAAAGCTTACCCCATGGTTGGTAGGACCACTGTATTTCATGATCAACCCTTTTGAAGCCTGGTTCTCTGGCGATAGCACCAACCTTGCCCGCAGCTTTGGCCCAGCCTTGGCTTCTGCCCAATGGTATCAGTTCTGGATTTATGTCATTGGCCCTTTCATTGGGGCAGCCCTGGTACCGTTACTGCTTAAAGCAAGCTCTTTTGGTATTCTGAAAATTCGCGAAGCCCGTATTACCAACTTTGGCCATCGAGGTTACGCCCCTTACCTTATTCCCCCTGAAATTCCACTTCATCACCTTCACCCCCTGCCTCCCCAACAAGCTTCAACCACCCTTGCAGAGCACCCTACCCCTTTAGAAGAAAAATAACCCCAAGAATCAAGAATGTTGGGCTGGCTTTCTCTTGCTCTTGCTCCACCATCTCAGAACAGCCCACCCCATACCCCCTTCTCACGAGAGACCCCCAACAAAGAGGAACTCTTACTCCCTCCCCCCTGCAAAAACCAACAATACAAAGCGGGAAATCCATGGACAAAGGGTGTAAGAAACGGCTGAAGCCTAGCTCATCCCCCCTCCTATGGGGGATGCTTTCACGGCCGGTATACCCACTTTACCAGAGGCTGTAATCCTCCAAGGGTGAAGAATACCAAACTATACCTTTTTGCTTGGCTATATTCCAAGCCATTTATCCCCGCGTAGGCGGGGAAAGCCTTTGGTCATATACCTTGCTATACACCATTCAGGTTCATCCCCGCGTGAGCAGGGGCTCTTATCTTACCGATAGAACAATAAATTTTCAACCCGGCTACTCATACCCTCTCTAAAAGAATATACCCCCAGCAGAAATATACCAATCACCTCAATGAGTTTCCCCGCGTGTGCGGGGAACACGTTCCGGCGCAGGAATACCTTACCGTCACGGTCGGTTCATCCCCGCGTGTGCGAGGAACACTACAGGAGAATATGGGGGTGGGCGATGCAGGGCGGTTCATCCCCGCGTGTGCGGGGAACACCTCTAATAACGTAAAAAACGATGTAATTTCCACGGTTCATCCCCGCGTGTGCGGGGAACACAAGGGCAACCCCTATATGACCCACCCTTTCGCGGTCACCAATATCCTTGATGATCGGCCATTTGCACCTTGAGAAAAAACCAAAAAACCATCCCATCCCCTTCTGCCTGATAACACCCCTAAAAAAAATCAATCCTCTCTTGCCAAGAGACTCTCGCTCTAGGGGAAATCCGTGACCTGATCTCTCACCTTAAGAACCATGGCATCGAGATGTTTATCGATCATCATGTCAGAGAGACGCGAGAGATTATTGAAGAGATCTCTTTATGAGTTCGGCTATTTGGCTACTCATTGACCGAAAGGTTCTGGCCGCTAGTTTTACCCACTGAAGGGAATAGGCATGATATAAAAGAGACCCATTTTATGGAAAATACAAATTACAGAGAATATAAGGGGCCAAAATCCTCACAAAATGCCTCACTCAGGAACCGGGACCGCATTGAGCCAAGAGCAAAAAAAGCCTGAAAAGGGCCATCTATCAAGGTGCCTTCTTCTAAGGATAATCCAAAGATAATCCAAGGTATGTTAATCTCATAAAAACCTGCCCCTCTCCCTTGGCATCCCTTTTGGCGTCCCTTGTAAAGACCCCTTTTTGGAGCGCCTACCCCTCCACATTACCCTTTAGGGGCCCTTACACCATTAACACGCTATTACCGCATTCTTCGAGTGTAAGCCCCGATTCTCAGCCACTGCGAACGTTCCAGATCCCTTTCGCTCTGTGAATAATTTCTAAAAGCTATCTTTCTATTTTTAAGGATTGTTCTTCCAAAAAAAGCTTGCCGCCTGGAATTTAGCGTTTTATCTATAAAACCACCTTATAAAGAATTTCTTTTAAATCTTACTGACACAAACGATTAGTCATTGACACAAAAATGTTTAATAGTGTCGAGAACCCGCGAGTAAGCCCTTTTTTTATTAAAATAATTTTCATTTTTGGTCCCTTTAGTTTATCAGTAGGGGTCTCTCTTATAATTTGTTATTTCTTTTGCCAGGCTTTTATTTTCTTTTTTCTCTATGCCTTTATCCATTTCTGATTTTGATTTTCCTCTTCCTGCAAGCTGTGTAGCCCAGCATCCGGCCACACCGCGTGATAGTGCCCGCTTGCTCTGTGTCCAACCCCATGTCCCTTTCAGGCAAACCCATATGAACGCCCTGGCCGAAGAGCTCCAAGCGGGGGATGTGCTGGTGGTCAACAACACAAAGGTTATCCCTGCCCAGCTGGAAGCCCTTAAAAACACCACACGCATTGGTATTACCCTTGACCGACCCTTACCAGCAGGCCTGACAGATCCTCCCCATCCCCTTTACCCCCCCGAGCCAGAACCCCCCTCCCATCATGCTTCTGGCCAGTCTCCCTTGGGGCAGCCTCCCTTGCCCGAACGGCCTTATGGGCAGACTTATGGGCAAACTCATGGAGGGCAAAAGCTCGCCGAACCCTTTGCTTCAGCCTCCGGCACCAAGACCCAAAACCCAAAGGCCGCGAGTGCCCCCTTGATCCCTCAGGATAAAGAAAGCCCACAAGATAAGGAAAACCCCACAGCACAGAACATCAAGGAGCGCCCAATCCTCTCCCACCCCAATGGGGAAGGATGGCCAGAAGAATGCTGGCATGTGCTGTTTCGTAAAGCCAAGCGCCTAAAAGTAGGCGATATCCTGCATTTTTCAGGCCATCCCGGCACGGTTCATATCCTCCACCTTGAGCAAGGAGGGGCAGGAATTGTCCATTTTGACACCAAAGGGGACAGTTTCGATGATTTCCTGAACACGGTAGGCCAACTGGCCCTGCCCCCTTATATTACCCGCCCCAACGGCCCCACCGAGCAGGACAACGCCCAATATCACACCATGTTCTCTCGCTATAAGGGCGCCATTGCCGCCCCCACAGCTGGGCTTCATTTTACCCCAGAATTAATGAACAAGCTGGAGCAGAAAGGCATTATCTGCAAAGCCGTAACACTCCATGTAGGCCCTGGTACCTTTTTGCCGATCCGCGGAGATGACTTGACCCACCATATCATGCATGCCGAAAATGGCATGCTTGATAGCGAAACAGCCGCCTATCTTAATGCTGCGCGCAATGAAGGCCGTCGAATTGTTGCGGTAGGCACCACAACCTTACGCCTATTGGAAAGTGCGGTAGATGAGCAAGGCCAGCTCCAGCCCTTTGCTGCAGATACTCGTATTTTTATTAAACCTGGTTATCAGTTTCGTGTGGTTGATATTCTTCTCACCAACTTTCACCTTCCCCGCTCCACACTTTTTATGCTGGTCTGTGCCTTTTCTGGGGTACAAACCATGCAGCAGGCCTATGCCTATGCCATAGAGCAGGGGTTTCGTTTTTACTCCTATGGGGATGCCTGCCTGCTTTACCGCACCCCTAAGAAGGATACGCCATGACCCCCCTTTACTGGCAAAAAAATGCCCAAGACCATCTTGCCAGAGCGGGGAGCCTCCATACAGCGCATGGCGTTGTGCAAACCCCAACCTTTATGCCAGTGGGAACAGTAGGCACGGTTAAAGCCATGACGATGGAGAGCGTACGAGCAACGGGAGCCCAAATTGTGCTGGGCAATACCTACCACCTCATGCTGCGCCCTGGGGCAGAGCGGGTCAAAAGGCTTGGGGGCCTGCACCATTTTATGGACTGGCCCGGCCCCATTCTTACCGATTCTGGTGGGTTTCAGGTTATGTCGCTTGGCCCCTTGCGCAAGCTGGACCAAGATGGGGTGACGTTCCGCTCGCATATTGATGGCTCTGAGCATCGCCTGACTCCAGAGCGTTCTACCGATATTCAAAACGCTCTGGATGCCACCATTACCATGTGTTTTGATGAATGCCCTGCCCTGCCGGCGCCCCCTGAAGCCTTAGCAGCTTCCATGCGACTTTCCATGGCATGGGCTGCCCGTTGCCGTGAACAGTTTGTGCCACGTGCAGGCTATGGCCAGTTTGGTATTATTCAAGGAGGAACTGAGCGCCTATTACGGGAGGAAAGCACCAAAAGCCTCATCCATATTGGTTTCGAGGGGTATGCCATCGGGGGGCTGGCCGTTGGTGAAGGCCAGGCGCTGATGTTTAGCACGCTTGATTTTACCGTCCCGCTAATTCCTGAAGGGTCAGCCCGCTACTTAATGGGGGTCGGCACGCCAGAGGATATTTTGGGGGCCATAGAGCGTGGTATCGATATGTTTGACTGTGTCATGCCAACGCGTGCCGGGCGCACGGGGCGAGCCTATACAACACGTGGCAAGCTGAACATGCGCAATGCCATCCATAAGGATGACCCACGCCCCATTGCCCCAGACTGTACATGCCCCGCCTGTACAAAATTTAGCCGTGCTTATCTTCACCACCTCTTTAGAAGCGGCGAAATCCTGGGCCCCATGCTTTTAACCTGGCATAACCTGACTTATTATCAATCTCTGGTGCAATCCATTCGCCAGGCGATTATGGTGCAAAACCTTAAAAACCATGCGACCAACTTACGCGATAACTGGCAAAAGGGAGACTGGACAGAAGAGGACTGGCCCAAAACATTCCCCCAACCCTTCTCAAAACCCTTTTCTGCCCCTTTTTCTCCGCAGGCTTCTGATTCTCCACAAACTTCTAATTCCACCCAAACTTCTGGTTTCCCACAAGCCTCTAGTTTCCCACAAACTTCTGACAGTTCTTTTCCCCAACCAGACTCCACCCCTGTAGCCCAAACGCCTGCCAGCACCTCTTCTAACGTTGTGGGAAACACTCTTGAAGCCCCTCCTGTAGGACCCCATGTAAAACCCAATCCCAATGTAGAATCAGGATCAGAAACGGTTTTGGGCTCATCTTCTGTGTACTCTTCTCCCCTCGTGTCTGATACACTCTCTCATACACTCTCTCATACACTCTCTCATACACTCTCTCATACACTCTCTCATACACTCTCTCATACACTCTCTCATACACTCTCTCATACACTCTCTCATACACTCTCTCATACACTCTCTCATACACTCTCTGGCACGCTCTCTCATACGTTCTCTCATACGTTCTCTGGCACGTCTACGCCTGCCTCTTCTCATGGGGTTTCGCTCTCCTCTTCAGAGCGTGCCTTAGGGGAACATCGTGCGCAGCACTTGCCAGAAACATCACAGCCCCTCCCCGAAACAACCTATCTTGGGACAGCCTATCTTGAGGCAACCTCACCTGGAGCAGTCCATCAAGAAGCCTTTCACAAAAAGCCGGCCCAAAACCCAAGTCACCCGCTAGCACCAGACCTCCAAATTCATGCCCCTCATGCTCAATCCCAGCAGAAAACCCCTGGTGGCCCCTCTCTAAAAGTTTCGCCAAACGAGTTTTCACAAACATCAGAGTTTTCGCAAACATCTTTACCCCACACCACAGAGACACCCTCAGCAGCTCCTCCCCATAGCAGGGGGGATAACCTGTGGAGACCGCTTGACCATGATAGTACCGACGAACCCCTTTAAGCCCGCCTGACAGAAGGGCATTCCTTTCCGCCAGGCAGGCACCTCATTGGTTTTTCTGCTCCTTGCCTTTTTTTTTCATGATCTGTTTACGCTCAATCTGTTTTTACCCAATCTGTTTTCGCTCAAAAGGTTAACCCTATTGTCCCTGCTTTTCGCGACCCTGAAAACCCGTATTACCAGTAAAGCCCATGCCTTGGGGTTTGATACCATAGGGTTTACCCAGGCCATGCTCGACCTTTCCTGCCAGCAACATCTGCGCTGCTTTATCAGAGAGGGACGTTATGGCACCATGGACTGGCTGGCCAATCGGGTGGAGCAACGCAGCGCCCCTCAAGGCCTGTGGCCGGAAGCTATAAGCATTATCTCTCTGGGCACCAATTATGGCCCCCCTTACAATCCGCTGGAGTTCCTTCAATATAAGGAGAAAGGACTCATCTCAGCCTATGCCCAAAACCGTGATTATCACGATGTGGTCAAGGGCAGGCTTAAAGAATTGGGGCAGTTCATTCTTAAAATGGCCCGCCAACATCACCACCCTATCCTCCCTAACCATCATCATCTTACCCCAGGTCTCACCCCGGCAAACCCCCAAAAACCCTCCCTTCTTGATTATTCACCCCTTCCCATGGGGCCACGCCCCCCTGCTGACAGCGCACCCCTCTCCCCCCAAGCGCTCGCTCAGCCCCGCACGACTCTACCTCCCATGAAAAAACCCTCAGAGAAAGCTTCTGGAAAAGCTTCGAGGAAAACTTCGGGGAAACCCTCCCAACCTCTTCTCTCCCGAAGCAGCCCTGAATTCAAAGCCTCTCCCCTTTTTCTTCCACCCACCCCCCAAGGAGCATCCCATGAGCCCCCCCAGGGAACGCCCCAGGGAGTGCTCCAGGGAGTAGTGCCCCAAAGAGTGCTCCAGGAATTACCCCAGGCGAGTGCCTTAAACAGCACTCCAAACAGCCCCCAAAGCAATGCCCAGAGCAGTGCCCAGAGTAATACCCAGAGCCATACCCAAGGCAACGTCCAAAGGAGTGCCCAAAGCGGTATCCAAAGCAGTATCCAAAATGGTGCCCAGAAAAAAAATAGTGCCCAGAAAAACTCCCCCAACAACTCCTCAAAAATCCCTCCCCAAAAACACCAAGAAAGCCCCCTAAAAAGCCTTCAGGAAACCCCTCGGAAAAGATCCCAAGGAGAAACCCAGAAAAGAGAAGCCCAAAAAGAGGCCCCTCAGGGAGGGCTCCCGAAACTCTTGTGGGAAGACCCCCCACAAAATACTGAACATTTGGCCCCACCATCCCGCCCTTCTTATGGCCCTGAACAATCCTCTGAGCTATTCTCTGGGCTATCTTCTAAGCAATCCTCTGGACCATTCTCTGAGTCATTCTCTGGGTCCTCCTTTGAACCATCCTCTCCTCACGATCCACACTT
This sequence comes from Entomobacter blattae, assembly GCF_014672835.1. Classification (NCBI taxonomy): domain Bacteria; kingdom Pseudomonadati; phylum Pseudomonadota; class Alphaproteobacteria; order Acetobacterales; family Acetobacteraceae; genus Entomobacter; species Entomobacter blattae. The sequence goes on along the minus strand of NZ_CP060244.1, from coordinate 1,121,682 downwards.
ACAAAACCCCCGTTTAAAGGTGTTTGTTGATACGGCACCGGTGATGGAAAAACCCCTGGCCCAGCAAGCCGGCTTGGGTTGGCAAGGCAAACACACCAACTTGGTTTCCCGCCAGTTTGGTAGTTGGCTTTTTCTGGGCGAAATCTATACCACCTTGCCCTTACCTCCAGACCAACCCCATTCCAACCATTGCGGCAGCTGCCAGAGCTGTATGGATATCTGCCCGACACAAGCCATTACTGCGCCCTACCAGCTCGATGCTCGGCTTTGTATTTCCTATCTGACCATTGAGTTTGCAGGGCTTATTCCCCACCATTTACGCCCTGCCATTGGCAACCGGATCTATGGCTGTGACGACTGCCTAGCCGTTTGCCCCTGGAACCGCTTTGCACAAGCCACCCAGCATGCCAAGCTCCAGGGTAGGCCAGAGCTTTTAGCCCCTGATTTGGGCTTCCTCATCGCTTTTGATGAAGAAACCTTTCGGCGCTTTTTCTCAGGCAACCCCATTAAGCGCATTGGTCACAAACGCTTTTTACGCAACGTGCTGCTGGGTATTGGCAATTCTGGCCAGCCCCATCTGCTTGAAAAAGCCCGAAAATTTACCCACCATCCAGATCCCATCCTTGCCGAGATGGCGCAATGGTCTGTCTTTCAACTTGAACATCTTCCCTTCCATAGCCAGCAGAATGATACCCAATGAGTAATACCAAATCTTTACGCTCTGATTCCCACCTGATTAAACGCAGCTTAAGCCTTTCCGGCCACCGCACCAGCATTGCCCTTGAAGCCGAATTTTGGGAGGTCTTGCAGGAAATGGCCACCATACAAGACCTTAAACTGGCCACAATGATTAACCAGATTGACAAAAGCCGCCATGCCGACCATCCTTTGGCTTCAACCTTACGCATTCTGGCCCTTCGCTATGCCTTACATGGAAAAAGAAAAAGCAAAGTTTGAATTTCCTTTCAAATTTTCAGGATTTTACAGTATTCTCTACCCACTCACTTCAGGCCATCCACTTCAGGCACAACCAGGCAAGGAAACCACACATCATACTGTGCGATACCTATAAAGAAGGGCAATCACCCATTAGGCAGCATTTTTAGAAATCACGGATCAGGACATTATGAGCATTTGGGGTAAACTGTTTGGGGGCGTAGCAGGCTTTGCAGTCGGGGGGCCCGTGGGGGGAATTGTGGGCACCATGCTGGGCCATGCAGCCGATAAGGGCTCACTGTTCAATACGCCCCCTGGAGGCTGGTCAGAAGGGTGGAAAAACCGCCTCGCCCCAGACCCTGCCGGGGCATCGGCCTTTATTGCTGCTAAAATGGCTGCCACTTTTGGTCAACGAGAGCAGCTTTATTCCTTATGCCTCATTATTCTCTCAGCCAAGCTGGCCAAAATAGATGCCCCCGTAAACCGCACCGAAATTAATAGCTTTAAACAGTTGCTAAATATTCCTACAGCCCAAACCAAGCCCGTGGGCCAGCTTTTTGATGCCGCCCGCCAGCGCACAGATGATTACGAAAACTATGCTACCCTTCTCGCCCAAAGCTATGCCAACGACCCCTTACCCCTGGAAGACTTGCTGAGAATCCTCTACCGGCTTGCCCTTTCTGACGCAGGGCCCACCAAGGCCCTGCACTCCAGTGAGCTCCGTTTTTTACAGCGGCTTCATGGTATTTTTGGCCTTTCAGATGGCGCATGGGACCGAATCCGCGAGGGGTCTGCCCGCCCGAGCGCTAACCCCCATAAGGCTTATCAGGTTTTAGGGTTAAGCGTTTCAGCGACTGATGAAGAAATCCGCATGAAGTGGAAGGCCCTGTTGATGGAATACCACCCAGACAGGCTTTCTGCCAAAGGGGCCAGTGAGGCAGACATTGCCAAGGCCAGCCAAAAAGTGGCCGATATTAATGCTGCCTGGGACCAAATTAAACGCGATAGAAAAATCTAACCGCCTAAAAATCTAACCGCCTAAAAATTTAGCCGCCCAAATCTGGCCACCCCGTGCATGGTCTTATCCTTTTACCTCTGCCGCAGTTTTCTCATTTTGCAGCTTTTATTTTGCAGCTTTTATTTTGAAAGCGTTGTTGCTGATGGAGGGGCCTCCTCAAGAGTACAGCTTCTATTTGTGCAATTTTGGTTACAAGTGCCTTGCACCATACGGCTAACCCCGTATTATTATGACACCCCAGTTATGACACCCCAGATATTTCCGCTTTATTCCTATTTCTCTTTGATAGGGTTGGGGCTGGTGACTGCCCTGGTTGGGATATTGGTCATGTGGAGTGTTACGGTTTCTAAAAATATTTTTAGGAAGATTCCGGTGCCAGGGTTTATCCGCCCTATGATTGGGGGGGCAATCGTGGGCAGTTTGGGCACTCTCACGCCTGCTGTATTATCATCGGGGCATGCAGCCCTTCGGATCGGGTTGGATGGAGGGTTTTTATTTACGACTGCCCTCCTGGTTTGGGTGCTGAAAACCCTTGCAGTCAGCTTTTCCATTGAGCCTAGTTTTCGCATGGGTCTGACTTTCGTGGGGGCTTTTTTTACCTCTTTATTTTTGGGGGTGCTCACGGCCTCATTTCCTCCCCACACCAGCACGCACAGCCGCATCACTCTAAATCTCTTCCCAGCAGCAAAAGAATGCCTGGTTCCATTGAAGAAATGAACGAATATTTCAAAAAAGCCACTTCTTCTGGCCCCCTAAATAGGCACTTGTTATGGGCACTTGTTATGGCTGCTTGTTTTATGCCCTCCCTATTTTAGATCCTCTGTTTTTATGACCCCTGATTTTTATGCCTCCCTGTTTTTATACCTCCTAGAATAACCTTACCAGAGAAACAGGAATGGCCTTGGCGAGCCCTCTTAAAAATCCCATCCAATATTTCCCATAAGGGCCAAAGGAACCAGTGTGAAGGCCCAATGACGAGGAAACCTCTTAAGGGAAACCCCGTTAAGAGAAACTCTTAACGGGGTAGATAGGAGCGGGGTAGATCGGCGGGTTTCTAGTTCTTGTTAACACCAAAATGATACTGGGTTGTATAGTCAAAGACCTGGCCGGGACGCAATTCCGTACTAGGAAATTTAGGATGGTTTGGGCTATCTGGAAAATGCTCTGCCTCAAAGGCTACAGCATCTGTCTGGCGAAAGGCCTTATGAGCAGCCCCGGCATAGGTGCCATCCAGTGAGTTAGAGGTATAAACCTGCAAGCCTGGCTGAGATGTCAGCACCTCCATGAAGCGGCCTGTTTTTGGATCTTCAATCCGGGCGGCCAGGCGTGGGGCCTTGCCATACTCGCCATCGATCACCCAGTTATGATCGTACCCACGCGCATACATAATTTGGGGCACGTCATCACGCAAATGTGTTCCAATCACCATAGGCTTACGGAAATCAAATACCGTGCCTTCCACGGGAGCAATCTCCCCCGTAGGAATGGCGTACTGGTCCGTTGGGGTGTAATGGCTGGCATTAATCTGCAAAACCTCATCGGCAATGGAGCCAGAACCCTGCCCCCCAAGGTTGAAATAGCTGTGGTTGGTCAGATTCAGCACGGTGGGTTTATCGGTTGTGGCCTTATAATGCAGGCTCAGCGTGTTCTGATCATCCAACGTATAGGTTACGGCCACCTTGAGATTACCCGGATAGCCTTGGTCTCCATCATGGCTTTCCATTGTCAGCTCAGCGCCCACACTATGCTCAGCCACAGGCAGCGCCTTGACATGCCACACCCGTTTATCAAACCCATGAATGCCGCCATGCATGCTGTTGGGCGGAGCGGTAATCGCTAAATGATAGGTATGGTGATCCAGGCTAAAGGTCCCCTTGGCAATACGGTTGGCGTAACGCCCGATCAGGGCACCAAAATATAACCCACCCTTGGCACTGTCCTTGGTGTAGCCATCCAGGTTACCAAAGCCTAAAACAACATTATCGGGTTTGCCATTTTTATCAGCAACGTTGATTTCGGTAATAATGCCCCCGTAAGATATAAAGCTGACCTGCATGCCGTTATGGTTTGTTAGCACCCATCGTTCCACCCGCTCGCGGTTAGACGTCAGCCCATAATAGCTGTGCGTTACAGAAAGCCCCCCTGTCGCTCCCTCCTGGGAACCTTGAGCGGCTTGAGCTGGAGTAGCTTCCCCCTGTTCCTTGGCCTGGCCCGTTATGTTCTGGGCACTGGCATTTCCTGCGAGCCCCAGCCCCAAAAAGCCGGCAGCTAGGCTAAAAGTTGCCATACGAGATGGTTGCGCCAACAACCATGCCCACCCCCCTAGTGAATGCCTTAGTGAATATCTTAGTAAATGTCTTTTCATGCTCTTATCTCCTTGTTCCTATGTAATCTGGGTTCATGTGTCATCTAGATGTGTCATCTGGTAAGCCACAAATTTGGTTCCATCGGGTTTCATGCAATCTGTGGCCTACGGGCAGAATGTCTCTTATAATCCTTTAGCACTGTAACGAGGAAAGCTCTTATCGTCTGTGTTAATAACAACACACACACTATAAAAGTCATCTCACCTTGTCAGAGGTTTTTAAAGCCCAATTGCGTAAAATCCTTTAAAAACTGCCATTTTATTGCAAAGTTGTACTCACTGATTTGACCCATCACCCGACATTTATTCCCCAGCACGATTAAGAATCCCTTGGCAAACACCATCTTTTTGACATATTGAAAAATGCCATAAAGGCTCCACAGGCTTGACAAACCCTTTTATGTCTGGCTGTTAAGGGAAGGGGCAAACCTGCTGCTGGATCGTAAGGACCAACCAGAACAATCAAGTGGAATGTTATCAATGTCTGTAAAAGTGTATTTTAAATCTTTTTTCAAACCGTTTGCAGAACTGTCCTTATCCCGCAGTGTAACACCGCTCTTCCTGGTTGCTGTTTTAGCAACGCTGGCCACTTCCGCCTGTAGTACAGCCCCCAAACCGACAGACCCAGAAGCCCTGGCAGAATATAACGCCACAAACGATCCGTATGAGCCGACAAACCGTGACCTTTATGACATTACCCATTTTGTAGACAAAAATGCCTTTGCCCCTGTTGCACGGGCCTATGTATGGGCTATTCCCGAAGAAATCCGCAACGCATTAGGCAACCTGGTTACCACATGGAACGAGCCGGTCGTCTTCTTCAGTGACGTAGGCAACGGCAAGCCGCGCTTAGCAGGCGATACCTTTATGCGCTGGGTGATTAACATGACTGTGGGCCTAGCCGGTTTTATTGACGTTGCAGGCGATGTTGCCGATATCCATCATCATGATGATGATCCAGGCGTTGTTTTGGCCTCGTGGGGGGTTCCTTCTGGACCTTATCTGTTTGTGCCATTCCTGGGGCCAAATACCTACCGCACCCTTGGAGGGTACGTGCTGGGGATTGGGGTGCAGCCCCTTAACTATGCGCCACGGGGCTATGGCCTTTTAACCTTTAACTGGGCCTACAACATTATGGGCGCCATCAATACCCGGGCCAATTACATTGATGCTATTGACCAACTTGAAAAAGATGCGCTAGACCCTTATGCTACCATACGAAGTGCCTGGATGCAGCAGCGCAAGGCCCTGATTAAAAAAATTCAGGATGATCACCGCGCTACAACGCCAGACTGGTACTAAACAAGGTTAGGATCAACGTATATATGTCTACAAAACGTTTTTTATCTGTTGCCGGGTATGCCAAAAAGGCCGCCAGGTTTGCCGGGTGCAACCTCGCCGCCTTTACATTCCTGGCCGGGGCAGCTCCAGCTATTGGCACTTTATTGCCAACTTCTCATGCCCTGGCGGCAATTTCTCCCCAACAGGCCTCGCAATTTATGCAGGAATTTGGCAACAAACTGCTTACGGTTATTAATAGTGATGAGCCTTTAAGCCAAAAACAGGCCCGCATGGCCCCTTTGCTTTTTAGCAATGTCGATGTAGACGCCATTGGACGGTACTGCCTTGGACGCTACTGGAATGTTGCCACCCCTGAGCAAAGAACACGCTTTCTTAAGCTGTTCCATCAGGTTCTCCTCAATGCTGTAAACGGCAAAATCGGGGATTTTAAAGGGGTTAACTTTACCATTGGTAAGGTCAGCAGCAATGCCGATGGCGATACTGTGGTTGAAACTGTTGTCATCCGCCCTGGCCAACCTCAGGCCAGTGTCCACTGGATTATTAGTTCAGAAAGTGGTCGCCCACAGGTTATAGACCTTATTGGGGAAGGAGCCAGCTTGCGCTTAACCCAACGTAATGACTATTCTTCCTATATTGCCCATAACGGCAACAATGTTGAAAACCTACTCGGGGCCATGCAACGCCAGATTGAGCGCAATGCCCACCCAGCGGGTGAACAATAAGCTCGCAACAATAAGCTTACAGAGCTAACCCATAAAAAACCACCCCAAAGTCAGGGTGGTTTTTTTGGCTGATCTTCCGGAACACTCACCTATCCCCATAGAGGAAGGCTAAGCTTACGCCCCTGCCGTGCTCTATACCGCTATGGCCACCATGGTGTTAAGCTTTGGCTTCTACCAAAATTGTAGACATAAACCCCCTAAAGAACCTCCTCAATGAACAACACGGTCAATTAACAAAACCCAAGAAACCAGTGCTGTTTTCCTTAAAGCCCTTCCCTTTATAGACTTCATATAAAAAATATCTCTTCTATAGCCCGCATCATCTCCTATAAGGGGGCAACCTGTCCGATTGGCTCCTTTTTTAAACCAGAAGCCAACCCAACTTTGAATCTGATACCAACCCAACAATAAGAGAAGTGCTTTTTTGCCTCCCCAGAGTCCGTCCCCAGGGTTGGATGGAAGCGTTATACCACTCAGAAAATTTCCCCTTATTCTCCTCTCTGAAACTCACCAAACAATAGCATAAAAAATTCATCCCCGCGTGTGCGGGGAACACGGCCGATATTTCGGGTGGATTTACTGTCTCGTTGGTTCATCCCCGCGTGTGCGGGGAACACACGGTTTTGGTGGTGGGTGGTTCTTCGGCGTCCGGTTCATCCCCGCGTGTGCGGGGAACACGTTTGTAACAGCAGATTTTACACCCGTTTGGGCGGTTCATCCCCGCGTGTGCGGGGAACACTTGGGAGTGAACATAATGGGCCAGATAAGCTGCGGTTCATCCCCGCGTGTGCGGGGAACACCGGCGGGTAGTGTGTGCTCCACCAGGGGTCGTCGGTTCATCCCCGCGTGTGCGGGGAACACGCCACAATCTAGCATCAGATCAAACATTACCTCGGTTCATCCCCGCGTGTGCGGGGAACACGGCTCCCACGCAGCGGCTGCATCCTTGCGAACCGGTTCATCCCCGCGTGTGCGGGGAACACAGTGGGGCAAGGACGGATAATAATGATTAGGTCGGTTCATCCCCGCGTGTGCGGGGAACACTCCCCATCATAGGTCACCCTGACTATTTTACCCGGTTCATCCCCGCGTGTGCGGGGAACACAGGATTTATACAACCTGCTCAACGCCTGGACACGGTTCATCCCCGCGTGTGCGGGGAACACGGATTTTTGGGCGCTCCTACCTACTACCGCAGCGGTTCATCCCCGCGTGTGCGGGGAACACCAGGACAGGGCATTGTTACGTGAGGCAGAAACCGGTTCATCCCCGCGTGTGCGGGGAACACTTTAGCTATAGCTATTGTACTTAAGATTTCTTCGGTTCATCCCCGCGTGTGCGGGGAACACTCACGGTGGAAATCCCGGAGGGGCAGAAAAAACGGTTCATCCCCGCGTGTGCGGGGAACACGCCATACGTGAGAGGAGGCGGTGATGCTAACCCGGTTCATCCCCGCGTGTGCGGGGAACACGCAGTAATGGCTAGCCGAACAGATTTTGATACCGGTTCATCCCCGCGTGTGCGGGGAACACGTTGAGCTCAGGGTTTATGTCTACAGTATCCCCGGTTCATCCCCGCGTGTGCGGGGAACACCCTGCACCTGTTAACTCTTCTTCCACTGTCAGCGGTTCATCCCCGCGTGTGCGGGGAACACATCTGGCGACCTCTTTGGATTTATTTGTCACCCGGTTCATCCCCGCGTGTGCGGGGAACACCCTTTTGGATAGGATTAGGCCGCTTACAAAAGCGGTTCATCCCCGCGTGTGCGGGGAACACTGCTTCCTTGTTATACAAATCTAATAAATTTTCGGTTCATCCCCGCGTGTGCGGGGAACACTCTTCGTGTAAGTTATTGATTTGGCATCATTATTTTACTGTCAAAGAATCTACCAATAAAAATACACTCTATCAGAGCCTCTAATCCCCTGTCGAGAAAAAGATATCCAGAAGAAACAGAGAGGAGGGCCAAGGGCTCATTTTACAGGAAGGTTGAGCTATTTGGGGTCATAGAGTATGGCAAGGTCATGGGCTGTTGCTTTTAAATATCCCCTTGGATGATGATGCTGGATGGTTTCGTAAGTGATTTTGCTTGCAGGTCAATGCTTCTGCTCTATCTGCTGTAATATTTGGGGCAATATTTTTGGCAATATCGACCAATTCAATGAGGATTCTCATAGGTTATTCTCACAGGCCCTATTGCGCGCCACCACTCTTCTCTACCTCCTGCTCTTCTGGATAATTCACCGCGCAACTCACTCTTTCTATAACGTCGGTTCCCATGATCTTTGCCAGTAAAGCAACCTGCGATAAAACAGCCTGCAATTGGAATTCTACAGGCTATACCTCCTTGCTGAGCAGATTTTCTCTCCCCCAGAGGAAAGTACGCCGCTTCCAGAAATAGCCAACCACACTGACTCTTTCCCACTGGCTTGCCCTGGTAGAAAATACTCGTCTGAAGCAGGTTTCGCATTGATCCCATCGTGAACGCACCCATCATGAAAGAAAAAGCTCTCTTGAGACTAACAGAATACCTGCATTCCTTATGGCCTATTTCCGGTGGGGGCTATTCCAGATTTCGAATCCTACAAAATAATGGGCGCCATGGCCTTAGTGACCGGTTCTGCTACTGGTGGAGGCTCCAAGATAGAATTTCGGTTATGGGATATGTTAACAAGGCAGCAAATTCCAGGGTACAGCTTTTTCTACTGACCAGGCTCATTGGCGCCTCATTGCCCATATGATTGGTGATAGTTTAGGGCCATATTGAGGAACACACGCGGATAAATGGTATGTGCTGCCATAGCAGCCTCGCCAAAACCTTGCAAGATCAGCTTTATTTTTTCTCGGATAGGTTGCAACATCCCCAATGGCGTATATACTCAGGTGAGTGGTTTCACACGAGCTTGGGGTTACAGGGATATGAGTGGCTGTACACTCCAACCCCCATTTAGCAATAGGTCCTAAATCAAAAGCCAACAGATAATCAGCAGCCAGTTGTTTTTTATTGCCATCCAGTATGAACGTATGTTGGGGGGAAAAGCTATTTTGATACCCGCAGCATGGCCTATATTGCCCGTTCTGTACCCGCTCTGTACCTATTCTGGACCATTCAACGTCTGGCCATCCATACACAATCCCCCATAGGCAACAACCAATAGGATACGGGTTTCCCACTCCTTCACCAGAAAAACGAATACGATGTAAGACCCCTCCTCGCACCTCAACCAGGCGAGCCATACCAACCGGCAGAACAGGAACAGAATTGGAGAAGGTCTTTCCCTACGAACCGTGTTATAAGAGGAGTTATCTCCCCAATCGCTTGAAAAAGGACAGGCTGGGGCCTGTATTCCAGCAAATCTCTCCATAATAGCCGCCATAAAACGGTTCATCTGGAATGTTCATAACCTTGGCTGTTGTTCCCAGAACCCAAAAAACGATCAGGCTGCGGCGTTATTCTAACAAATTTCCCTTAAGGAACAAATCGACAAACTATTGAGCAACCAACCCTAAACAGCAGGCCAAAGCCCGTAACAAAGGCCGTAGATGTTATGCTGACCCAATGCTTATTTCTGGACATATCTCAGGGAGAGATCCCTTGGTAAATCTCCCTTGATAAATCCCTTTTTAGGGGTACAAAATTTTTTGCTTTGCCTGTGAGCGATCACTTTCGTAAACTTGCATAATATGGCCAGCCCTTACAAAAGAGTTACAAAGCTGCATACCGATGCTGCCCAGAATTGTGCATGAGGCCACATTTTCCTTACGGGCAACGGCTACAATGCGCTCTATTCCCTGCCCATGGCCAAACCATAAGGCAGCCGAAGCCGCCTCTCGCGCATAACCCTTGCCACGCGCCCAGGCCCATAAGGCAAAACGCAAGCCTATGCCGCGGCCATCGGGGCGTTGGTGCAGGCCTGTTATGCCCACAAACTGCTCTTGTTGCCAAATGGTAAAAATACCCACCTTATGTTGGGCCCAAAAAGAAATATCCTCTGCCATATCCTGCTCGGCCTCAAGGCGGTTTCTAACCCCTCCAAGCATTTGCCCGAACGAAGCGGCATCAGCCTTGAGCTGGCTAATATGCGCCATATCCTGCCAGTTAACCGGCGTAAGCAAAAGCCTTGCCGTTTTAATGGAATATAATGAAGAAGAGCCCACCATACCACGCCCTGAAATACCCCATAGCCCTGAATGCCTCTTTTCAGAATTCTCCCTATAAGGCCGAATCTAGGAAAAATTGGCCCTACAAAAAAACAGCAAGCCCCTTCTCTCTTTGAACATCCCGCAGTCTGGATATTCTTGAGCTTCGAATATCACTAACCGAAAATGCCACGGAGAGAAACAAACTTCTCACTATGCTCCTTAACCCCTTTTAAGAACAAGTCCGCCGATCTTTACTTCCCCCATCGAAGCCTCCCAGCCTGGTTCCCTGGTCCTGATAGTGAAGGCCTGATAGACCTTCTTCATAACTGGCGCAGCGATCCTTTAAAACCCTTTCACCTTGTGCCCAAAACCCCGAATATCCAAAATCCTGAGCATCAAAAATAGGCGTCAAAAAGCCCTCTGGACATCAAGAAACCCTAAGCCCCCCAAACTTTTGGGCACCCAAAATCCTTGGCAAGACTTTGTAGGCTTTTCCCTTTTCTCACGACCCTAGCACATCAAGAAGGCAGAAAAAGGAATAGACCTCCCTAAAGATGCCTCTCACCTCCATCCCGTACTGGCTTTTAACAGCCAGCCCTTCAGGAAATGCCCCCTTAGCTTGTCTTGAGCCCTTAACTGGCCTTGGGCCCTTAACGTGTCTTAGAAACAGGCCTTAGGATAGATGTTTTTTGAGCAAAACAGGCCCAAGAGACCCCCAACCCACGCCTGCACATACCCAATCTTAACGTACCAGTTTTAAAACGTACCAGTTTTAACACGCTATTCTTAACGCACCAATCTTAACGGAATAGGCAGTAAAGAACGCCCCACCAGCCTCAGCCAAAATTTTTGTCATCGCTGCTATGAGGGGGGTCTTCCACGATCAACGTGACCAACGTGATCAACGTAACCAATCGCTCCAATATTACTGTGCGGGTTTCTGCTCAAACTTTGCCTTTGCCATTATTCACTATCTCAGTTTTGGTCCCCACTAGGCCAAAATAGCATTCCGTCTTACAACCGGCCCATCTTAACGGGCCAGTTTTAACGAGCTATTCTTAACTTACCAGTCCTAACGTTCCAGTTTTAACGTGCCAATCTTAACGCGCTAGAGGGCGATATTTAATACGGCTGGGCTCTGTGGCATCGGGGCCCAGGCGGCGGCGCTTATCTTCCTCATAGTCGGCAAAGTTTCCTTCAAACCATTCCACATGGCTATCGCCTTCAAAGGCCAGGATATGGGTCGCCAAGCGGTCTAAAAACCAGCGATCATGGGTAATCACCACAGCACAACCGGCAAATTCCTCGAGGGCTTCTTCCAAGGCGCGCAAGGTATCGACATCCAGATCGTTTGTTGGCTCATCAAGAAGAATAACGTTACTTTCCTTTTTAAGCATTTTGGCCAGATGCACACGGTTACGCTCCCCACCAGAAAGAATTCCTACCTTTTTCTGTTGGTCAGCCCCTTTAAAGTTAAAGGCCCCCACGTAGGCCCGCGAAGGAATGGTCCGCTTGCCCTGATAGATCACATCGGTACCACCAGAAATTTCTTCCCATACGGTTTTGCTCCCATCCAGATCATCACGGGATTGATCGACATACCCCAAAGCGACTGTTTCACCGATGGTCAGGCTGCCAGAATCGGGCTTTTGTGCTCCGGTAATCATCTTAAATAAGGTGGATTTCCCCGCCCCGTTAGGCCCAATAACCCCCACAATACCCCCTGGGGGCAATTTAAAGCTCAGATCATCAATCAAGAGGCGATCGCCAAAGGATTTGCTCAGATTTTTGGCCTCAATCACAGTGCCACCCAAGCGCGGCCCGGGGGGGATAACAATTTCTGCCACACCGGAAACACGCTCCTGGCTTTGAGCCAGCAAATCTTCATAACGAGTGATACGGGCCTTGCTTTTGGCTTGGCGGGCCTTGGGGCTAGAGGAAATCCACTCCTGCTCAGCAGCCAGGGCACGCTGACGCGCACTTTCCTCTTTTTCCTCCTGGGCAAGGCGCTTTCTTTTCTGCACCAGCCAGGATGAGTAATTCCCTTCAAACGGATAGCCCCGCCCGCGCTCAATCTCCAAAATCCAGTTGGTAATGTTATCAAGGAAGTAGCGATCATGGGTAATCACAATCACGGTGCCTTCATAATCCCGTAAAGTACGCTCCAGCCAGGCCACACTTTCAGCATCCAAATGGTTGGTAGGCTCATCCAGCAATAACAGATCGGGCTTTTCAAGCAGCAATCGGCACAGGGCCACGCGGCGCCTCTCCCCCCCAGAAAGATGCTCAATGGAGGAATCAGCTGGGGGGCAACGTAGGGCATCGAGGGCAATTTCTATTTTACGGTCAAGCTCCCAGCCATCCCCCGCATCGATTTTCTCTTGCAGCTCAGCCTGCTCGGCCAGCAGGGCTGTCATCTCATCCTCCTCCATTGGCTCGGCAAATTGCAGGGAAATCTCGTTAAACCGATCAACCGCAGCCTTGAGAGAGCCAAACCCCATCGCCACATTCTCGCCCACTGTTTTTGTAGGATCCAGCTGGGGTTCCTGCTCCAGATAACCAACCCTTACCCCTTCTGCAGCCCAGGCCTCGCCGCCATACTCCTTCTCCTTTCCCGCCATAATCCGCAGTAAGGTGGACTTACCAGCCCCATTCACCCCCAGAACCCCAATTTTGGCCCCTGGCATAAAGGAAAGGGTAATACCCTTAAAAACCTCACGCCCGCCAGGATAAGCCTTGGTCAGATCTTTCATAACGTAAACATATTGATAACTGGCCATAGGGGTTCTCCTAAAGGTAAAGGCTTTTTTAGAGTAAGGCTTAATAAGCGTGAAGGTTTATGATCGTGAGGGTTTTATCACACTCATTGTTTTATCACACTAAGGGTTTTATCATTGGGGGGGGTCATATTCCAAAACGGGGCTGTTCACCTGAAAAGATCATTGTTACAAGGCTGTGATGGAAGTTAGGCATTCAAGAGTAAGATATGCGCCCGGCAGGACTTGAACCCGCAACCTAGCCGTTATGAGCGGCCCGCTCTAACCAGTTGAGCTACAGGCGCATAAGAAGAACTCTGCTCTTTACCATTTTATGCAAATGAGGCATGCAAGCAAATATGTTTTGCCTGAGTGCATGTTTAGTTTTTCTTTGCGTTCTTGGCAAGCACCTGTTTGCATTATATGATTAAAAAATTTCAAAGGAGAATAACTTTATGGATATTTCCAAAATCCCTGCGGGAGAAAACCTGCCTGATGATTTGAATGTGGTGATCGAAATTCCCCAGGGGTCTTCTGTTAAATACGAGGTGGATAAAGCAAGTGGTGCCGTTTTTGTTGACCGATTCTTGTTTACCCCCATGTCTTACCCTACGGCTTATGGATTTATTCCCCAAACCCTGGCTGCCGATGGTGACCCAGCCGATGCCCTGGTGTTAGTGCCCAATAATGTCTTTCCTGGCTCTGTCATTCGCGCTCGCCCCATTGGGGTCTTGAAAATGGAAGATGAAGGCGGTCAGGATGAAAAAATTATTTGCGTCCCCCACACCAAAATTACCTCTTTATTCTCCACCATTCAAACCATTGCCGATTTACCAGAGCTGACCAAAAACAGCATTGAACATTTTTTCACCCACTATAAAGACCTCGAACCCGGCAAATGGGTAAAAATTACAGGGTGGGGCACCTTGGATGACGCCAAAAAGGTTATTATGGAGTCTGCTGCAGCCTTTACCAAATAATAAAAAACCTATTCGCGCGAGGAAAACTCCTCCCCAGACTTTAATTAAGACTTTATATTAGGCTTACAAAAGCCTCATAAAAGGCTCTCCAAGAAAGGCTTGTTCCTCTGCAAGGGGTGTTCAACCTGCCCGGTAAGGGCACCCCTTTCCTCTGAAATACGAAATGCCGCCCGCAAACTCACAGGTCGTGCCCGGACCTTTGTCAATACAAAGAAACCTGCCAGCCATATAATTACGCTATATCCTATAGCAAATACCCAAATGGAAAGGCGCGGAATTTCTCCCATAAGAGGTGCGCGCATAATTTCTATCAGCGGGAAAAACGGGTTGAGAAGCATATATTGTCGCCCAAGATAGATGAGATCAGGTTTCCATATCATCGGGGTCATAAAGAAAAGGATTGGGAGGATACTGGCAATCATGGGAGAGACATCCCTATAACGTGCCCCCAGAGTGCCTAAAAACAAGCATAGAAAAAAGGCATCTACACTAAAACTGGCCTGCAAGAATGGGCATTCCTTATCCAATTTTACTTACCCAATTTTGTTGATGCGGCTACTTCTCATGGTGAAAGACCGCCCTTTTTACCTTTGGGTGTTCCTTTTGTATTGGCCTTGGGGAGGTTCCATACAAACAAAGCATTTGATGTTCTTTTACATGCCGTATTTATGCCCTAACCTGCATGTGATGATTGCTGGAGACGGGCTAGAGCGAATCACTTTAGAGGCGATGGTTGAACAACGAAAACTTCAAGGTCGGGTTCATATGCCTGGGTGGATTGAGCAGCCAGGTCGTTGGATAGCCGCCTGTGATGTTTTTGGTTTGCCCTTCTCGTCATAAGACCAGAGCTGGCCATGTCATGAGCGGGTTAAGAAGAATACGGTCAATGGCCAATACAGCAACGACAACGATCATGTTATGAAGACAAGATAAAGATTACGCATGAGTGTTCTAAAAATATGGATGGAGAAAGGAATCCTTAAGGAGGAAATAATATTTTGTGCTGTGGTGAAGGCTATTGTTCCATCACGAACTGAATGGATTCCCGTTAAAGACCAGAAAAAAATGGATCGCTGCAGAAGAAGCCGTGGAAGATTCTGGTTGGAAGTCCCAAACAGAAGAGGAGTGCTGCGCTACCGGGGTCATGATTGATTCCGGCACCGGGGGGATTAAAAACCATTTATGATGCCTCCATTACCGTTCACGAAGGGAAGGCGCGAAGGCTTTTGGTAGCATGAACACACCGCTACAAGAGGCAGTTCCCAAAGGATTTTCTCAGATTTTTGGCTCAATCGCAGTGCCACTCAAGCGCGGCCCGGCAAAATAATGGAAATGGTTAAAAATGGAAGCTTTCTTTAAGGCTCATATGAAAAAGACAGGCATACAGAAGGAAGATAGGTATACAAAAGAGCAATATGGTTTGGCTGGGTTTTTACCCCTCCTGATCAAATGCTCCTCTTGCTTTGATGAGAGAGGTAAAAAATACCCGAATTTCTTACCATAAGGCCACTCCTCTTACAGTAAGAGGCTTAAACCTCTAGAAATTATTCCCCCCCTAAAGAGGAAAGCCTGAAGAGAAAAACCTAAAAGAGGAAAAATCGTGAAAAAATCCCTAAAAAGAGTGCAAATTCTGGGTCAGGAGATCCCCAGCCAGATCCCTAATAAGGAAGGAAAAGCAATAATAAGCAATGAAGGGGATGGGTTTTACTAAAATTTAGGAGCGGTCTTTGATATTCACTCTATTCCACGCCATGCTCACTTTAAGGCCGCCACCTAGGGAGGGAAAGCCGTGAATACACTCCCTCTCTCTCGGTCTTAACCTTAAAGAGACACTGAGGCTTAAGGCCTCAAAAGCCTCAAAGGCTTAAAAAACTCGCTCAGCTCAGGTAAACCCCACTGAAAACTTATAACACGTAAAAAACCAAACAAACCATAAGCTTTGTGAGAAAGACCCACGCAACACCTATACCGTTTTAAGTCAGTCTGGTTTGGGTATCAGCCCGAGAGGATGATTTTTAAAGAGCATATAAGCTTTCTCTGTGCCCCCCTGCCCCCCTTGGTGCACGCGTGGCCATTGTGGGGCCAACAGGGGCAGGGAAGAAGTCCACCATTAGTCGGCTTTTATTTAGGTTTTATGATGTTAATCAGGTTGCCTGTATGCCGTTTGTCTATGTATGGTTTGCCTGTGTATAGTTTGTCTGTGGCTCTACCAACTGGCAAGCTATGGAATAACCGCCAGCTGGTGGATGAAAGCCATGCTATCTTTGTTCCCCAATCTTATTGCCTTTTTTAACGGGCTTTTTGGCCTTGCTCATTTTAACAGACCGTTTGAAGGCTTCAGCTTTACCCCCTTCTGGACCGGTAACTTCTGGGCTGGCAATTTCTGGACTAGTAACTTCTGACCTAGCACCTTTTGGAGTGGCATCTTTTGGGCTCGTAGAAGAAAAGGCAGCATCACCCTCAAAAAGTTCACTCGTTTTTGGTGAGCTTACTATAGGCTTAGCGGGTGGCTCAGAAGAGATAGCTTGAAGATCTGCCGAGGAAGAATCCGCAGAAGAAGAGTCTGAAGAGAAAGAAGCTGAAGAGTCTTGGGAATCTCGTTTGGAAGACCCTGAGGATCTCACTGAAGAACCCACTGAAGACTTCCCTGAAGAACTCTCTGGGGACCCTACTAAAGGCCCCACTGCTGGCTTTTCCTTTGAGACATCCTGTTTCTCTTCTCTTTTCCCGTCTTCTGACTTTTTAAGTTCTGATTTTTCTTCTTCTGGCTTTTTAAGCGCCAACGCCTTTAAAGCCATCTGTTCTGGCGGAGGAGAAAGCTCAGCTGTGGGAGAAGATTCAGCTGTGGGTTGAGGAGCTGGAGCCGCTGGCTTGGAAGATTTAGAAGAGACCGACATCACCACCACAGCAGGTTTCTTAGCAGTTTCAGAAGCTGGTGGTTCGGCAACCGGCTGCGCTCCCTCCGGCATAACGGCCTCAACAGGAGAGGGTTCGGGAATGGGAGGGGGAGCAGAAACCCCAGCTGGTTCTTCATGAGACCCACGGGCAGCCCTACCTTCCTCAATCACCCGATTGATCAGAGTGTCGTAATTCCGCAGATAATCCGCTAAGGAAAGGTGCGTTTCTGCATAAGAACGAGCATTCTTGCTTATCTTATGGGCTAAGAGTTGGTCGTTCAGAACAGTAAGAACCCCTTCTGCAATCTTTTCAGGCTCATGAAAAGGAACCAAATACCCGTTCTCCATATGGGTAATAAGCTCCTCAACAGGAGCGGTTGCACTCGCAATAACCGAACACCCACTGGCCAAAGCTTCACGCAACGACCATGAAACCACAAAAGGATAGGTGAGATACACATGGGCATCGGAACGTTGAAGCAGGCGGCAAAACTCGCTATAGGGCACTTTACTGAAAAAATGCACCCGTGAGAGGTCCAGCTTGCTGCCCACCTCATTCATCATCATTTCACGCCATGTGCCGTTTGGTAAGCGCGAGCCATAGCTCACACTATCACCGCCAACCAGAACCACCTGAACATCTTCCCGCTCCTCTAAAATTTTGGGCAGGGCACGCATAAATTTGTTAAATCCCCGATAGGGCTCAAAATTGCGGCTTACATAGGTGACCAGTTTGGTGTTGGGCGAAAAGACCTCTCCTTCAAATACAAAATCCTTTTTCTTAACGGTTGGGTCTGGGTAGCAGAGCTCCAAATCCACCCCTTCACGAAGAATGGTAATTTTATCACGAGCCCACTCGGGGTAGGTTTCCAGCTGGAATCGGGTAGGGGTCTGGCCGTAAACAGGGTTTTGCAGGGCTAAAAGGTTTACCCCGTTTTTGGAGCGCACATTGGGAAAGCTGGCACTATGCATGGGGAATTCTGGATCAAACCCCACATCGTTACGATCTGTATGATAGAAAAATTCAAAATATCCCAATACGGGCACACCAGGGAAAACATCTGAAATATTCAGCAGCTCGCCCCATCCTTCATGCCCAATAATAATATCTGGCTCAAAGCCCAGATTTTTAATATTGGTTGCTGTTATGGCAACTTGTTCAGCCCGCCGCATGGCCAGGTCAAACTCATTGGCAGCGGGATGAACCGTTTCCTGCCTATGAGGGGGAAGGTTTAACCGATAAACCGCATGCCTTACCTGCTCCATTTGCGTGTTGCTCGGCATGGAAATAAAAACGATTTCGTTATCCCCTTTTGCCAGAAGGTGACGTATAATATGCAGAAACTGCCCCGGGAAATTCTGGTGAATAAATAAATACCTCACCGCTTGCTCTCTTTCTTGTCGTCTCTATTCATAATTGCTTTTACAGTTCTTGTTTTTTGGAAAAGGAAATTCCCTTTCCTACTCACTCACTACCTGACCTTTTTTGGCTTTGCGTGAAGACGAAGCAGCAGAGCTTATTTCCTTAACCACAGGCTTCTCTTTTTTCTCCGATTTTTCAGCCTGCTCTTCAACAAGATTGACATCTTGTGGCATCATAACGGGCTCTACTGGATTATCCTGGGCTTCCTTGTGGGTAAGAACCTCCAGCCTGAAGGATTCCAACGGGGCCAATGTGTAAGAACTTACGGGCTCACCATCGGTAACTGGGCCTAAATGAGTGCCATCAATAAAGCTTGCGGTCAGCCGGCAGATATATTTTTCGGCAGCCTTACCTTTAAGCCTGACAGCCAAACCCAAGATTGGCAAGGCCATCCCACGGCTTCCGCAGAATTTTCCCCCTTCCTGCCAGGGAGAATACCACCCCTTGCCCAGCACGGCCTGGTACTCAATATCCTCTGGGGCAATGCTGGCAGGTGGGATAATACCAAACCCTTCAATCCAATGCTGACTGCCAGGGGTTCCCATCCATTCCCCAACGGGAAGGGCCACATCGCCTTGCATCTGCAAGTGGGCAACAACCTTCATCCCTTCTTTTTGGAGGTCGAAGCGCAATCTCGGGGCTGGAGCCTGCACTGCTGAGGCCCCAACGGCTGCCTCAGCCGCTTCAGAAGGAACAGGTGCAGCAGCAGGCGCATGATAGGCCGCTTCACTGGCTACAGGAGGGAAGGCCACAAGACTATCGGGGGCATCATTCAGCCTGACCACCTGTAGGCTGGGCACTGGGTGGGCAGAGGATGGGTCTTGATAAATCGTCACCAATACCTGAGTAGACTCTTTTCCGGAAACCTGAACAAGGAGCGCCCCTTTTTCTGCACCAATCCACCCATCCCCTTCAAAACCCGTAATCTGCACATTGGGGTTATGTTTTAAAAAGGGAGGAAGAGAAATACGAATACCAGGAAAACCATGATCATCAGCGGGTTTCTGGTTCTTGGTGTGAAAAATACAATACAGACCAGGATCCAGTGTCATCAGATGGCCTGTTACTTTCAGGTCATAAATTCTCTTTTGTATCGAAGCCTGATCAGGGGTATTGGGCATATTATCTATCTCTCTGCTTCAGCAATAAGGTATGGGTATTCAACTTTTATTTTTATTCAAACGATTATAGTTCATATATTATTTTGAATCATTTTTTAGCGCAAAGGTTCCGTTTCTATCATTTTTTCATTGCTGTTCGTTCATTATTTCCTATCCTGTGATATAAAAACCAGCCTTTTTGATTGTTACACAGCAACAATGGCTAAAAGGTGATCGGCCAAGGCTTTTACCGTTGCTGCTGCCGTATCGCCTGCCTGAGCTGAATAGGCGATTAGCGAAAGGGGCAAAACCTTGCCTCGCCCGGTATGGGTAATCCTTTCTGCCGGTGCACCAAGGTTAAACGATACGGCTTTTAGACCGGCTCGCCAGGCCAAAGCCAGGGTAAAGCTCCATGTTTCTGGCCATATGGCAGGGAAAAAAGCATAATCGGCCTGCTGGGCTTGAATAAGGCCAATGGCTTCTTCCTCTTGATAAGGGCCGGTGACAAACACTTTTCCGGTCTCCAGCAAGGAATCATCATCAATAGTATAACCCACCACAACAAACTCAATCGGTAAGCGTTTTTCCTGGGCATGGCGGGCCAGATCATACAAAATATCAAACCCTTTTTCTATCCCCAATGCACCAATCAGACAAAACCGGGCCACGCCAGCCTTACGGGGAAAGGGGTGTTTCTGCCACTGGGCTGAGGGAGCAGCAAGCGAGGCCAATTGCGCCAGTGTAAGGCTGGGCAGATCATCTTCCAGCTCTTCAACTTGCGGAGCCAAAAAGGGAAAATGGTTTTGCAAGCGCCGAGCGACATCGGCTGAGGGAGCATAGACGGTGCGCGCCTTCTCCAACACGTGCTTTGAACGCCTGAGCATAGCCCGCACAGTGATGGGTTCCACCAACAAGCTCCCTTGGCGCGCAATACAGGCCTCGCATCCTTCTACTGGGGGTTCATAACAATAACTCCGATGAACCCCCACCAAGGTAATGCGCTGGCAAAACCAGGCATAGTCGTGCATATGCACATCATAAGGTAAGTCCATATGGGAAAATAACGTATAAATTGCTGGATGATGGCCAAGAAAATGGTGCCATTCTGCATGGCTGGCCTGCTCTTCCTGAAGCTGGGCCTGCATAAAGGACAAATCATCAGGTAGGTGAAAAATAAGGTTGGGAAACAATCCTTCTAAGGGAGGAGCCCGAAAAACCGAAGCCCCCAACTCCAAACGACAGCCTTCTAGGGTTGGACGCAGCAAAACAACACGTTGCTGACGTTGGGCAAAACGGCGACAACGTTCTTTCACCACCCGTTCTACCCCGCCCCCTTCATCATGGGTCAGGATCACCACCGTGGCGGTTTTTTTCTCCTTATGAACTGTAACCTCGCTATGGCGCCTTTTCTCCCACCGATACAAATCCAGGGCAAAACGATAAGGCCGCAAGGGATCAACAGCTTTCCACTCGGCAATCATCTGGTCATAACCAGGGTGGAGCCGATTAAGAATTTCAAGATTACGACGCATTAAATCCATACGCCGTTGCCCAAAAGAGACCCCCCCACAATGGGCAACAAACACCCCGGGCGCTGCTTTGTGCTGCCAACCCATCTGGCTGGCTCGCAGACAAAAATCGTTTTCCTCCCCATAGCCTTGCGCAAAAATATCTTCCCGTAGCAGCCCAGTTTGCTTAAGGCAATCATGGCGGATATACATGCAAAAACCATTTGCCGTGGGAACATCACAGGCAGCAAACCCATTGGCAGAAAAGGCCGCCTCCATCAGCTGGGCTGTGGCAGAAAGGTCGGGGATGGGGTTTTCCTTCTCAACAGAAGGGTAGGAAAATATGCTTGCCTCGTTGGAAAAAGGTGTAACCGTGCCCGTATTTGCATGGCTGTAGGCCACTTTTTCTAAGACCTCCAGCCAACGGCCACTCACCAACGTATCACTATTGAGCAAAACAGCATCATAGCCCGGCCAAAGCCTAAGGCCAGCATTCACACTGGCTGGAAACCCCCTATTCACAGGCTGAGTGTGCAGAGCAATATGGCCGTGTTCGGCATAATTGGCCAACAGGGCCCGCAAGGCCTCATCGTCGCTGGCATCATCAATCACCTGAACAACCACCTTACGCCCCCTTGGCCCCGCAGGCGCAAGGCTTGCAAAAACACTTTCCAGACAGGCTTGCGTTTCAGCCCTACCCCGATAAACCGGAACAATAATAACAATCCCCTTGACCTTGACAGCAAGAGGTTCAAAGCCCGCAGTTTGAGAAGTGGTAGGGGTGGCTGCCATAGGAGAGGCCGGGCTTTCCGTGCGCATAGCTACGGCATCAGACTGGGCTGCCACGTGAGATATGGCTACAGCATTAGAAGTGAGCGCTAAGGATGAGACCTTCTTAGAAGACGAAGCCTTGGACGTTAAAGCCTGAGAGGCCCCAGAAGGAGCGAAACCGGAAGAAGCGAAACCAGATGGAACTAAATCAGAAGGCGCGGAAAGCGTTTGGGAGAGGGGTTGGCCTCTTCTGCCCCGCACCTTCTCGCCAGCCCTGTCACCAGACTCATCACCAACCTCGTCAGTCGTCTCAGAAACACTCTGCTCGTTAGTGGCCTCGGGAGCAGCCTCAGGAATAGTCTGGATGGGGGGGGACTGTAAAGAGGATTGGGAAAAGGACTGGGAAGGGGACTGAGAAGAGAACTGGCGGAGAGTCTCAGAGGGAGCGGTAAGGGCTGCCGCATTATGTGCTTTGGAGCGTTTGCGCCTTTTTTGGGGCTCCTCTTCCCGATTTTCTTCATTGTCTTCTTCTACTTCTTCTCCTACCAAAAAGGCCGTTGGAGGAGCGCCTTGCAGATCAAGTGCTTCTCCCTTCAAAGCGACGGCTTCTCCCACATCCCTGCTGGCCTCTTCGAGAGGAGCAAGACCATCCGTAAGGAGCTGTGATGCTTCTCGCCCTTCACGAGGAGCAAAAGAGGCAACTGGTAAAGAGGTAATCGGTAAAGACGCCACTGGTAAAGAAGTCACTGGCACGGGCAAAAACCGGCGCATTTTCTGCAAAAGGGCAGCGCTGGCTTTCCCGGTGGCCAAAAACTGGCTTAATGCTTGCCGGGCTGCGAATTCCAACCCAATATCCAAAGGTGAACCAGCCAGGTTATAACCACCTTCCGCCTCTATCCGCAGCACGCCTTCAAGGGGCCCATCCGGCCAGTCTTCCCGTTTAACCTGAAAGCGGTACGATTGACGAAACCCATGCTGGTCTACTTCTTGCTGAAGGGAGGGCGTGTACGCCAACAGGGTTTTCTTCCCTGCGCCTTTTGCACCCTTCCCTTCGGGCTCCATCAGAAAAAACTTAAGGGCTGGCGTATAATCGGGGTTGGCCCTATTGGCAATCCAGCCTGAAAGTGTGCCTTCCTCATCCACCTCAACAAACCCTTCACATGCCTTAAGCCTATGAGCCTGCAAGGGGCACCCCATAAGGGGCTGGCCTGCACATAACAGCTCCACCATCTGGGCCTTCTGCCACAAGGGTTGAGGGATTTTTAAAGGAGAACGCCACTGGGCCACCTTCATCTCTTGCCCATCTATCAGCAAGCTCAGAGGCTTGGCGTAGGCCTCAAACCGTATATTGGCCCCCCCATCCTCTGTAAGCTCAACCGCACACCAGCCTTTAAGGGAAAAATGCTGGCACAATTTCTGGGCAACCGGAACACCCAATGGAGCGTACCCATAGTAGGAAAAGGCCTGTTGTAAAAGCTCTCGCGCCTCTTCCCAACGCTCAAGAAGGGGGCCAAGGGCAGCCTGAACACAAAGAGAGGCGGCAAAGGCCTCCTCCTTGTTAAGCGCCTGGAGCACCGACCACGCCTGAAGGTAACTCCCGCTGCCCATATACTCATTAGCCAAGGCAAACATAATCGTCGTATTCTTAGGCGCTAAGCGCCAGGCACGCTCCAACCATCGCCGAGCTTCATCTGGGCGGGCGGCCTTTTGAAAGGCCATGGCCTTGTCCACAGCAGACTGGGCCTTTCGTTCTGCCCATTTTTTCCAGGTTGCCCGATCTTCACTCGTCACTTCACGCCGCACCAGCTCCTCTTGGCGGTGGGTAGAAGAAAAAGCAGAAACCAGGGCCTTTTCAGAAGGTCGAGCCATAGAATTCCCCCAACAGTTATTTTGTTGGGGTTGTTGTCAGCACAACGCGATAGGGAGAAGAATAAACAGGACGATAAAAAGATGAGGTCTGCGCGGGCTGACCCTGACTTGAAACCGCGCCCTCCGCCCCATTCGGCACGGGGACCTTAACTGGGCCTTGCGGCAAAGACTTGCCTTCTGCCAGGGCATTTTCCTCGGTCTGGCGGATGCGGTCCAGATCCTCCTGGGCTTGCTGAAGACCCTTCTTTAAAGCAGACTCCAAAAGCCTTTTGGCCCGAGGCAAATCTTGCTCACCCCCAAACCCATAAGCCAAATACCGCCCGAGCATCAGCTCCCCTGCTGGAAAGCCTGCATCAGCAGCGTGGGTAAACCATTTCTGGGCTTCCACCTTATCCTCAGGCACATCATGCCCGCCGCCATACATCGCCCCAAGCGAGAACATAGCCCCCACCTGGCCATGCTCAATAGCCCTTTTATAATATTCCATAGCCGCTGGATGGTCTTTCTCACCACCACTGCCATCCACCAGCATGGCGGCATAAATCATCTGGGCCTCTCCCATTCCGGCGTCAGCTGCCGTTTTAAGATGCTTGCGGGCTTCGGTAGGGTCTTTCTCAACCCCTTCTCCCTGCAAGAGCATTCGCCCATAAATCAGCTCGGCGTTCACAATCCCTTTTTGGGCGGCGACCTTCATATAGCGTGCCCCTTCTGTCATATCTACGCCCCCCCCAATGCCATGAATGAGGCAGACCCCATAATTAAACAGCCCCAAGGGAATATCTTTTTCAGCCGATGCCTTGAATTGCTCCCGCAAGGAGGAGGCCTCACGCTTATCGACCTCGCTGGCAATAAGGGTTTTAACCAGCAGATTGCCCGCTTCGTTACTACCCAGTTCCAGGCCGCGCATTAGCCACCGAATGGCCTGTTTTTTATCGGGGATCACTCCCTTGCCTTCAAAAAACAAACCGGCCAGGGCAATACAAGCTTTGGCATGGCCTGCTTCAGCAGCACGAATATACCACTGCACCCCTTCCAGATAGTTGATATCCTTGCCCTCAAGCCCTTGGACATATAAATCCCCCAGCAGGGCAGCGGCCTCCCGATCTCCTCCCAGGGCTGCTCGCCTTAACCAGCTTTCCCCGTGGAGATTATTCTTCTCAACGCCAACCCCTTGAAGCAGGGCCAGCCCATAGCGCGCCTGAGCAGGGCCAACCCCTTGCTCAGCCGCGGCCTTAAAATATTCCATCACTTTTTCAAGATCAGGCCGGCCAGTGACCCCCTGCTCTATCAAACAGCCTAACATATATTGCGCGGTAGAAAGCCCCTTTGCAGCCGCTTCTTCCAAATAGTTTGCAGCCTTTTTACGCTCTTCATCGGTTTGGGCTGCCTGAAGGGTCATCAAACCTAAGCCCAGATAAGCCTGGGGCCTTTCACTGGCCAAGGCTTTTTCGTACCAGATCTTGGCCTCTTCCTTATTCACAATATCTTTCGGGCCTGAAGCCAGGATATAGCCATAGAGCGATTGCGCATCGGGGTGGCCCGCTTCGGCTGCTAACTTGACCCAGTCTCTAGCCTTGTACAGATCTGGCTTAAAGTTCTTACGCTCCTCACCGCCTTCCAGGCTTAAAACCACATTAGCGCCCGGCTTGCCAATCTCTTCAGGCAGCCCATGCAAATACAGCACAGCCAACATATATTGGGCTTCGGCCCACCCTTCAATGGCGGCTTGCTGAAGCCATTTGGCGGCTTCTGTTACGCTGGCAGGCACCCCTTTGCCTTCCATATAGGCCTTGCCCACCAAAAACTTGGCCTCGACCTCGCCTGCCAGAGCGGCTTTACTTAAAAAATCAAACGCCTTGATATAATCGCCAGCTTCTTGAAGCTCTTTGGCATGCTCCAACTGTTTTGATGTTCCAGAAACAGAAGCGATCCAATTGCGAATTACACCAACCATTTTCTTCCTATCCTATTTTATGGCCCGAACCTAAAAACCTCGGGGCTAAAACCTAAAAACCAGAACCTGCATATAACTAACCTGCATATTACTATAGTTCCCCTTCCTTTAGTTAACCCTTTATTGCCTTTTGAGGTTTCCTCTCCTGCAAGGCAATTGATCGGCAAGGCGATGATCAGGGCTCTCGCATTCCTTCTGTCGCAGCAGGAACAACAGTGTTAAGAAAATATTGGACAATCGTCCGTTTCCCAACCTTGATATCAGCCGTCACAGGCATACCAGGCTGGGGATGGAAAAACTCCGGCACCCCATGCAGGCTATAGTGATCAATATGAAGGGTAACCCTATAAAAAGGAAGCTGGTTATTACTAGGGCTGCCCCCACTAGAGGGCATCCCGTTGGGCCCTGGTTTTTCTTCCCCCGCAGTTAAGAAGGAGTCGGCACTAATGTTACGCACGGTTGCTTCTGCGCCCCCATATTGGGTGTAGGGGAAGGTTGCAAACTTGATAAGGGCCTTATCGCCAAGGCGAATAAAGCCGGCATCCTGGCTTCTGACCTGAACCTGAACCTCCAGCCCACTGCCTACAGGCACCAAGGTCAGTAAAGGTGTGCCCGTAGAAATAACCGAGCCTTGGGATAATTTTGAAATAGTGAGCACAATGGCATCTTGCGGGGCTTTCATCAAAACCAGTTTCTTACGCAGATCCGCCTTTTCAAAATTACCCCTTATCTCATAAAGGTGATGTTGGGCCTCGGCCAGCATTTTATAGTTATCCGCCTGAAACGAGTCGATATATCCCTGTTTTTGGGCCTCCATACTCCGCAATTTATCACGCGTGCTATTGGCACTTTGCTGGGCTGAAACCTGCGAGCGCTGCATTTCCATCAGGTTATCCTGTGAGGCCAGGGTGGAAAGCTTACTTCCGACAGACTCCTGCTGAAGGCGCAGGCGCATATTGGTAACATCTTGAGCCACCTTTGCCCGCCCACCATACATGGCCACATTGGCTAAAAACCCTTGCAGATCGCTTTGGAGCTCTGCAATTTTATGGTCAAAATCGGCCACTTTCTGGTTAAATTCCTGACGCCTTTTCAAAAAGGTCTGCCTTTGCTGTAAGGAGGCAGGGTTATTGATATCGGCCTGATAATCCTTCCCTTGCACTTCAGCGATCAGACGATCCACCTCAGCCTGGTAGCTGTCCATCTGCTTACGCAGTGCTTCAACATCGGCGGTGGAAATCGTAGGGTCAAGATGGGCTAGCACCTGACCCTTATGAACAAAGTCTCCCTCGTGCACATCAATGGAATGGATGATCGAGGTATCAAGCGGCTGCACCACAATAGTAGCCTCTGCCGAAGTGATTTTTCCAGGCGAGGTAACAACCTTGTCCAATGGGAAGATGGCCATGCCAAGAAAACAGAAAATAGCCATGCAGGAAATAATCCACCCCATATATTCCGCAGCCGGCGTGGGCGGCAAATTGATCAGGGCTGCACTGGGAGAGTAAAATTCTAGCAAAGCGGGTGGCACGTCGACCAACTCTGGAGACGTGGCATCGAAAATCTGTTGGGTGGGGGGATTTTTATCCACCTCCTGACCTTCAGCCGCTTTGGTAATTTCCTGATGTTTATCGTTCTCGGGAACTGGAAGCTGAGACATTACACTTCTCCCTCTTCTTCCATGGCTGCCGCTTCTTCTTCCTCATAAAGGTGCCTGTTTTGCTGCATCCAAAGGGTGCGATAAATTTCACACCGCTCCAAAAGAATATTATGAGGCGCAATATCGACCATCTTACCAGCATCCATCACCAAGATCAGGTCACAATCGACAAGCGAGGAAAGACGATGGGAAACAATCACCATGGTACGCCCACGCCCAATTTGCGTCAGGTTAGCATTCACCAAGGCTTCACTTTCTGGATCAAGAGCAGAGGTTGCCTCATCCAAGATCATCAATTTCGGATTTGAGATAACAGCGCGGGCAATCGCCAAACGTTGCCTTTGCCCCCCGGAAATATTGGTTGAACCTTCCTCAATAAAGGTTTCATAACCCGCTGGCATTTTCTCAATAAAGTCTTCAGCGCCTGCCAAGCGGGCTGCCCGTACCACATCATCCAGCGTCAGGCCGGGACGACCGGCGGTAATATTGTCTTTCACTGTGCCGCGAAAGAGGAAGTTATCCTGCAACACAACCCCCAAGGAGCGGCGCAGATAATGAAGGTTGATCTCGCGCAGTTCCACCCCATCCAGCTTCAAATAGCCTGAATAGCCCCGGCTGACCCCTTGAAGCAGACGGGTGATTGTGGATTTTCCCGACCCGCTTCGACCAACAACGCCTACCATGGTGCCGGCTGGTACATCAAAACTCACTGCATCCAGGGCTTTCCGCTCAGAACCAGGATAAGAAAAGGTGACATCCACAAAAGAGAGCGCCCCTTTAACAGGGGGACGCATCCCCATGGTCAGGGCCTTACTCTCTGTTGGGTTATTCAGCACCGAACCCGCCTGAGCAAGAGAAGAGCGCGTTTCGTTAATATCATCAAGCAAGCGTGCCATATTCACCAACGGGGCTGCCACACGACCGCCCAACATCATGAAGGCCATAAGCCCACCAGCTCCGATACTGACAGAGCCCGTAATGGCCAAATAGGCCCCGATCAGCACAATCCCGCGGCTAACAAAAAACTCAAAAGGCTGCACCAACGTGCTGGGAATATTGTTCATCCGCCCCACCGCAAGCTTGCGGCGAGCGACTTCGGCTGAGTAAATATCCCATTCCTGCTTACGAGCAGGTTCAAGGGCTAAGGTTTTTACAGTACGAATCCCCGCCACTGTTTCATACATAATGGCGTTTCTATCCATTTCAGCGGTGATCTGTTTTTGAATACGATCTGACACGGGGCGCATAAAAATCACCACAATCAGGCCGATCATCCCGGTGCCGGCCAGGGTCATCCAGGCTAGCGGGGCAGAAAGGTAGAACAGCACTGGCAAAATCACCAAAAGCGTAAAGAGATCGAGGAAAGTGGTCATCAGCTTTCCGGTTAGAAAGTGGCGCACCTTGTAAATTTCCATCACGCGGCCAAGAAGGTGACCAGCCTGCTGGCGTTCAAAATACTCCAGGGGCAACACCAGCAATCGCGAAAAGACGTGGGTGGAAATGCGGGTATCAAGCCGAGTACTGAGCACTTCTGTCAGCTCCCTTCGGCCATAGCTGAGCAATACTTCGTAAAAGCTGAAGATAATCAGAATACCGGAAATGGAGATAAGAGTGGACATGGAATGGTAATTCACCACCTTATCGACAATCTGCATAACGATAAAGGCAGGAGCTAAGGCGAGCACACTCAGCACCATGGAGGAGAGGCCTATATCACGCAAAATTCTTTTTTCATGCAGCACCATGCCCGCCAGCCAGGTAAAGTTGATTTGGGCATCGGCCTCGCTCTGGTTAAGATTTTTCTTCACCAGAAGGATATCGCCTGTCCATACCTGCGAAAGGCGCAACTGGTCTACAGGAACGGGGGAAGCCCCCGCCTCCTTCAACGGGTCTTTAACCCAAACAACACCATGGTCTGGATCGGCGGCCACCATAATGGCTGCTGACCCATCGCGAAACATCAGAGCAATAGGGGGAGCACCCCGCATTTTAACCAGGTAGCGCCATTTCACACGCATCCCTTTGGCGATTAGGCCATATTCCTTTAACCAGCGAGTAAGCGTGGCGGGAGAGGGGCTATCTTCACCGGCTTCGGCGGCAAAATCGCGTAGGTCCAGCTCCACCCCATGGTATTTGGCAATGGCCATAACCGCCTTCAGCCTGATCATGGCAGGCTGGGTGGGGGTTACTGTATGCTGTGTACTACCATTGCCCTTGTGGGGATCTGCACCATCAGTAATTTGTTTAGACTGCTCCACAGAATTTCCTTCACCAGAATAAATTACAGTAGAAAACCGGGCTCAGGCCCAACCTTTTCTGACTGGTTCGCTTCCCACAGGCTGCCCAGGCCTGCCTCCACCTGCCTTGGGCTACCCATATCAAATTGAGATATATCTATCAAATGTAAACAGACCATAATAGTTTTATTTTGTGGAAGGTAACGGATATTCAACATTTTTTCTCAGAAAACATTCCCATAGGGTTGAATTATGCTTTTATTATAAATTTTTCTCCACAATCAATGTAATGACGTTATCATAACCTGATTGGCCAAATGCGTAAATCCCATCTCAAAATCCCTCTTCAAAACGTGGTCAACCTGTCTAGTCGCCAATCATCAATAGGCGGGCAGTTATTGGCATCGAAATCATCCATGCCGGTCAGTGGAGGCCGAAGCGGGGGCCGGTAATGTGAGAGCCAGTAAGTGAAGGCCGAAGCGGAGGCCGGTATGTGGAAGCTAGTACGTGGGGCCTGGTCAGTGGGGGCGGGTAAGCGAGGCAATCCCTGATAAGGCAATTTCCTTGCGAGGATGTAGCCGAGATGTTTGTAATTTTGGCATGGCTCACCTCATTTCATGGCTCACCCCATTTAGAGAAAACGGGGATAGGGCAAGAATCCCACATCAAAAATGGTTGAATCCCCAAAAAATGGTTAACCCCAATGGTTAACCCCTCGGGCGGGTGCCGGGGTGGATATGACAGCGAAAGGCCCCTTCATTGGCACCCGCCTCATACCCCATGGCATACCTCATGATTTTGCCTCTGTTTTGGGGCATAATGGGCATTCTTAAGCCAAGAGCAGGCGATGACTCAGCCCATTCCTTACCCTCATTTAGGTTTCTTTAACCTCGTTTAGGTTTTTAAAATTTAACACACAAATACAGAACACCTCTCCAAAACCATACTTAAGAGGCCAACATTCTATAAAAAATGCTCATCTCTCCTTCATCCCTCTTCTCGCCCACTTAATACCCGATAAGGGCGAGATCATTGCCAAATTACTACCAGATTACTGACAAATTACACCTCTTCCCCGTACGCCTTCCCTCATGTGCCTTCCTCACCAAGACCTCTCTTTATCTACGCCTTAATTTTACGCCCTAAAGCCTTTAAAGAACCTCTTGAAAGCCCCTGCGGGACTGGAAACTAGGGGGTTTCCTCTACTACACTTCATCATGTTTTTCCTCTATTATACTTCGTCATGTTAGTGATGATCCCTTTATTGATCATCCCTTCCTTAAGCTCTTAATGATTTTTCTTAACTGGTCTTAACTAGCCTTAGTCTTACTCTTATTAGAGTGGCTGGAGCAGGCCAGGAAATAAGCACACGCCCCTTTCAGCTGGTTATAGGCCAACGTTCGATTGGTTCAGCTATCTGACCTCTTATTATCACTTTATGGGCTTGCATTCTTGGCAACCCTTGATAAAGCCTTTTGCAGGCCCACTCTCTGAGTGATATCCCTTTTTGGGTTGTCTCCCTTTTGGGTCATAT
This sequence comes from Entomobacter blattae, assembly GCF_014672835.1. Taxonomy (NCBI): domain Bacteria; kingdom Pseudomonadati; phylum Pseudomonadota; class Alphaproteobacteria; order Acetobacterales; family Acetobacteraceae; genus Entomobacter; species Entomobacter blattae. Next base: position 1,090,507 of record NZ_CP060244.1, on the reverse strand, counting down.
TCCTTTATTTGATCATAGATCTTTTTTGGTTATAGATCTTTTTGGTCAATAGATTTAGGAGAACGCCCAAAGAAAGCCTGCCCTGTTTTTAACCGACCCCATTTTTGTTGTAACAGCTCAAGACCAGAAGAGAAAAGAGACTGTCTGATTATAGACATTACAAGTGTTAAGCTTTAGTCAATCTGATTGTAAAAATTTATGACAAAATTTCTCCTAAGCTTTTTTGTTGCGATACACCCGTGCCTTGGCATAATGCTCAAACAATGCTTTACCTTTTTACTATGCTCCCTCTTTTTTACCTTTTTACCACGTCCCTTCTTTATGGTCATACCGATTATGCTTGAGCCTCTTTTTATGGTTATACAGTTTATGGTTCGTTTGGGCCTACCCCTTCACTATCAAACAGGAAGACCCACCCTATGAGTACCCCCAAAAGCCCCCCTCCCCTTTTGGATCTTCTCTCCTCACAAGTGCTGCTCTGTGATGGCGCCATGGGCTCACGGATCCAGATGATGGAGCTTGATATTGAGAAAGATTTCTGGAACTGTGAAAACTGCACGGAAGTTTTAAACCTGGCCCGCCCCGATATTGTGCGGAGCATTCATCACTCCTACTATGCCGCTGGGGCCGATATGGTGGAAACCAACTCCTTTGGGGGATCGGTAATCACCTTAAGGGAATTTGGCCTGGATGATAAAACTATAGAAATCAATCGCCGGGCTGCCGAGCTGGCCCGCGAGGCCTCAGAAGGGTTTACCGATGGCCGACCCCGCTACGTGCTGGGTAGTATTGGCCCAGGTACCAAGTTGCCCTCTCTGGGCAATGTGGATTACGATACCCTTGTCGATTCGATCTACCAGCAAGCTCTGGGCCTTATCGATGGCGGGGTCGATGCCTTTATGATTGAAACCTGTCAGGACCCCCTACAGATCAAGGCTGCTGTCTACGCCACCCGCAAGGCCAATGCCGCACGCAAAAAGGAAGTTCCCGCCTTTGTTCAGGTTACGGTAGAAACCACCGGCACCTTGCTGGCTGGAACCGATATTGCCGCAGCAGCAACCGTTTGCCACGCCCTTGATGTGCCCTTAATGGGCATGAACTGTGCCACAGGGCCCCAGGAAATGGCAGAACATGTCCGCTGGCTGGCCCAGAACTGGCCGGGGATGATCTCGCTTCAGCCGAATGCGGGCTTGCCAGAACTCCATCATGGCCACACCCATTACCCCTTAACCCAGGAGGAAATGGTCAGCTGGATAGACCGCTTCTTAGAAGAAGATGGCCTGAACCTTATCGGCGGGTGCTGTGGCACCACAACTGAGCATATCCAAGCCCTTGATAGCCTGTTGCGCCGCAAGGGAGGCAACACCCGTTACCGCCCTGCGCCCCTGGAACGTAAACCGGTGTGGATTCCCTCTGTCAGCAGCCTGTATACCCCCACCCCCCTGCGCCAGGAGAACAGCTATTTCTCCATTGGGGAGCGCTGTAACGCCAACGGCTCCAAAAAATGGCGCCAATACCAAGAAGAGCACGACTGGGACAACTGCCTGCTTATGGGCCGCGAGCAAATGGAGGAAGGCTCCAACGCACTGGATATCTGCACCGCCTATGTCGGGCGAGATGAGATTGCAGAGATGAGTGCGGTCATCCAGCGTTTCAGCACCTCGGTTGATGCCCCACTGGTGATTGATTCCACGGAAACCCCAGTGCTAGAGGCCGCCCTTAAGCTTTACGGGGGAAAGGCCATTATCAACTCCATTCACTTTGAGGATGGCGAACAGCACGCCGCAGACCGGATGCGTCTCGCCCGCCAGTTTGGGGCTGCCGTGGTCGCCCTGACCATTGATGAAGAGGGCATGGCCAAAACCCCCACCGATAAGCTCCGCATTGCCAACCGACTGATTGAATTTGCCTGCACACGCCACGGCCTGCCCCAATCTGACTTGCTGATAGACCCGCTGACCTTTACCATCGCCACCGGGGTAGAGGAAGACCGTAAACTGGGGGTCTGGACCCTGGAGGGGATTCGCCTGATCCGGGACAAATTTCCCGATGTCCAGATTGTCTTGGGGCTATCAAACATTTCGTTTGGGCTAAACCCTGCCGCCCGTGCCCTGGTGAACTCTGTCTTCCTTGATGAGGCCCTGAAAGCTGGGATGACGGCAGCCATTGTTCACGTCTCCAAAATCCGCCCTCTTCATGAGCTGGCTCAAGAAGAAATCCAGATTGCCCGAGACCTGATTTTTGATCGTCGCAGCGAAGGTTATGACCCCCTCCAAAAGCTGCTGGAACTCTTTGCCGAGCGTAAAGCCACCGATGTGGTCAAGGCCTCCACGGCCACTACCGTGGAAGAAAAGCTCAAGGAACGCATTGTTAAGGGCCGCAAACCAGGCCTTGAGGATGACCTTACGGAAGCCCTGCAAACCTACTCCCCCCTTGAGATTATCAACACCATCCTACTCGATGGCATGAAGGAAGTAGGAGAATTATTTGGGTCTGGCAAAATGCAGCTTCCTTTTGTGCTTCAATCTGCTGAAACCATGAAGGCCGCCGTAGCCTTTCTAGAGCCATTCATGGAACGTCAAGAGAGCTCACAGAAAGGGACAATTGTGCTCGCAACAGTTAAGGGCGATGTGCATGATATTGGCAAAAACCTGGTGGATATTATCCTCACCAACAATGGTTATCGGGTGGTTAACCTGGGGATTAAGGTTCCCATTGCCACAATGATTGAAGCCCTGAATGCAGAAAAGGCCGATGCCCTGGGCATGTCTGGCTTGCTGGTTAAATCCACCGTTATCATGAGGGAAAACCTTGAAGAACTCCGCCGCCAGCAAATTGATATTCCCGTGTTGCTGGGTGGAGCAGCCCTAACACGGCGTTATGTGGAAGAAGACTGCACCAAAGCCTATAGCCCCAATGCAGAAAGTACGGGCAAGGTGGCCTATGCACGCGATGCTTTTGATGGCCTGACCCTGATGAACCATATTACCGAAGGCTCGTTTGATAGCTACCTTTCTGCAACACAGTCCCGCAGCAACCTGCGCTCTGCCTCTGAGCGCGACAAGCGCGCAGAGCCTATAGCCCCTACCGTGCTCCCACGCGAAGAAGCCCAAGCCCGCAGGCGCACCTTGGAAGAGGGATATGCCATACCCGCACCTCCTTTCTGGGGGGTTAAACATCTATCGGCTTCTAGCCGTGCCTTACTCCCCTTTATTAACGAGCGCTCTCTTTTTCAATTTCAATGGGGATTTCGCAAACAGGGGCGTACCTTGGAAGAATTTATGGATTGGGCCAAAACAGAATTACGCCCGGTATTGAAACATACATTGGACCTTTCCGAATCCTTCCTCCATCCCCAAGCCGCCTATGGTTATTGGAAAGCCGCCGGCGAAAATAACGATCTGATTATTTTTGAAGAGGATGGCACCACCGAGATCACCCGCTTTACCTTGCCCCGCCAAAGCCGCCAGAATGGTGAATGTATTGCCGATTTCGTTAGAGATGTAGATGATAACGAGCGCGACGTAGTCGCCTTTCAGGTGGTAACGGTTGGGGCTGAAGCCAGCCAGAAAGCCCAGGAGTTTTTTACCACCGATCGCTATCAGGACTATCTTTATCTCCATGGGCTTTCTGTGGAAATGGCGGAAGCCATGGCCGAATATACCCATAAACGGATCCGTGCCGAGTTGGGCTTTTCGGGCGAGGATGCCCGCGAGATCGATAAATTGCTGGCCCAAGGGTATCGCGGATCTCGTTATTCCTTTGGGTATCCCGCTTGCCCCAACCTGGCAGATCAGGAACCCATTTTGAAATTGCTGGAGGCTGAAAAAATCGGCATCTCCCTCACAGAAGGCTTCCAGCTTCACCCTGAACAATCCACCTCGGCCCTGGTGATCTTTAACCCCAAGGCCAAATATTTCATTATCTAGCCCAGCCCATTTCATGAGTTTTTGAGATCATGGGTTTTTAAGAGGATTACATACAAAATTGCACTCGTAACCAACAATTTGGAAGAGAAGTTCAGCAACATCTCTTCCAAAAAGGGGTAAAAAGGGGTGGAAGAGACCAAAGCCAGGGCCACCTCCTTTAAGAAAGTCTGTAACCAGCACCGAGATATTATCGGGGGCCCATTATTTCCTATCCCATCCCTGTGGGAACCTATGAAAAGATGTTGACACCATTCTATTGAAATTGCCCAAAAAATGGCGAGCGTCTATGGAAAAGTCAAAGCAGAAAAAGATCAAGATCCAACTGCGATAGAGCCACTGGCCTTTATTTCTCCTAAAGAGCGCAAAGCGGCCTTCGCATTCGCTCCATAAAACACTCATTCCATAAAAATATTTTACGACACCACTCTATTTTAGGGTTGATGTTAACTTCTGATCCACAAACTTATCCACAGAAATGGTAGATTGTTTTCTACAGCAGTGGGTGAGGAGAAGCCGTGGGCAAATAGACGAATAAACTAATAAACAGTTGCCTTCTCTCATTTTGTTATGATATAAGAATAAATCTGACGGGCATGATGACAGACGAAACAAGAAAAACGGGTGCAGCACAGATTAACCAGTCTATACGGGTTAACAGGCCTACTCCTTTCTGATAGGGGGTAGGCTAAAGTGTTAGGGGTACCCTAAAATATGGTTGGCTGCCCATGACGTATCACCCCTTCTACCTCATGACCCTCCTAAAATTACCCGACCGTCTCAATCGCCTAGCCGTCTCAATCTTCTGGGCCGTCCTAATCTCCTAACCATCCCATTCTCCTGACCGTAAAATGGGCTGAATGTACCTTAAAAAAATCGCTCAGCATTTGCCCTCCCCTTGGTCTGTCCTCCTCTAGGTCTATCCTCCCCTTGGTCTGTAAAGAAAAATCTTATGGAAAGTTTTTTAAGGAAAGGGATTACCCTATCGCTAAAGCGGCGTTGCAACATCTGTCCAACCCTTGTAATTTCCAAAAAAACTCTAATATTTTAGGGTTAAGCTAGCCTTCTTTTTTGGTCTTTTGCCCATTTTTTCCGCCCTTTCTGCATGGTTTTTTAAAAACTGGCACAGTTTAGGCATTTTAATGCTTTACAGCATTTAGGCTATTCCTTAATGCCAATGCAGAGCCAATAGGAAAAATCGTCAATTATCGTCTCTACAAGGGCTTCCATACCAAGCCCCAAACCTGAAGGAGCAGTATCTGGTGGGAATCATCGCCTTTATCGATCTGGCTGGCAGTGTTGCCCTGCTCCTGTGGGGCGTACATATGGTGCAGACTGGAGTACAAAGGGCCTGTGGGGCTCACCTAAACCAGTTTCTGGCTCATGCCTTGCGCAACCGCGGGCAGGCCTTTCTAACCGGGCTGGGCATTACAGCGCTACTTCAGTCCTCCACAGCCACGGGGTTGATGATCACCGGTTTTGCCGCCCGGGGGGCCGTACAACTTGTACCCGCCCTGGCAGTCATGCTGGGGGCCAATGTCGGCACCACCTTGATTGTGCAGGTCCTTTCCTTCGATGTGTCCAGTATCGCCCCGTTATTTGTCCTGCTCGGGGTCATTCTTTTTCGGAAAGGCAGCAACAGCATCCGCGATTCTGGGCGTGCCTTTATTGGCCTGGGTCTGATCCTCATCTCTCTTCATCAGTTCCTGGAGCTGCTTAAACCCTACACCAACAATCCCCATCTGCATCAGATGCTGGAAACCTTTTCGGCCCTTCCTCTTATGGAGCTGGTCATTGGGGCCATTATCACCTGGGCCATGCATTCTTCTGTGGCCATGGTGTTGCTTGTTACCTCTTTTGCAACCCATGGAGTTATTTCCCCCCAGGAGGCATTTGTTATGGTGCTGGGTGCCAATATTGGCACCTCGGTTAACCCCGTGATTGAAGGCGGTGCCGTAAGCCCAGAAGCCCGCCGCCTGCCCGTTGGCAACCTGCTCAATCGTTGTGCAGGGGCCTTGCTGGTCTTGGTGTTTATTAATCCCATTGCCACCTGGTTCCTACAGCTTGTCCCTAACACTTCACGCGCCATTGCAGACTTTCATACCTTGTTTAACATGGTCTTGGCTGCAATAATGTTGCCCATCCTTCCGCTTTATGCACGCTTTTTGGCGTGGCTTCTGCCCAAACCCCAAAGAGAAAAGGTAGAAGACCCCTCTGCCCCCCGCTATCTTAACCCCAGCGTGTTAAGTGAAGCCCCTTCCATAGCGGTGGGCAATGCCGTACGTGAAGCGCTGCGCCTGTGCGATAACCTTGATACCATGATTTTAAGTGTCAGAAAGGCCCTGGAGGAAAAAGAACCCCAGCTTGCCGGTGCAGCACGGCGGGTGGAAAACACCCTCGACAAGCTTAATACAGCTATTCGCAATTATGTCACCTCAATCGATACTGACGGAATGAATGAAGAGGAAATGTTTCGGGTAGAGCAAATCCTGTCCTTTTGTACCCAAATCAATAATGCTGGCAACGTGCTCGACCGCAATGTTATTCCCGCTATTCAAAAAATGGCCAAGCAACGCATCGCCTTCCCCCCTGAAATGCTTAAACCCCTGATGACCATGGTGCGGCAGATGTATAAAAACCTGCAAGTTTCCAGCACCTTGCTCATGAGTGAGGATGAAGCCGTTGCCCGTAATCTGGTCGAGCAGAAAAATATTTTTCGTAATATTGAAGCCAGCTCCACGGCCTCTTATTATCGTAAATTGCGTGCCGGCGATAAAACGACCCAAACTGTCGGGCCCTATCTTTTAGAGCTCCTGCGAGACCTTAAAAGGGTAAATACCCATATTATTGCAGCGGCTGCCTACCCTGTTCTGGAACGCCAGGGGGCCTTACTGCCCAGCAAACTCCAGCCAGACTATACCACCGCCACGCCAGAGGATGAGGCTTCTCAAGCCGATGACCTCACCCAAGAAGAGACAGAATCCTTGAAGTTACAGGATTTTGAGGAGAACTTATCAAAAGACGACTTCCCAAAGGACACTATGACAGAAGACGATTTGGCAGAAGAGGGCACCTCCTATGCCACTGCCACCCCCCTGAAAGGCCCCCACCACCAAGAAAACGCAGAACCAGCCCTTTTCACAGCTCTCGATACCCCCAAAAACCCGCCAACGCGCTTGCAGACGCCTCCAAAACCATGACCCAGCCTCCTTCCTCCCATTCCCCCAAAGCTGGCAGCAAGCAGCCCAAGAGCCAACAAGCCCCCATGAGCGGGAAAGTTTTAACCGCGAAAGAGGCTTTTAACCTCCTGGGGCATTACCACAAGCAAAGATCCTCACATGCCCCACCGGCTGCCGCCAAGCACTGTACGGCTTCTATTGTGGCTTTTGTCGCTGAAGACCACGCCCGGCTTAAAAAAGAAAGCGCTGCCTTTCTTGAGCAGCTTTTTCTCATCTGGCAAAATGCGGGCATAGACCCAGAAAAAATCTGGAAAGAACTTAAAAGGCGAGAAACCTTAGGAGGCTTACTGGTTAGCCTGAACAAAAAAATAACCACCCGCAAAATTCCTGGCCAACTCAAAACCCACAGCACCAAACTCCCCTAACCTTGCTAAACCCAAACCTCTCACCTTGAAAAATAAGGCTATTATTATCGAGGACTCTCTTATCGAGAAATCGCTCAAGAGTTTTTTCAAAATCCTATTTTAGTTTTTTCAAAACCCTATTTTGTGGTTCAATGGGCTTTGTGATTCAATGGACCCTAGAGGTTGCAAAACTAATGCAAAAAGTTGCAAAATTGGCGAAAGAAACAAGGCTGATGCAGGAAAATACGGCATTACGCCTTAAGGTTGGCCCCCGATACACCTCTATGCACAAAATTGCACTCGGGCCATGTTCGCCAAGATCAACCCTATACCGTTTGGAAAACTCGTGTTCAGGAAAACCCTCCAGTAAAACCCGTTCCTGTACAATTCTTGTCCCGTATAAGCTTGAGACCCCCAATATTGGTCTTATTGAAGATATAATTTGCTGCATTGTATGGCGAGAGCCAGATTCTCTACAGCGTTAGGAACCAAACAGCCCAATAGGAAGCGTTGCTCTAACCGCCTTACGCATACTAATTTCTGATACCAATTTCTGGCACAGCCAGTACTAGTAAGGACATTGCAGCTATAAACGAGATGTTCAACGTGCCAGCCGCAAAATTGAGCTGCATATTAGCAAAGATCGGCAGTTTGTTCCTATTGTAAAATGACGAGGCAGAGACCAGATCACGGATTTCCCCTACAGCAAGCAGGAAGAGGGTAAACCTATTAACTCTGTCTGAATGATGAGTCATTCAGGAGCCCGTGGGTCGCCAGCGCAGATGAAACAGCTGGCGGGGATGCGTGGGCTTATGGCAAAACCTTCGGGGGAGATTATTGAGCAGCCCATTATAGCTAACTTTAAGGAAGGGCTATCTGTACTCCTACAGCAATAGGGTCGATCCCGGCTAGGGGGTCATCAAGCAGAATATCATGAGATTAGCTTGCCAAAGCCCAGGCGATTTCAAGCAGGCGTCTTTCCCTCCCCCGTAAGGTAAAAGAAGGAGAGTGCTGGAGATGGGGGGAGATGCCAAATTCGACCAGAAAGCCACCCCGTTTAATTCCTGGTGCTTTTTCTTCACCCACAATAATAATCTGAATTTCCACGCGGATATACTGGCCTGCAGCAAGGCGTTGAAAATCCATATGTAGGGGATAATCCCCAACCGGATGAAGCTGGATATCGCACATAAGGCCACGGCCGAAGGAGCCATTTTCCCCCTGAATATCAAACAAGCGTGAGCGCCAACCAGGGCGGCTTAATTCGCGCATAACCAGGTGTGGATCCAAGGCAATAAGGGTTGAGGCTTGTTTATCGCCATACACAACGGCTGGTACAAGACCTTGACGCCGAGCGGCGCGAGCTGTCACTCTACCTGCTTTCTCGCGCATTGTCAATAATTCGGCTAGCCCTTTATGCAATGTCGTAAGGCATTCTGGCACAGTCTTGGACGATTCAGTTGCGTATAACACCATCAACCACAGAGCTAGGCGGTTACCGTCGCTTCCTTAGCCCCTCTTCGGGCCCTCTCTCCCTAAAAGACCCATGCCCATGAACTGGATTGACGGCATCACCCTGATCTTCAAAAGAGAGGCCCCCTCTTCCACCCATCACCCTCTCAAGGTTTCTGAAGGCTTCTGGCCATGGCCTAGTCTTGATGGCCTAGTCTTGATGGCCTAGTCTTGTCAGAATAAAAAAAGGGCACTACAAAAAACAAAGATTCGTAATAATACACTCCATATACTACGCCTCCATGATAAAATACCGAATAATACACCCGATAATACACCCCCATGAGACATCTGCCCTTAGCCCCTCTTCGGGCCCTCTCTCCCTAAAGGATCCATGCCCATGAACTGGATTGACGGCATCACCCTGATCCTCATAAGCGTTGCTGCCCTTTATGGCCTTTTGCGTGGGTTCATTCGGGAAGCCTTTGGCATTTTATGCTGGATAGGGGCCTTCTTTTTTGCAGGCCAGCTCAGCCCGGCCATTCTTCCCGCCGTAGAAAGCCTGGTGAAAACCAAAGGAGATACCCTTTCCGTTATCAGTTGGACGGTAGCCTTTGTTGGCCTGTTGATTGTCTTCTCCCTCAGCGCTTCTCTGTTGGCCAGTCGAGTCCTTCTTCCTCTCTTCGGAGGGTTCTTTAATCATATTCTAGGCGCTGTCATTGGCGCAGCCAAAGGGTTTCTGGTGGTTTGTATCTTCTATCTGGTGGCAAGCGGCTTTATCTCGCAGGAAAACTGGAGCCTCCTAACCCAGGGTAGTGTCAGCAATGCTTATGTGCAGCCTTATGCCCTTTTACTTGAAAAATATGGAGCTCATGCTCTACACTACCTCCCAACAGGGCAGACCCTTCTCCCCTCTGGCCTTTCTGGCCAAACCCCTGCCCCAGAGGGAAACCAGGAAAGGGGAAACCAGGAAGGCGGGTAGGAAGGGGCTCAAGAACATGGCTAAAAAGGGATCAAAAAGAAGCCTAAAATGGAATGCCAAACTCAGAATGGAACACCAAAAGGGGTACAACCCCCTTCACTTTAACCTCTTGCAGTTTTACGTAACACCACATATATGGCAGTAATACTGGAGCATAATACCCACCCCTCATCGGGTGATATTTTACCTAAGGAGTGAGCAGCCTTGATGCCTATCTCGTCCCATTCTGGGTCTATTTCTGGAAACGATGCCCCCACCCCCTGGTATGACGAAGAAAAACAGCAAGAAGAGTGTGGTGTTTTCGGAGTCTGGAATGCGACAGATGCTGCAGCCCTTACTGCCCTTGGCCTGCATGCTCTCCAACATCGTGGCCAGGAAGCCACAGGCATTGTCGCTTACGATGGCAAAGCCTTTTCTGCCCACAAGGGGCTTGGCCTGGTCAGCGATGTTTTTAACGACACCCGCATTATGGCTGGCCTGCCGGGTCATATGGCCATTGGCCATAACCGCTATGCAACAACAGGGGCCACCCTGGTAAGAAACATTCAACCTCTCTATGCCGATTTTGAGTTTGGCGGTTTTGCAGTAGCCCATAATGGCAATTTGACCAATGCCGAAACTCTGCGCAAGGCCTTAGTAAGGCGTGGCTGTATTTTTCAGTCGACCACAGATACTGAAGCCCTGATCCACCTGATTGCCGTCTCCCTCTACGCCAACGTGGTGGATCGCCTGATTGATGCCCTCAAACAGGTTGAAGGTGCCTATTCTATTACGGCCCTTTCTAAAGAAGCCCTGATTGGAGCCCGAGACCCCAACGGGGTACGCCCCCTTGTGCTGGGAAAGATTGAAAATGCCTCCCCCCATAGTACCCCCGCCTGGGTACTGGCTAGTGAAACCTGTGCTCTTGATATTGTCGGGGCCGAGTTTGTACGGGATATTGAACCTGGGGAGATTGTTATTATTAACGATGCAGGCGTACGCTCCCTGATGCCTTTTTCTGAGAAACAGCGCAGGTTTTGTATTTTTGAGTATATCTATTTTGCCCGTCCCGATTCCCTGGTGGATGGGCGCTCGGTTTATAACGCCCGCAAGTTGATTGGCCAGGAATTAGCCCGTGAAAGCGCCATAGAGGCCGATGTCGTAGTTCCCGTGCCAGATTCAGGTGTGCCTTCCGCTATGGGATATTCTACAGAAAGTGGTATTCCGTTTGAACTGGGTATTATCCGAAACCATTATATAGGGCGCACCTTTATTGAACCCACAGACCAGATTCGCCATCTGGGGGTTAAGCTTAAACATTCAACCAACAAGAATGTGCTCAATGGCAAGCGTGTTATTCTGGTAGATGATTCTATCGTTCGAGGGACCACCTCTCGCAAGATTGTCGAAATGGTCCGGGCTGCGGGGGCTACAGAAGTACATATGCGTATTTCCTCGCCGCCAACAACCCATTCCTGTTTCTACGGAATCGATACCCCAGAGCGTAGTAAATTACTGGCTGCCAACCACACGGTTGAAGAAATGGCAAAGTTGCTCGGGGTAGATAGCCTTGCCTTTATTTCTCTGGATGGTCTCTATCGTGCCCTCGGAGAGCATGGCAGGGACATAGAGAATATGCGCTATTGCGATGCCTGTTTTACAGGCTACTATTCTCTTCCCCTTGTAGATAAGGAAGAGGAAAGCCGCCAAAGCCAGCTGCCCCTTTCTGCCCCTTTTCTGAAACAGGTGAGTGGCCTTTAACGCCGCACCTCATTTTTCTCTTATGGCCAAAACAACCCCCGCTACCCTTATCCTTAAGCGCTCAGGCATTGTTTTTGCCCTTCATGAGTACGCCTACAACCCAGAGGCCGACCAAAGAGGTGTGCAGGCTGCCGAAGCCCTTAACCTGCCACCAGACTGTGTTTTAAAAACCCTGATGACTGAAATAGACGGTAAGCCTTATTGCGTTATTATTCCCTCAGACAAGCAAATCAGCATGAAAAAACTGGCACATGCCGTGCAGGGCAAGACCGCCAAGATGATGAGTATACCAGCAGCTGAGCGGAGCACAGGCTATCATGTAGGGGGTATAAGCCCCTTTGGACAAAAACGGGCTGTGCCCACCCTTTTGGCACAAGAGGCCCTCTATCACCCCACCATCTATATCAATGCCGGCCATCGGGGGTTATTAGCCAGCCTTTCCCCCCAGGATGCTCTCACCATTCTACAAGCCCAAACAGCCGACCTTTTAGGCTAAAATCAGGAGTGAGTGATGTTATGGTATTGAGCCTCTTAGGTATAATACTAGGCTACTAGGCTACTAGGCTACTAGGCTACTAGGCTACTAGGCTACTAGGCTACTAGGCTACTAGGCTAGAGGTAGCTGGCCGTGGGGACTTTGGCAATAGCCCCGAGCAAGAATTATTCCATAATGGCCAACACCCCCATGATGATAATTGTAAAACCATAGAAATACGGGGATGAAAACTCTGTACAGTCGTTTTATACGATAGAACAAAAAGTGCTAAAGCGTCTGCAAAGACAGTATAAATTCTGCCCGATATGGCAATTTACAGCTATTTAAAAATGAAGAAGAGAGGATTAGGCACGCCGGTGGGCCTACCAGAACCCACATATCGCAAAAGCTACGGCAGATAGAATATCACCGTGTCACAGCGCGCCCTAGGAGATGACGTAGCACAAACGAGACGAGTTTTTCTATGAAAATCACCAGAGGGGAAAAATGGCCTTTTTAATGATTAAGGACAGTGCTGCACCCATTCGTTCAGCACTACCCTCACTGGTCAACCTGCACAGCCCTGAGATATTGGGTGAGGTTCTCGCAGCTGTTTGGGTAAAACTGGCCACCAAAACCCGGCACAGGATGTTAAAAACGTATCTTCTCTCTTGTCTGCTGGGTTCCCCCCTATGGAAACCTACCCTGGCCATGCCCTGTGCTCTTCTTATCTCTTTATTATCCCTTTCTTATTTTCTCCCTTTCTTGGTTGACAAAGAGGATATTCCATATCTAGGGAAGAAGATGCTTGCTGCCGCTACCACCGCCTGCATCCTGCGGGAGATATTCCATAGCTAGGGGAGAGCACTCGGTATAGAGGTGGATTATTTTCCACTATTTCGGATATTCCACACATAATCGGCAAGGTGGCCCCACCACCGGGCTTTGCGACCTACCCGTATCTGGAGATTATTCCACACCTAAAGGGTAAGGTTCCTACCTCGCTTTTGGTGTCGGATCAACCCAAATGATGAGGCAAGAAGCCCAAGTCCAGAAAAAACTTCATCTTTAGCCTGACCTTTGGCAGAACCATTGTTAAGATGATCAGGATGAAAAGCCTACGCTTTGAAGATGCAGCCCTGCGCTTTAATGACCTGAGCTTTCAGTATAAGAAAGATCCGTTCGATAATAGGTTAAGCCTGCCTTACAGTGGCTTTGCCCTCTCTTATCTTCCCTCCCATAAAACTCGCCAAAACATATTCCTTCAAACAGCCTTCCTTTCGCATGTTTATAAGCACCCCCAAGAGGCATCTCCAAGAAAGTAAAAGATTGAATTTGCTAACATTTTTACTTTTGCAGCTTTACCTTTGCAGTGCCAATTCTCAGCTGAAGGGTCGTGTAGCCCGCTCTCTTTGCTTTTTCTCTCTACAACCTGCCCATGATCACTAGGCAAGGCTGTATCGGAACATGAGTACTGTCTTCTTTGAAGATATGGGCCATCTCTCACTTTTTACGATCCATCCAGTGCTCATCGTCTAGATCTTATAAGCCTTACCCCAATATCCATGCCAACAGCGAGGTCGAACTCCTTACAGGCATTCATGGTAGAACAAGGTTTGCAAAACCACGCTTAAAACCAAGCCTAAATGGAAACTCCTAAAACCATTTTTAACAAAATTTTCTCGAAAAAATTTTCGATCATTGAGAATACTCAACCAACTCCTGCCTACCCACACCCCCCCATACCTTTTGCAGGCCAATAATCTACATTACAGAAACCACCATACCCTCTCCTCTTGAAAGACAACACACTCCTTCTTGATACACTATCCCCGCGTGTGCGGGGAACACTCTTTATAGCCCTCAACGTTTTTATAGTCCATCGGTTCATCCCCGCGTGTGCGGGGAACACCAAAACCTAAAAACTCCATCCCTACTCTCCCGCGGTTCATCCCCGCGTGTGCGGGGAACACTTAACGTAAATATAGGGGTTTATGCCCTCGTGCGGTTCATCCCCGCGTGTGCGGGGAACACAAATGGCTGAATCAAACCGCCAGATAGCACGGCGGTTCATCCCCGCGTGTGCGGGGAACACGAACAGATTGACGTAACCCAAAATGGAAAAGCTGGTTCATCCCCGCGTGTGCGGGGAACACCACTATTTGCTGGACAACAACCGTTTGCGCTCCGGTTCATCCCCGCGTGTGCGGGGAACACGGCTTGTAACATTCAGCCAAACCCTCACTACACGGTTCATCCCCGCGTGTGCGGGGAACACTCTGCACTTTTATTTTTTAACCCTCTTGCGACCGGTTCATCCCCGCGTGTGCGGGGAACACGCATTGGGTCTCGTGGTCAGATGCCTGTTATGCGGTTCATCCCCGCGTGTGCGGGGAACACTCCATTTTCCGGTGCACAAACTCTTATTGTAACGGTTCATCCCCGCGTGTGCGGGGAACACTTATTGAATCTAAAGCAATAAGAGGAAAACAGCGGTTCATCCCCGCGTGTGCGGGGAACACGCTATATTGCTCGCTATAACATCAACCCCTGCCGGTTCATCCCCGCGTGTGCGGGGAACACAATTTTTTGAAATTTTATTTTCAGAAAAATGTCGGTTCATCCCCGCGTGTGCGGGGAACACAGGCATTGAACATAAACACAGGTGGAAAGCCGCGGTTCATCCCCGCGTGTGCGGGGAACACCCTCATTACGGGAGAGCCTGCTCAGCCCCGCCCGGTTCATCCCCGCGTGTGCGGGGAACACCAATACACAGCAAACAGATGTGGACGTTTACGCGGTTCATCCCCGCGTGTGCGGGGAACACCTGTCTGTATCGTTATAGAGGTGGGTCATAGACGGTTCATCCCCGCGTGTGCGGGGAACACCTCTCCACTCTCAATGGCCCTGCGCGCATTGGCGGTTCATCCCCGCGTGTGCGGGGAACACATCCCATACAGGTCAGGGAAGGGGAGATAGACCGGTTCATCCCCGCGTGTGCGGGGAACACGTGACGTAGAGAAATCCGAAATGAAATGTTTCCGGTTCATCCCCGCGTGTGCGGGGAACACACGTTAAATGACAGAAAACCGCCACCTCGCGGCGGTTCATCCCCGCGTGTGCGGGGAACACCTTACTAACCTTTCTTAAGGCTCGTGAAACCTCGGTTCATCCCCGCGTGTGCGGGGAACACTTGATAAAACTGTGAGAAGAGTTATTCGTTGACGGTTCATCCCCGCGTGTGCGGGGAACACTCTTCGTGTAAGTTATTGATTTGGCGTCGTTATTTTTCTGTCAAAGAATCTACCAATAAAAACACACTCTATCAGAGCCTCTAATCCCCTGTCGAGAAAAAGATCTCCAGAAGAAACAGACAGAGAGAGAACAAGCCCACTCTTGGGCAGACTAAAAAACCAGAGGAAAAGATGATCTTAAGGGAAAAAAGAACCCAACCCAAGAAAAAACCAACGAAGAAACCAGAACAAACACAATAAGCAGACACAATAAAAAGTGTAAAGTTGCTCAAGAGAGTTTTGACCAAATCCATGTCCGCGGTGATCATAATGAAGTTCAATACCGGATTAATGGCATTCAACTTCCAGAAGATAAAGAGCCCGCCTAAAAGGGCTACCCCTCTTGGTAATGCCTTTTGAGTGGATAAAATCCTATACTCTAAAAGCTGAAACGAACATTCCGCAAAAAACTTATGCCATGGCCCTAAAGGCTCATTTTGGCTCAACCCGAAGCAATAGGGCAGGCCGTTAGGATGGGGGATGCTGCTGGCCGTTATGTTAAAAATATTAAATCTTCTTTTCTAAAGGCTTATAAAGACCAGAAGCCAGAAACTCGCCGATAAGGGCAATCCCTATATGACCCACCCTTTCGCGGTCACCAATATCCTTGATGATCGGCCATTTGCACCTTGAGAAAAAACCAAAAAACCAATCCCATCCCCTTCTGCCTGATAACACCCCTAAAAAAAATCAATCCTCTCTTGCCAAGAGACTCTCGCTCTAGGGGAAATCCGCCTTTGTGCGGAGTCAGCGCCCTTCATATGAATTGGTGCAATAATAGGGACGACTATCCTCCTCTGCACGGAAGCAGCATTGCTAAAAACTGTTCGGCCTCTAAAGCTGCCGACTATCTACCTCTGTGTGGGGGCAACACCAATAATTAGGCACCCTGTTTTTAAAACAACCCTAAAAACCCATCATCGTCTTTCTTATCCAGCCGCGCCTTGCAGCTGGCATATTGCCTTTTATACCGCTCCGCCCTATTGCTCACTTTCCCAGCAACCCCCATAAGCCATTTTTTGGCACGATAGGTTCCCCGGCGGTATCCCCCCCACCCTTCGTGATAGTTCAGATAATGGGCATAAGCATTGCTATAGGGGACTTTATTGTAATGTCGGCTTTTAGACATATACCAGGCCATAAAATCAAGCGCGTCACCAAAATCTTCTCGATCCGCGCTGGTATGGCCAGTGTTATCTTGGTAATCTTCCCACACTTCATCCTTCGCTTGGGCATACCCATAAGCAGAGCTCACATACCCCCATGGAATAAACCCCAACAAATAGGTTTCAGGCGGGTGAACATCACTTTGAAAGCTTGATTCCTGCTCCATCATGGCCAGAGGAACATAAAAGGGAATATGCCACTTGCCTTGCATCTCTTTGGCAGCGTCGTACCAATCGGATTTTTCAGTAAAGATAGCACACACATTTTCGTGTTGAGCCGGAGGAGACTCAGCACAACCTGTTAGCAGTACGAACACAGTAACAAAAAAGAGAGCTTTGCATAAAGAGCGTGTCATACCTTTTTACGTATCAAAAACATAACAGGAATGCAAAACGGGTTACCACGACCCGCCTTTGAGACTATTTATTCTCCCCCATGATCCTCATGAATCAAATTCTTATTTTAAGAATCATTCTTAAAAAAGTAAAAATTACAATAAATATCTATCATACTAAGTAATAAAATTAGTTATGGAACTAAAAAGAACTAAAATTATTTTTTATTCGTTAACACACAAAGACATATTTTTTCGAATAAATGAAATATAAAAGTAAAATCTATTTTTATATTCGTTTTTTCTCTGTATCGTTAATATTGTTTTTTATATCACTATCTCAAAGAGAGTATAACGTATCATGGCAAGTCAAAATTTTAGCTTTTTAGGTGGCAAACAAAATTATTCAATCTCTACCACAGAAGGTGATGATGTGACGGTCAACGTGACTTCCAACAGTAGTGGCGAGATCAATACCATCCAAACAAGCGCAACAAAAATTGAGCGCCTTTCTATTATTGGTACCCCCACCACAGGTGTTATTGCGATTGACCCTGGTATTGTCCAGTTTGGTACTATTGCTGTTTTTGCGCTGGGAAATGGCTCTTTCCTGAGTCTCGGAGCACCTACGGCAACAAGCAATATTTATGCCACAGGGCACTCCAACACGGACCACTTTATTATTTTTGATAGGAGCAGTGCCGCTGACCCTACTCAGCACCACATTACGGCACTCTATTCAACCATCGTTCTAAATGGAGAGGAAAGCCCTCTTTCCGCCTATGTGACAGATTTAGGGGGCAATGATGTCTGGGCAAACTCTGGAAGGCTTGAGTATGAACTTCAGGCACCGGCCAGCTTGGGGTATCAATCCAACATTTTTGCTGCCAAAAACAGGGGCGAATTCATTATCTATAATGCCCTTCCCACCATCACTGATGAAGGGACATCAGACGAAAGTCCCCAAACAAGCTCTACCGAAAGTATGGGCAGCCTACTCCCTGGTGGGTTAGAGATGAACGGCTCTAAAATGGCAGGCAGCCTTTCCCTTGTGCTGGATGTAGCCCAACGCGATACTTCCGGATATGCCCCTTACTACTATACCGTTACCCAAACCTCCGACGTGCACACCATCCTATACCAAAAAGAGGGGGTTCTGAACTTTTACGGGCAAGATACAACCCTTGTTTTAAACGGGAAGACATCTTCTGTTCTGAGTTCTTTATCCCTCAACGACAACAATACCTTGTGGAATGGTAATAGCACCAGTTTTGTTAATATAGGGGGAACCAACAATAGTATCTATTCATCCGGCAGCGGCGATATCGCCATTAATCTGGGAACGTTTCTAACCCCTTCAGATGGTGGAACCACCGCTCAGGCCAATAGTCTTTCTTTACTGACGCTGCTAGCTAGCGCCTCTAGCCTGGAGCCCTTAGCTGCTGTTCCAGCATCAGACGATTGGGAACCCATCACAGGAACAGAGAAAACTTTGGTCATTAAAGGGGTAGGGGATACAACCGGCAGAATATATTATAACCAGAACCATGAGAATGTTACGGTCTCCGATCTGAAAAACACCTTTATGGGGATATTGCGCGCAGGGGTTTCCAATATTGATGTGGGCACCTTTACTCCCAAAGGCGAAACCACCTTCTATGTGCTGAGCATTGGGCAGGGGGCCGACTCATCTACCGCTCCATCTGCCATCTCCTCTGAAGGAGAAAACCCAGAAACTCCACAATCAGAGACCCCACAAGCAGACTGGATAAACGAGGTGGATGTTACCATTAAAAACTTCTCCCTCTCCCAGGGCATAGACCCCACTTCCCACAATATTCTCCAGCTGGCGACAGGTGTTACGGCTACTTCTTCCTTTGATGGGAAAAACACCATTTTCGCCCTATCAGGGGCCACTACGGGAAGGGTCACCTTTACCAATGTCGACCTTTCAGGAGCAGACCCCTTTACCCACCTTAACGCCTTTTTACCTGGTGCCTGACCCTTCCTCATTTCCTTCTTTAATGTTATTGGGCTTTAATGTTGTTGGACGGAATGCGCGGCATTGCCAATAAGGGGCATCGTACAGAACAGGGTAGCCCGTTTTGGGCCATAATCGGCAAGCCGCACATATCATTAATGAGGATATGATAACTAAAAAAGGTTCCACGCTCACAAATTCAAGCTCACAAAGGAGAATATTATGATTATCGGTGCCGGAATTTTTTCTACGAAATTTTTCTATTAAATTTTTCTGCGACATTTTTTCTGCAACGTTTTTCATATCCCACGAGACAAGAAGTTGAGTAGTCCCCGTATCCCCCATCACTATAGGGGGAATATGTTTGCTAAAGAACCAACCAATAGATGCCCCACATACTCGGGTGACGTTAACTTTTCCAGCAATTCACTCAAGCCGTCATGTTGTCTTTATGTTAAACGGTGCGAGCAAAAAAGAAGTATTTTCTCGCGTTAGGGTTGGTGATCCAGCAGAAGTAGCAAGCCATATTACAACCGAAGGAACACTTGTGTGGTTGGTTGATCCGGTATAGAAATCTTTCTTCTCATTGCCCCCAATAGTGATCGGGAGCGCGTTAAGGAAATGCTTCATGCTTCTGATATGATAGAGCTCATCATTCCACGAGGCGAGAAATCGCTTGTCGGATTCGTTCTTCACGAATCTCGGGTGCCAATGAGGGCCAATGAGGGCCAATGAGGGCCAATGAGGGCCAATGAGGGCCAATGTTAACGCATGCTGAAGGGTTATGCCATATTTATATCCATACGGATGCAGAACTGGAGATGGCCCGTAAGATTTTGCTGAATGCTAAAATGCGCCGGGGAGGGATTTGCGGAGCAACAGAAACGTTATTGATTGATGAAGTCGTTGCACCGTCTTTTTTGCCTGTATTGGTGGAAGATGTACAGCTTCCCCCAAATTTTATTTTTCCACTGTTTTTTATTTTCTCACTATTTTATTTTTTTCCCGTACGACCAAGGCAGAGAAAATGCTCATACGCAACAAGACCGCAATACGGGTTTTGCGAATATCCCCCCAAAGCTGCAATCCCTTCTTCACTTGGCCCTAAAACTACATCCCTTTTCCAGGTGTAAAATGGTCAGCTTCCAAGCTGCTTTCAAAGACAGGGTTCAAAGACGGGGTTCAAAGATGGGAGAAGAATCAGAAAAAGCTCCCACAAAATGACCAATACCCCACTCTAGGAAAGAAGAGGCTTTCCTGAATTTTTTCCTGATCTATGGAAATATGTTTTTTAATAACTTCCAGAATTTCATGGTTAAGTTTTGCTAAAAGATCAGAAGGAAGATCGTTGTTGGAATGCTCATGAGAGAGGAGAATCTGGAGCCTGTCTCGTGCGACGGGGGCAGAGCTATTACGAGCAAAGAAATTGGAAAAGAAACTCATGCAATACTCCTTTTAAACAGGCGGTCAAAGAAGCTCTTCTTTTCAGTAGGAGTTTCTATAAAGAAAATGAAAAAGTTCTTCCCCCTCTTCCTTCCTTAGTTCCTTACTTATTTCCTTGCTTACTTGCTTCCTTCTTTAACTTCTTTGCTTACTTATCTTCCTCACTTCCTACCAGCCGTCACGCCAGAGCCCCTATCATACTATCCCTCAAGACTTATCTCCTGAGAAGATATGGGGGGATAGGGAAGGGCCACTCTTTTACAATGATTTGCGCCTGGGCAAAAACAGCGACGTTCTTTAAAATTTTCACTCCTGTTATCTTAGCACTTATGTCAGCTTAGCATCCATATCAACTTAGCATCCTGCCAGCCTAACACCTATATCAGCTTAGCACTCTGTCAACTTAGCATCCATGTCAGCTTAGTACTCTGTCAGCCTAGAACGTTTAACAAAAAAATGCTAACCCTGCCTTCACTTAAACTAGAGCGAAAAATGCAAGCCTTGAAACCTTGGGCAATAAAAAATAAAAATTTATTGATTGTGAAAAAAACCAAACTCCTCTCCAGACTGTTAAGACAAAAAATGTTTTTTTCGAATGGGCTTTATAACCTGCCACCCTGGTAGCCGTTCGTTTTTTTGACAACCCATTTTTAAGCGAGAAAATACGATCATGACTGATTATTTCTACACTGGCGGCGATCAATCCTTTACTCTTCCTGATAGTGATAATTATATCAATACGCTCCCCGATGCTACCGGCACGATTACCCTCTCTGGTGGAGGAACGAGCGGAAGAGTAACGATTATTGGCAATGAGTCCGCGGGCCCTATTGCCATTGATGCAGGCACACTCACTGCAGTAGCATTTAACGTGTTAGGATTGGGCAATGGCTCTTTCCTCAACATCGGAGCAGGACATGCCACAACAGATTTCCGCACCCAGGGAATCTCAGCCGAGAACAAAATAACCGTTTATGATAATGGCGGCGATACCACCAGCACAGACCCCCGCTCCATTACCGCTCTTTTCTCTACCCTTATCCTTGATGGCGATCAGGGACCAACCGATACAAATATTACAGATATTGGCGGAAATGAAGTTTGGGCCAATTCTGGCACAACCACCTATAACATTCTGACTGATACAGCCAGCTTATTCCCCTCTCATCTCTATGCAAGCAAAAGTACGGGTACTTTTGTTATTGGCAATAGCGCAAACACAAGCGCTGATTCGTCAACAACTAGCCCCTCAGCGGCTAACCCCGTAGCAAATGATAGCCCCGCTGCCCTGAACGTGGTTTTAACAGTTGCTGATTCCACCACCCCACTGGACTATACCGTTACCCAGAATTCCGATGCTACTATCTCCCTTTTCCAACAGCAAGGTACCCTGACATTCACAGGACAAAACACAACCCTGGTGCTGAATGGTGAGAATGCTGATGTCACGAGTACCCTCACACTCGGAGATAATAATACGATATGGGCAGGAAATGGTTCCAGCACCGTAACTGTAAATGGCACAAACAATATTATTAACACCGCAGGCACAGGGGACATAAACATTCAGGCAGGCAGCAGCCAAGTTGCAGATAGCCACCTAAGTATTTTGGGAGCTGGTGATACCACAGGCCAAACCGCTTATCAGCAGGGCCTGGAAGATGTCACTGTTTCTGGCATGCATAACAATTTTATAGCTGCCCTAGGCACCGGTACTGCTGATATTGATGTCGGCACGTTTTCGGCCAATGGGAGCCCTTATCGTTACGGGCTTGAGCTCGCCAGCAACCTCGGCGGCGGCAATATTGAGAATATCATCATCCGGAACTTTACTGCCTCTCAAGCCACAGATCCAACCTCACAAAATATTATTGGCGTAGGAGCCAGTACAACCGTAACGTCAAGCTACGATGGTACAGATACGATCTTTACCCTTGCCGACGGTACTATTGGAACTGTTACTTTCACAGGTGTTGACCTACAAGGCATAGACCCCTTCACACGGGGTACGACATTCTCAGATATCCTTCAGTCCTCTTCTAACGCCCTTATCGCTGCATAAAGCATTGAGATACCCTGTATTCTCACCACACTTACGAGATACATCTATCAGCCAATGAATGCCAAGGCCTACTAGAAGGCAATGTGCCGATGAGAACCCCGCAGGCTTGGCAAAAGCCTCTTTCAACACAGGTTGCCTCTTATCTTTTAATAGGCCGCCTGTTTTTGTTGTCTGTTCTTTTAAGAAGCTACCTGTGTTTTGTTTTGCCTTTTCCCTAACCCTTTTCCAAACTCTCTTGTCAAACATGCCCACCTATCAGGCAAGCCCAGCTGTCAGACAAAACCACCCCGTAGCCCTGCTCTTTATGCCTCCTATCACCGTAATGCCTTATAGAATCTCACGTTTTTTATGAAATCTCACCTTTTAAGAGAGGTTCTATGGTGGGTTCTTATGGTAGGACAGTTCCTGTTTACTGGTCAGCTAAAGGTTCTTCAAGAGATCATTATCCATGGAAAAATACCCAAAATATCCGCCAAAATATCCATGGGAAAAATGCCGCCGATCTTGTTATGATGGGTGAGAGTGACCTTCTGAGAACGTGTAGAAGCTCCTCATCAGGGGAAAAAATACCTTATTCGCTTTACAGCGCCAGAATGTACCTCTCTCTGCCCCATTACTGGGCAGCCAGATTTTGCGCATATTGTTATTGATTACATTCCTCAAAAATGGATTGTAGAAAGCAAATCCTTAAAGCTCTACCTGCATAGCTTTAGAAACCACGGGGCTTTTCATGAGGCCTGTACCCTTTTTTTCCTCCGCTCTTATAAAAACGTCTTGAACCCTTCTGGTTACGAATAGGAGGGTCTTGGTACCCCCGTGGGGGTATACCAATAGACATTTTCTGGCAAACAGCACCCCCACCAGATAAGGTTTGGATTCCCAATCAAAATGTTCCCCCTTATCGCCTGTCAACCCTTATCACCTGTTAATAAGATAGGAAGTCTTAAAGATAGTATGGTAGAAGACGATATGCTGGAGAGGGAGGTAATCTTGATTATTCCCTTACCGCTTCTGACAGATTTCAGGCAAATTTCTGACAGTCCTTTGGCAGTCTTCTCGTAGATTCCAGGCAAACTTCTGGTAAACTTCTGGTAAACTTCCGATAGGCTTCTGATAAACTTCTGATAGACTTCTGGCCCAAAGCCATGACCTTAGGCGGGTTCTGTAAAGACTCTTTATTTTTTGTTAAAAAATGAATTTACAATTGCACGTAAATCGTCAACAAAGAAAAGGGCTTTTCATGTAAAATCAGCTTATAAAAAGCTAGAAAGGGTGTGTTATGGATCAGGATGAACATCATTTTCGCCGTCGTCTTTCTACATTTGATCTCACCCTTATCGGTTTTGGGGCCATTTTTGGCTCTGGGTGGTTATTTGGTGCAGCCCATGTGGCAGCCATTGCTGGCCCTTCCAGCCTTATTTCCTGGCTCATTGGGGGAATAGCCATCCTTCTGCTGGCCCTTGTTTTGGCAGAATTGGGCGCATGCCTGCCATTAGCTGGCGGAATTATCCGTTATCCAGACTATACCCATGGGCCAGTAGCTGGTTTTATTATGGGGTTTGTCAGTGTCATCTCCCTTTCCAGCATGAGTGCCATTGAAGTGGTGGCTGCCCGTTCTTATGCCAATAGCTGGGTTCCCGGGCTGACACAACCTAATAGTGGAGATCCCACCCTTATCGGGTGGGGATTGCAAGCTTTCATCTTGCTGTTGCTCTACCTTATCAACCGGCAGGGCATTACCTCTTTTGCCATTACCAACCTGATTATGACGGTGATTAAATTTGTCGTTCCGGTGCTGGTGGTGGTCTGCCTTCTGGTCTATTTCCAGCCTTCTCAAATGACCCAGCATGGGTTTTTTGCAGGCGGCTTTTCTGGTATGGAAGCTGCCATTTCCACTGGAGGTATTATTTTTGCCTATTTGGGGCTAACCCCTATTATTGGCGCTGCCCGAGAGGTTAAAAACCCCCATAAGGCAATTCCCATTGCCGTAATCTCCTCGGCATTGCTGGCTACAACCATTTATTTTCTGCTGGAAACCGCCTTTCTGGGGAGCATCCCCCCCGCTTTTATGACCACAGGCTGGGTCGGGATTGAAAAGAAATTTGCTCTACCCTATCACGATATTGCCCTGATCTTGGGGTTAGGATGGCTTGCCACCCTGGTGGTGGCCGATGCCATTATCTCCCCAACAGGGGCAGGAAATATTTACCTGAACTCGACCTCCAGAATGATTTATGCCTGGGCAAAAACAGGGACGTTCTTTAAAGTTTTCACCCATGTTAACAAAAAAAGTGGCAACCCCGCCCCCGCCTTAAACCTCTCCTTTGGGCTGGCCTTGTTCTGGACGCTGCCTTTTCCTTCCTGGCAAGCCTTGGTGGGGGTTGTTTCTTCTGCGACCATCCTCAGCTACGGGATTGCCCCCGTTGCTGCAGCCTCGCTTCGGTTTTCCTCTCCCACTTTGAACAGGCCTTTCAAAATCCCTTTTTTCAATATCATCACCCCAGTTGCCTTTGTCATTTCCACCCTGATTGTTTTTTGGTCAGGCTGGGAGATTGACTCCTGGCTCCTGTCAGTTACCCTCATCTGTGCTTTACTGTTCATGGCATGGAGAAGCTATAAAAGCCATAACCCTTTTGAGGAGGAATTTATAGCTCTTCTACGGCCTTCCGCATGGCTGCTGGTGTGGTGTATGGGGCTCATCATTTTTTCCTGGGCAGGGCAAATGGGGGGCATCGGCCTGATTCCCCACCCGCTTGATGACGGGCTGATAGCCCTTTTCTGTCTGGGTATTTATCACTGGGGCAAAACCAGTGGCAAACCCACCATTGCCCAAGAGGAGTCCATAGAGGAAACTATGGAAGAAACCATGGAGGAAGCCCTGCCAGGCAAATAAGTCCTGTTTTTCGTCAGGAAAGTTTTTGGGGTTTGTAAGCCTGCCTTTATTATCGCCTTACCCCAACAATTAGCCTTATAGGCTCAAAATTGATCTTACAAAATTGGCCCTATAGGAAGATGTGCTGTGAGAAGGAGATGAGGCCAATCCTCTCACAAATCTTCTCACTGAGGAAAAGACTCACCCCCTCCTCAAACCTTTCCCAAACCTATGGAAAAGATAAGGGTTAGAATGTTCTGAACACTTATTTCAGAGCCCTTATTTCTGATTACTTATTTCTGGGCGCTTATAAGAACCAATATTTCTCAAATCTATGGATTTCTCAAACCTAGACAAACCTAGGACAGTACACCAATAGAGCAAAACTCCCCTTGTTGGGCACCATAATCCTTACACATAGGGAAATCACAACTTCTCCATGCTGTTATGCTGGTAGGTGTCCATAGTCCTCACATAGGGAAATGACCAGAACAAACAATTTATTCTAAACCTGTCACGGCCCATAGTCCTCATATGTAGGGCAATTATGTCCCTAATCTTTTTTGTGAGAAAAGCCGTCCCCCTCTATTGTCTTCACATGTAGGGAATCACGACTCACCCAGTGCTGTTATGCCGGTAGGCGTCCATAGTCCTCACATGTAGAGGAAATACGGTTAAAAATGTGGGAGGGATCTTCCTGTCCACAGCTTTCCTCACACGTCCAGAAATTGCCCTTTCTCTTTTTATCCCAGTGTTAAGCCATGATGAGAACAATATTCCTGTTTCGCTGCCCACAGAGCGGGGCGACTATGGCCCTACTCTGATAGAGGCTCTGCACCCTCCCTAAGAAGGATCTTTTGAAGTTACTGTTCAAGAGAAGCCTCACATCGAGAAAGCAATGCCCATGGTGGCTGGACACTGAGCGATACCCCTCGCAGAAAGCCCTTTTTAAGGTTACTGCCCAAGAGAAGCCTCACACAAGAGAGCAACACCCATGGTGGCTGGACACTGAGTGATGCCCCCCCTAAGAAGGACTTTTTGGAATTACTGTTCAATAGAGGCCTCACATCGAAAGAGCACGCCCATGGTGGCTAGACACAGAGCGCAAAAGCGTATTTTGGTATAAATTTTTCTCTCTTTAACCCGCGTAAGCCCTTACCCGCATAAGAAGTTCGCCCCAATGCTCAGACCTGTGCTCCGATCCGTGCTCCAACAAGCACTCCAAACCCTCGTATTTGGATATGGGCTTTTGACATAAACTTTTGACACGGGACTTTTGATATGAGCTCCGACTCTTCTCGGAGGAGAAAAACCCTCGCACCTATTGCCAAAACGCACTCTTTCGTCGGAAATAATATGCAAATCTGATACATATTTTTTGTATGGCTCTTTATTTTTTCAGAAGTATTTTTTTTATTTTGATTTCGATCTTATAATTTTTCTATTATTAGTTTTATCAATGAAAAAGAGAACTTTCATACATAAATCTTATAAATGGCATTCAATGCAAACTTTATCCTTCTTTCAGAAAACCTCTTACTTTTCAAGCTATTGCATCATGAAATATTAAAGCGCGGTTTCCAAATAAAAGCGGATTATTCTTTTTCTTTCCAAGAAAAATAAAGATCTAAACTTCTTAATTATAAATAAAAATCATTCTTAACTAGCAGCTTAATATTATTTCTATACATAAGCAGTACTAATTTAGTTCTGTTTTTCATTAGGTTATTCTTAAAAAAACTATTGAATTCTTTTATATTTCTTGAGAGTATCTTGCTCAAATTGTCTTTTATCAGGAACCTATGCGGCAATAATATTTTAAAGGACTTTATCAACGTCCTCTTCTAGGCGTTCATTTCTGTTAGGCGCTGCATTTTTTGGTTATTCAATTTTCATTATTAATATGTACAAAATATTTATTTTTATGGAATACACAATGACGACATGGCATTTCGGAATTTGTAATGGAGCCCAGGTATGAGTCTTTTTCTCAATCAATTACAGTTTTTCAAACGCGCTAAAGAACCTTTCTCCAACGGCCATGGAATTACCACACAAGATTCCCGCGCATGGGAAGATGCCTACCGTAAGCGCTGGCAGCAAGACAAAATTGTTCGTTCCACCCATGGGGTGAACTGCACAGGGTCTTGCTCGTGGAAAGTTTATGTCAAAGGGGGATTGGTCACCTGGGAAATCCAGGCCACAGACTACCCCCGCACCCATCCGGAACTGCCCAACCACGAGCCCCGTGGCTGTAATCGTGGTGCCAGCTATTCCTGGTATCTCTATTCTGCCAACCGGTTGAAATATCCTCTTGTGCGGCGTCACCTTCTGCAGCTTTGGCGCGAGGCTCGCCAAACCCAAACCCCTGTGGCTGCCTGGAAATCTATTGTAGAAAATCCAGAAAAACGTAAATCCTATACGTCTCGCCGGGGGTTAGGCGGTTTTGTGCGCTCTTGCTGGGAAGAAGTCAACGAGATGATCGCCGCTGCCAACGCCTATACCATTAAAACCTACGGGCCAGACCGCATTGCAGGCTTTTCGCCTATTCCTGCCATGTCCATGATCAGCTATGCCTCTGGGGCCCGCTATCTTTCGCTTCTTGGCGGGGTTTGCCTCTCGTTCTATGACTGGTATTGCGACCTCCCTCCCTCTAGCCCCATGACCTGGGGTGAGCAGACGGACGTTTCAGAAAGTGCTGACTGGTATAATGCAGGCTATCTTATTCTCTGGGGGTCCAATGTTCCGCAAACCAGAACGCCAGATGCCCATTTCTACAGCGAGGCCCGCTATAAGGGCACAAAAAGTGCGGTTGTCTCTCCAGATTACGCCGAAGCCACAAAATTCTCTGATCTGTGGTTGCGCCCCAAACAGGGAACTGATGCGGCTCTAGCCCTGGCCATGGGCCATGTTATCCTGAAGGAATTCCATGTTCAGCGCCAGGTACCCTATTTTAACGACTATGTCCGCCTCTATTCCGATATGCCGATGCTGGTTAAGCTGGAAAAACACGAAAATGGGCTTGTTCCTGGCAAAATGCTGCGTGCTGATGACTTTACAGATGCCTTAGGCGAGCAGAATAACCCAAAATGGAAAACCATTGCCTTTGACGAAAACGGTAACCCTGTTGCCCCGCTGGGCTCCATTGGGTTCCGCTGGGGTGAGGAAGGATTGTGGCACCTTCAACCCCATGACAAAAACAACACCAAGATGCCCCTTAAACTCTCTTTACTAGAGGGCAACACCCAAGCGGAAATTGAATCTGTTCTGTTCCCCTATTTTGGAGGAAAAACAGCCCATGATTTTGCCAGCACAACCCATGGGGAAGTTCTGGAACGCAAGGTTCCGGTAACACGGCTGACCCTTAAAGATGGAGAGGCCCTGGTTACCACAGTTTACGACCTGATCTGTGCCCATTACGGGATAGATCGTGGCCTGAACGATCCTTCTGCTGCCACCAGCTATGATGAAGATAAACCCTTTACCCCGGCCTGGGCTGAACATGTTACAGAAATTCCCCGTAACCAGATTATTCACGTTGCCCGGGAATTCGCCATGAATGCCGAGCAAACCAACGGGAAATCCATGGTCATTCTGGGTGCTGGGCTCAACCACTGGTATCACATGGATATGGCCTATCGTGGCATTATCAACATGCTGGTTTTCTGTGGCTGTATTGGTCAGTCTGGGGGGGGATGGTCGCATTATGTGGGCCAGGAAAAACTACGCCCACAAACCGGCTGGGCCCCTATCGCCTTTGGGCTGGACTGGAACCGCCCACCACGGCACATGAATGGTACCTCTTTCTTCTATACCCATTCCAACCAGTGGCGGTACGAAACCCTGAATGTTTCTGACATTCTCTCTCCCCTTGCCCCGGAAGGGGATTGGAGTGGCTCACCTCTTGACTATAACACACGGGCGATCCGTATGGGTTGGCTGCCTTCTGCCCCGCAGCTCAAGCAAAACTCCATTACCCTGGCCCAAAAGGCTGAACAGGCTGGCCAATCCCCTGCGGAGTACGTCGCCGCTGGCCTGCATAATGGTTCACTGGAAATGGCGTGTGAAGATCCAGACCATCCTGACAACTGGCCACGTAACCTCTTTGTCTGGCGTTCCAACCTGCTGGGCTCTTCAGGGAAAGGCCATGAATATTTCCTGAAATACCTGCTGGGTACAAACCATGGGGTATTGGGCAACGAACTTCCCCCCGAAAGCCCCAACCGCCCGCATGAGGTCCAGTGGCACGAAAAGGCCCCAGAAGGTAAGCTCGACTTGTTGGTGACACTGGATTTCCGCATGTCCACCACCTGTGTGTATTCAGATATCGTGCTACCAACGGCCTCATGGTATGAAAAGAACGACCTGAACACTTCCGACATGCACCCCTTCATCCATCCGCTCAGCGCAGCGGTTGACCCGGTATGGGAATCTCGCTCGGATTGGGATATTTACCGTGAGCTGGCCCGCACCTTCAGCAAGGTGGCCCCCGAAGTCCTCAGCAGGGAGACAGATGTGGTGCTGACCCCCCTCCATCATGACAGTGCCGAGGAACTGGCCCAACCAGACGTAGTGGATTGGAAAAAATCCGGCACGCTGCCGATCTCAGGTGTAACCATGCCCAAAGTCACCACCGCGGTACGTGATTACCCTAATATTTACGAGCAATATATTTCCATAGGGCCGTTGCTAGAAAAAATTGGCAATGGCGGGAAAGGTATTGGCTGGGATACCAAGCATGAGGTGGAATTCCTGCGCAAGCTGAATGGAACGACCGCTACGGGTGGAGCCAGCCTGCACGATGATATTGATGCTGCTGAGGCTGTGCTTTCCCTGGCACCGGAAACCAACGGTGAAGTAGCGGTGAAGGCCTGGAAGGCCCTGGGCAAAATTACCGGGCAAGACCATACCCACCTTGCTGTAACCCGCGAGGATGACAAAATTCGTTTCCGCGATATTGTAGCCCAGCCTCGCAAGGTGATCACCTCTCCGACCTGGTCTGGGATTGAAAACGAAAATGTTTGCTACAATGCCGGCTACACCAATGTTCATGAGATGATCCCCTGGAGAACCCTGAGCGGGCGCCAGGAGCTCTATCTCGACCATGCCTGGATGCGGGCTTTTGGTGAGGCTTTTGTAACCTGGCGGCCCCCAGTCGATACCAAAACCATTGGGAGTATGCTGGGCAAACGCAGTAACGGGAACAAGGAAATTGTGCTCAACTTCCTCACCCCGCACCAAAAATGGGGTATTCACTCCACCTATTCCGACAACCTGCTCATGCTCTCTCTTAACCGGGGTGGTTCCGTTGTCTGGATTAGTGAGAAGGATGCCGCAGAGGCCGGCATTGTGGATAATGACTGGATTGAGGTTTTCAACACCAACGGGGCTCTTACAGCCCGCGCTGTTGTCTCCCAGCGTATTCTCCCCGGTATGACCCTGATGTACCATGCCCAGGAAAAGATTATTAACATCCCTGGCAGTGAGCTTACGGGCCAGCGTGGGGGTATTCATAACTCCGTAACAAGAACCGTTCTCAAACCCACACATATGATAGGTGGCTACGCCCAGTTCTCATACGGGTTTAACTATTACGGCACAGTGGGCTCAAACCGCGACGAATTTGTGATTATACGAAAAATGAAAAAAATTGACTGGATGATGGAAGGGGCAGCCCAATGAAAGTAAGAGCGCAAATCGGTATGGTGCTGAACCTGGACAAATGTATTGGGTGCCATACTTGCTCTGTCACCTGTAAAAACGTTTGGACCAGCCGCGAGGGAATGGAATATGCGTGGTTTAACAACGTTGAATCCAAGCCCGGTGTCGGGTTTCCCAAGGAGTGGGAAAACCAGAACCGTTGGAAAGGAGGGTGGACCAGGAACAGTTCTGGCAATATTCGCCTGCGGATGGGCACAAAAAGCATGATTCTGGCCCAGATTTTTGCCAATCCTCACCTTCCCCAGATTGACGATTATTACGAGCCTTTTACCTTTGATTACCAAAACAACCACACTTCGGGTGATGTTCGTACCATGCCTACAGCACGGGCCCGCTCCTTGCTGACAGGCCAGCCCATGGAGAAGATTGAGGGAAGTGCCAACTGGGAGGAAATCCTTGGGGGAGAATTTTCTAAACGCTCCAAGGATGCCAACTTTGAAGGCGTGCAAAAGGACATTTATGGGGAGTTTGAAAACACCTTCCTAATGTATTTGCCCCGCTTGTGTGAACACTGCCTTAACCCGGCCTGTGCAGCGGCCTGCCCTTCTGGAGCTATCTATAAGCGCGAAGAAGATGGTATTGTTCTGATTGATCAGGATAAATGCCGCGGCTGGCGTATGTGTGTTTCGGCATGCCCTTATAAGAAAATTTACTATAACTGGTCTTCGGGCAAGTCAGAAAAATGCATTTTCTGTTATCCACGCATTGAATCTGGCCAGCCAACCGTCTGTTCAGAAACCTGCGTTGGGCGTATCCGCTCTTTAGGCGTCATGCTGTATGATGCTGATAGAATTGAAGAGGCTGCTTCTGCTGTTGACGATAAAGACCTTTATCAGGCCCAGCTGGATATCTTCCTAAATCCTTATGATCCCGCCGTGCAGGAACAAGCCCGCAAGGATGGCGTTCCCCATGAGTGGATAGAAGCGGCTATGGAGTCTCCGATCTGGAAAATGGCGATTGAATGGAAGGTTGCCTTCCCGCTTCATCCAGAATTCCGCACCCTTCCCATGGTGTGGTATGTTCCCCCGCTTTCCCCTATCCAGAACGCTGTCGCCCGCGGTAACCTCGGAACAGAAAATGGCATGCCCGATGTAAGCTCATTGCGCATTCCGTTAAAATACCTTGCCAACCTGTTAACCGCTGGCGATGAAAAACCTGTTGAGATTGCCCTTAGAAGGATGCTGGCGATGCGCAGCTATATGCGGTCTAAAAAAATTGCAGGCCAGGCCGATGAATCCCTAGCGCAAAATGTTGGGCTAACCGGTGTACAGATCGAGGAAATGTACCGCTATATGGCCTTGGCCAATTTCGAAGACCGCTTTGTTATTCCGACCACCCATCGTGAGACCAGTGAAGATGCCTATGACCTAAAAGGCAGTTGTGGCTTTACCTTTGGAAATGGCTGCCAGGGCGATGGCAAAACCACAGGCTTTGAGCTCTTTGGTAAAACCGTTTCCGTCCCTGCAGTTGATTCAGTAGCGGAATAAGGCCATGTCTCATAAGCAACCTTCTCCCTCCCCCTCTTTGGCGCATCCGCCAGAGGAGGGGGGCGATAACCCCACAAAGATGCACATCCCACAACCAGGGACGACAAAACCGCAGGGCGTAACTTTTCGGGTGCTCTCTATCCTCCTTTCCTATCCAACAAAAGGAATGCAGGCTGCCCAGGAGGAAATGATTGCAGCCATCGAGAACGAGCAGCTGCTCTCTGCGTCTTCACAGCAAAAGATTACCGCCCTGATCAAACAAATGGCCAATACCAACCTCTACGACCTGCAAGAACAATATGTAGAGCTTTTTGATCGCTCACGAGAACTTTCACTCCACCTATTCGAGCATATCCACGGGGAAAGCAAATCGCGTGGGCAGGCCATGGTGAGCCTAAGCCAGCTTTATGAGCAATATGAGGTTTTTAACGTCACCAATGAACTGCCAGATTACCTACCCCTGTTCCTTGAGTTCCTGTCCATTGCTCCGCAGGAAAAGGTAAAAACCACCCTGGTAGAACCTTTGGCTATTTTTAAGGCCCTTACCGAGCGGCTGGAAAAACGCGATTCCCCCTATGCCGTAGTACTTGCCGCCTTAACTGAACTGGCTCAAAACTATGCTGATCAGCTAACCCAAGCAGTTAAGACCCAAGCAGTTAAGACCCAAACGGTTAAAATACCGACGGTTAAAACACCGATAGTTAAAACCCAGGGGGCTAAGACTTCAACGGCTAAGATCCAGGCCGCCAATAAGGCAAAGCCAGCGTAATGGGTCTAATGGGTCTGTATATTATGATACAACACAAAATATTACGATAAAACAACAAAATTATTTGAAGAGGGTCGACCAATGAGCCATTGGTTAAATACATTTTTATACGGATTTTATCCCTATATTGCCTTTACTGTCTTTATCCTGGGCAGCTGGGCACGTTACGATTATTCCCAATATACTTGGCGTTCGGGCTCCAGCCAATTGCTGCATCGTGGCCAGTTGATGATTGGCTCCAACCTATTTCATATTGGTATTCTTATTCTTTTTTTCGGGCATTTTGTCGGATTACTCACCCCATTCTGGGTGCTTGATGCCTTACATATCAGCCATGGGTTCAAGCAGGTTATGGCCATGATAGTTGGAGGTATTGCTGGAACTGCCGCCTTTATTGGGCTGACCTTGCTCATCCATCGGCGCTTGTTTGTAGCTCGTATCCGGGCAACGTCCTCTACGGCTGATATTGTGGTGCTCCTAGCCTTGTATGCCCAGCTTATCTTAGGGCTGTTAACCCTACCGCTCTCTGGCCAGCATCTGGATGGATCAGAAATGGTCAAATTCATGCATTGGGCTCAGGGGATTGTGACCTTCCAGGCCGGGGCTTCCGCCTATGTGATGGATGTGCCCTGGATTTTCAAGCTGCACCTGTTTTTGGGCATGACCTTATTCCTGATCTTCCCCTTCACACGTCTTGTCCATATCTGGAGCGCACCCGTATGGTATTTGCTTCGCCCAGGCTATCAGGTTGTCAGAACTAAACTTAAAAAATTGCAATCCTAGCCTTTCTTTCAAGGCCGTAAAATACTGTCTTCCTTCCTAAGCCCTTAACACCATCCCCTATGAACTGGAGCGTTCTTATGGTTTTCCCTGTTTTTAAACTCTGTCAAAAAACAACAGGGATTTTCTCCCACACGATTTTTTCGCTTCTTGCTCTTACGGTTTGGTCTAGGGTTGGGTATGGGCAAACTTGCCCACAAAACCAATGGATTTTTGGAAAAACAGAAAAAACAGCAAAGCTGGCATCAACCACCTCTCCAACGCCTGCACCGGTTAGCGCTTCTACTTCTTCCAAAACCCTGACTTCCTCCTTGGCTTCAGCTTCCGCGGGAGGTGTTTCTTCCTCTGCTTCCAAACCCGCTACGATGACGGCTAAGGATATTATGGTGGAGGCATTTAAAAAAGAATATGGCGTGTTTAGCGCTCAAAATGGTGCGGCCAGTGGAATGGGTGCTATTGGCAATGCCGACTGGGCCCTGGATTGGGGGGGGCTGTGCGGCAAAGACCAGAAAGATTTTCTTACCTCCCTAAAATATATTCCCCTCAATGACGATGGCGATATTTACCTTACCCTCAGCGGGGAGGCACGGTTGCGCTATATTTTTGATAGCCACCCCCAAATGGGGCAAGCCGGTGTGAGCAATGCCAGCCGCGTGCTGAACCGAGAGCTTTTCGGAGCTAATCTGCGAATTGGCCCCCATATTAACACCTACGTTCAGTTTGTGCATGCGGATGCGGGGGGGTCTAACACATGGGGCTATGCCACTGGCTTTCAACGCTCACGCATTGATCTGCAGCAAGGAATCTTGGAAGTTAAGGGAGAAGTGTTAGGGGCAAAGGTTGGGGCCATTGGAGGGCGCATGTTTTTTCTGGATGCCCCACCAGCCTTTCAAGCCAAGCGCGACCTTACCAACCTGAACCAGACATGGGATGGTTTCCGTGGCTATGCCCGATGGGAGCGTTTTAGATTTGAAGTGTTTGACCTCTGGCAAACCAATCTTTCAGACACCGATGCCTTTGCCCATACCACCAACTGGAATGCCCGCCTGTATGGGGCCTATACCAGCTATGCCTTGCCAGACTTTCAAGCGTTGGATAAAAAAAGCCAACTGTTTTTTGATGTCTTCTTTTATGGCTATCTTTATGGGGGCACACCAGCAAGCTTTGCCACCGCCACCCCTCTTGGGGGAGCCAGCACCTTTAGTGGTTCTTCTCGCAGGGACAATATTGGTTCACGGCTCTGGGGCAATGTGGGGCCGTTTTCTATTGATATTGACGGTGTCTACCAAGGCGGTGAAGTGCGCCCGGCCAATCAGGGCCAAAGCAGGCCAGTGCGGGCCTATGCCTTTAACTCCACCATTTCCTATCATTTTAACGAAAAAGATGTACCAGGAAAACTTTCTATCGGCCTGCAAAGTGACTATTTCTCGGGCGGAAACTACAACAAAAAAAGCGGCTCTGTCGGAGGGTTCCAGGCTCCCTACTTTCCCCTGCCAGACTATAATGACCTGACCACAACCCTAACCTCTACCAATGTCATCAGCACGGGACCCCTCATCTCTTATAACCCTACCAAAGGGGTATTCCTAAAACTGCATGTCCCTACCTTCTGGCGTGCTAGCACCAACGATGGCCTATACAGTGTAGGGAAAATTTACAGCTTTAGAGATAACCTGCAAGGCGGCTTTGTGGGATCTATCCCCCAGTTCAAAGTGGCTTGGAGTTTTCTACCACATTTCACCTGGACCCATGATTTTGCAGGTTTTATTGCCTCGCACGGTGTGCATAAAGCCGGCGGAAAAAGCAGCGTCTTTTATATGCAAACACTGGATTTCTCCTTCTAATCCCCTAGAGGGCCCTTTACTGGTAGAAAACCCTTCTAAGGGGGGGTAGATCCTCCGTTTGTCTTTTGGCCCTTTCAAAAATGTTCCTTATTTTTGTTTAATCCCTTATTTTTATTTAAATAGGATACTCTTCTATTATTATGCTTTGGAATAATAGCTCTTCTTTAACATCACGTTGAATAAGAAAACTTATTTGTTCATAATACTTTGTTCACAATAAAGAAATATAATAACGTTATAGAAACTATTTCCTGAATACCTATACATATACGCTAAGCCCACCTTGCCACCATAGAGTGTGGCTCACCATGCACTGATCGCCTACTCTCTTTATCATATACCTTGCAAGTTATCAGGTACCTTACAAGAAATGCAATATGGTACACATAGCTATTCATATACATCACCTCTTTTATGGAAGAGTCGTCACATCAACCTTTTCAAGGTGGATATGACTGCTTTCAAAACTGTCCAGTTTCATAATCCCATTAATCCACGCTTTCATATTGGTCACAATCTCGTCTTTCTTCGGGATGTCTTTAACGTAAATCGCAAAATGAGCCCTTTTACTACAACCCTCTGTACCCACTGGAGCACAAGGATAGTAAAGAATACCAGCCCCCACCATCTTCCCCTTCTCCGTAAAAACAGCTATACCTTTTTCAAACAGTGACTGATATCTTGAACCGGTAAGGTAATAATAAATACCATTTTGCTTTATTGTTACAAAAGCTGTAAAAACGTCCCCAAACTGTTTAAATAGTTTCCCATTATACAAATAGGAAACAATTTTATCATTCTTACTACCAATTAAATAATGAAACTTACGCCTTAATTCTAGTATATGTATATAGACTATACTACCATGGGTATTACATTGATCAATCTTATCAGTAGTGCATGAGTAAGTTCCTAGATCAGCTGCTTGTTTGGCGTAACTAAAATTTAGACTAATAACATGTAAAAACACCATAATCCAAATAGACAACAATGCTTTTTTCACTTTCCCTCCCTATTTCAACCGATCAGGTTTCAAATACCCAGCCCTGATATCCGCTTCTATCAACAATGTACCTTCAAAAGGCAATGCAAGGCACTTTTCCAACCTATGTCCGACCCAAACACAACCAGCAACACCACCGTTTTTCTCACTGGAAATGGTAAAGAAGCTCCCCTGCAGAGAGTATTTGATACGCTTTTTTCCCCAATATTCCTTTAGTACTGCTCCGTAGAGCCACTCTATTTAAACCATGCCAAAGCTTAAAATTAAACCATGCCAAAGCTTAAAACCCATATTCTTGCCCAAGCCATGATCCGATAGGCAGAACTTGCCAATGCATGGCCCATGCTCATCACCAAAGGAGATGACGATACGGGAAGTATTCTGATTTTACTATACAACTCTCACTATATTAACCAAAATAATGATTAACTAAAATAATATTGAGCCCGGAATATCGCGCCTAAAATGTCAAGCTGAGAATGTCGAGCTTGGCAAGAATGCTCTTATTGGGTATCGGGTCAATCGTAGTAAGGATAGAAGCCTTCATATTTCCCCGAAAGGCACACAAACCAACGGTACCAGGATTTGCTGACTAAAACTTTAAAACTTAAACTTTAAACTGGGCCCCTTTGATAATGACCAGGTACTGGCTACTTCTCCTGATCATTCACCCTTATATGCCACCAACCCTGGCTCTAACACCATTGTGGCTTTCCATATCCCACTCGATGATGTATTGAAGGACATTCCCAGCTGGCCTCCCTCCCGATAGCAACAAGCCGTGAAACCCCGGTTTCTATTGGGGTAGACCATGATGGGCCTAACCCTTCTCAATAGAGGTAGTAAAGCATAGGGATAGTAAAAGCCCAAATGTAGAAAACCCAGCAGAAGAAAATCCAATAGCAGAAGGTAAGGCGCCTCATTCCAGCACTTATGGTAACCTCAAACAAAAATTCACATCAATTCTCGGAAAAAAACGTCTACTTCAGCTTGGATATATCGGGCATTGCCAATTCCGGTTTAGACGATAACGTACTCTATCGGTCTCATGACATTACCTTTGGTAAAGACAATATCTTTGGTACAGGCCATGATGTGCTAAACACCTTTCCCTCAAAGCCAACACCTCATGCAGACTCTCACTATGCCCATCTTTTTTGGGCCCATCTTCTTTTAGGTTCATCTTCATCTGGGCCATCTTCTTTTGGCACAAGAGCAAGCTATTGTGGGCAGCATTTTTGCCTACGGGAATACAACCTTAAACCTTAATACCGGCAATATGGTTGTCTTTACTCAGTTCTCTTTACTGGTGCTAAGCTTAAAAGCAGCCGTTTTCGTCTAATGCCTTCTTGCTTTAGTCTCTCCTCACTTACTCTTCTCCCTAAGAAGAAGGAGTTTTTTATTCCCTATCGTTTTCCACAGACTATGGTTTAATATTCTGATATACTCTTCTGCGTTCATCCGTTTTTACTCTTTTTTGTTTTTTATCACTGTCTGGCCATGATCACCCACGATAATATTCTTTTTCTGCTCATCCTTTTCGTTTTGTTCCTTATGGGCTGTATAGCCTATTTTGTGCCTTCCCTTATTGCCTGGTATAAAAAACGCCCTAACCTTAAAAATATTTTTTTGCTCAACCTTCTTTCAGGGTGGACAACCCTTGGCTGGATTCTGGCATTAATTTGGGCTTTAAGCGATGTTAACAAGGTGATTATCGTCAATAATGGTAAAGGCCCCTCTTCCCCCTCGGAGGGAAAGGGGAAAATTATTGATATGTAGCCCTTTTTAGGGCGTATAAAACCGTAAAAGAGCTCTGTACCAAACAGATGGCCCATTGACCTTTACGGGTAAAAACACGAGCATTTTTCTGCAACATATAACAAAAAATGCTCGTGTGGGCTTTCATCAAATACCCTTCGTAACAGCCCCAAGATACCTATTTATAGAGCCTGTTCTAAAGCACATATGCCGAGAATATTGCTTGGGTAATATTCTCAAGCTGACCAAAGGAAAGCCCATTATTATGCTGCCCCAGAATTGGACTGACCCAGAATTGTGCTGACTCAGAATTGTGCTGACTCAGATATTTTGTGTCCGGGCCTTCTCATCTTGCCCCCCTGTGCTTAGCCATAGATCTGACAAGAGAGAAAGGAGAGACAGGGCCAGCTGGTAAAGACAGAGGCTACGCACCCGATGGGCAAGAGAGGGATGTTGAACAGCGAAGAAATACGCATATGCACGCTACGCCCTCGATAGGCGAGGGAAAACTCTACCCCTCATGAAGTGTGATTAAAATTGAGTGTAATCAAACAAAAAAGCAAGATCTGCACCCATTAAGAGGCAATGGAGACTGAGGAATACGTTGTTTGCCAGACTGGGATGACCACACCGGAAAAGATGCACAATCACAGGGTTCCTCCCAAAACCCAGCATGCTCCTTTACCTTTATACATAAACAGCGTACCCTTCCTGTAACAACAAGTCTCTGTCATGACTCTCAACAGCTTTATAGGCTGGTGGCTGTAGAGATCTTCCTTCTAGGGGTTTTTCCCTACTAGAGGGGGGTTGTTTTCCCTCATTTCTTGTTTGATTTTATTTTGTGCCCAACCGAAATTGCCCGCTAACCAGCTGATCATCTGATAAGCATAGACCAGTTTGCTGCCCTCTTGCGGGGGCTTAACATGGGAGGCAATCAAATTACAAATAATCACCAAAAGTGCAACATAACAGGAAATATCTGAGGGAAGCAGATTCATATCTCCACTGACGACCGCCAGCATAATACCAAGCAAATAAGTGGTAGCCATTTTCGATGGTTTCATCATCTTTCTCCTAGTCTTTCTCCTGGGAAGCCCTTCCTTACCCACAAGGGGAAGGGATAATTTGGTACGGGATAGAACAATCGACATCGGTTCTCCCATACCCACGAAGATAAGGGTAACCTTTGCGCACACTGGCCTAAAAGCCAGCCCCACGACATCTTCCCCCACGGGGGAAGAGTAATCTGGAACAGCGCATGTGATGGAGCGATGTGGAAGCCATCTTCCCCATGAGAGGAGGGTAATCTTCCATACCGTCCCTTTTGCAGATGGGACCCTTTTGCAAATGAACTATTACCGCACTTATTTATGCGGCAATGGCATCGGCAAAAAACTGGACATTTCTTTCTGGATCCGCCTTCCCCTGCGCTGTGTTGTAAACCTGTTTATGGTACAGGCTTAGGGCCTTGGCATCGGCTGCATTGGGCAGAGCCAAGGATGAGCGTAAATAGAGGATACGACACATAACGGCAGCATAGGCCAAGTTCGTAACAAGTTGCTGCTTTCTATCCTGGGCTGTCATAAGAAAATTTATTTTTGCCGCAAGATCCTTGTGGTAATAAAGAAAATTGACCCAGATATCCTTATGAGTGTCTGGTTCCATCTGCCACAAACCCAGGGCAGGGCCACCCCCAAATTGGTATAAATACCGGCAATGGCTTTCAGCAATAGCGGTACCTGTCACCAAATTAATAGCAGCGCCCTCATCAAGGCCAACCGCTTTAAGGGCAGGGCTTACAACCCCATTTTTTATATGGGAAATATCTAACCCATATCCGTTTGTGATAAGCATTGTTTTCATCCAATAAAAAATCACCCTTCGGGGTGATTGCCATTATTCAGATGCTGACCTTTGATTGTCCTCTATATTATACCATTCCCATGACACATACCGCTTATGGCTCCATAAGCGCCCCCATACGGCCTTTGCATCTATATTCACACATGTCCGGGTTCACTCATACCGGGTTCACCCATGTCCGGTTAGGCTAACATAAAGGTATAGAAACCTTTTTTAACCTTTATTATTTTTATTTTTACAGGTCTTGTCTTTACAGGCATCATCCTTTGCCACTTCCCGCTCAAACATAAATTTCTGTCGCTTATAATCAAAATATAAGCGAATAACACTGTGCAGGGCATGGAGTATAAACATGCCAAAAACGGGTAAAAGTGTAATAAGCAGGTAAATATCAGGATGATGAGTAGCAAGCCAGGCAAGTTGTGAAGCATCCATATCATCTCATCCCTCCGAGACTGCGGCTAAAAGCAAATACATTCACACCAGCCCAACCAAGCGAGAGCGCAAGCCCAGGATGAAACCCGTATCCAAAAGAATAAATATTCAGGGTAACCCAGCATGCCAACCAAAAAGCCAACACCGAGAAAAACCCCCTTAAAAAGGGTTTTTCAACCCCTAATGAAATCAACTGTCCAACTCCTGTTACCAGCATAATTCCCTGCCATACCGTATCGGGCAATACATGGGTAAACCCTAAATCCGGTGGCCATTCCCTATGAGCCTCAGGCATATCCACCTTAGCCCATAGGGCATAACAAATAAAAACAATGGATGACCAAAACTCGGCATACCAGTGTTCCTTCTGTACTAGCCTTTTTGCCAAATTTTTAAAAAAAACAAACATAACCCCCTCTTCTCAAAAAAACCCTCTCTATAGAAAAAGAGAGAAATAACAGAAATGTTAAAGCCTTTTTAAGGCCCATCCTCCCCGACTTTTTTTGGAACAGAACCCCAATAATGGCCTTTATCAAGGCCATGAAATATGAAGGGCTAAATGATTTTCATCAGCCTTATGCCTTTCACAGGATGCGTCTCTTGGAAGAGAGAAAAATCACTCTTGCAATATAAAACCGGTCAACATCGACCTTTCCTGTAATTTTCTTTGATATTTTATTGGAAGCCTATGATTTTGATGCCCTGTCTATTCAAAATAGGCTATTCAAAATAGGACAACATTCTTCAAACCGCATTTGAATACGGTTTCCACTTGGGCTGATAGGATGGGGAAAAAGCTTCTTTTATAAAGTAATGACAAGGAGGGAAAAACCCACCACTACTGCCCTTTTTATTACACTTCTCCCTTATAGAAAGGGCAGATCAATGAATTTGTAAGCAGTTAATAGAAAATGATTACTTTATTCTTTATAGATAGCATAAATGTGAAGTTTTAAAAAGTTAATTCTCTTACTTTTACTTCCTAAAGGGGACGAAAATTTCTATTTTCCATCAAAATTATTCTTAATAAAATACCGCTTCATAAAATACTGCTGCTCTGTCTCCCGCAAAAAGGGCTAACTTCTCAAGCAGAAATTTCAGGCTCTGAAGGCTCTGAAGGCTCTGAAGGCTCTGAAGGCTCTGAAGGCTCTGAAGGCTCTGAAGGCTCTGAAGGCTCTGAAGGCTCTGAAGGCTCTGAAGGCTCTGAAGGCTCTGAAGGCTCTGAAGGCTCTGAAGGCTCTGAAGGCTCTGAAGCAAAAACCACCTTTTTCAATAATAATCAAGCACTATGAGCTCTTTTCCCAAAAGAAAACCGCCTTCCCCTAAAGGAAGACGGCAGAAGGATGTTTTTAGAAAATTTTAAGCCACTTTTTTTAACCTTATATCCTTCTGTTTTAACTTTAGTTTGAGTATGTGTTTTTTATATGAAAAATCTATGCCTTTATCGAGAATAATAATAGGAAAATCTTATAAAGATGATCATAAATCATAGGGTAATTTTTATTAAAATTTACTCTAGCAATAAAAGGCTAAATCCCTAAGGATTGATATCCCTAAAAATCGATGAATGACCAAGACATTAAAATCTCTTTATAAAAAAGAGAGTCTTATGGTTTTTTACCATACTTGTTCGAGGGTAAGGTCTTCGAAAGTAAGGTGCCTGTCTCGATCATCTGTCATCATTCGTCTTGCAAAGCTGAGAGTTCACCCAATTCATCTCCTCAGTCTCTCAGTCCTGGGGGTATGGGGCTTTGGGGTTTATGCCCTGGGTATGATATGTGCTCGCCCGCTATTCCCCCTCAGGCGCAAATGGTACGACTGATGGAAAAAGCGATGAAAACCTTACCTAATCAACCGACTTTGGATTAATCTAGATTATGGGCTTAAAACAAGGCGGTGGGAAGAGGTTCTTCCCTCCTTGCGTCATATGGTTCAGGCAGCTATTCAGTTACGCGAGAAGGTTAAGACGCTCCGATTGGCTGAGTAATACTGAATAGTCAGCCCCTTCAAAGCTTACACAGAGGTGTAAAATCCCTTTCTTTTCATAAAAATCTCCTAAACTGGCTGCCATTCTGTACCCCACGTCCACGAAAGCCCTACCTAAAAGGAGAAAAGCCACACCAACAGGAGAGGCATACCCCAAGGAAAGACATACCCCAGCGTGCATAAAAATTTTAAGGGTGCTACGTTATCATGCCGATTGAAAAGGGGACCTTGCAAATGATCCCTCCTGTAGGAGCTCCTCAAATTTATAGGATTAATGGGCGTTATATACCCGCCTGCTCTACCCCTTGCTGAGGGATCCTGAGTAAAGCTCTGCTCTAAAACTGGACGTCCCCCATCCTACGCTCAGCTTTACTCACAAAGGGGAATAACCACTTCAGAAAGACAGAGATCTGTTCTAGAATCAACGCCAATAAGCTCAAAGCGCTCATCTTTCTCGGTGTAATCAGGTCTGGGCAAGCGGCATATAGCTCATGTTATTAGAGTCCTTACAACCACGATGAATACAATGCTTGATCATACGATACTTGATCATTTTGGCCTCTAAAAGCAACTGGTGATTAGAAGAAAGCAGAAATAAATCCAGCTTCCCATTACGCTTATTCGTACGTCCGCCATGTGTTGTAACCAGACTCTTACTTGAAGCAGACACTTATAGGAAAAGAGGAGTGTCCAGTGACAAATAGCATATCTTCATAAACAGGTGTTTCATATAACTGAAGCAGAAAATGCCGGAATGAGTTTCTTCCTTAATTCCCTGTTGATTGTGGGGAAGGTCGTAATTCCCCTTACCCCTTAAGAAGCCCCATTGAACAGCGGATAACACCCTTTCCTGAAGCTTCATTCTCAAAAGAATAAGTCATATTCCCGCTTTACGACTCCCGCCCACGTTTGATAGAGAGAGCCCCCATACTCAAAGGAAAATCTCTATTTCTCTATCAATACGAAAAATTCTCTGTGAATAGGAAAAAGCATCTGTGAAAACAGATTAGGCCCCGATCTTTTACAAAATAAAAAATACCCCCGCTCATATCTCTGCTGATGGAGAGCATTGCAAAATCCATAGACTACTGTTTTGAAAAGACGACCTCCCAAGTTTTATCCTCATACATCTGCCTTATATACCTGCCTGCAAGACCCATACTCAACCCAACGAAGCCCACCCTCCATTTTATCCTCACATACCTGCCTGCTAGGGTTCTCTACCCAAAAGCCAGGTCTCTCTAACCCCAAAAAAAGAATAATTCCTTTTTTAAAAACATTCTGGACTAAGCCCACTTTCCCCTCCTTTTTCCCATAAAACAGGAATATTTTACCGAAAAACCTTACCCTTACCCGAGTGGAGAACAAAAAATACACCCGTGAAGAAGAAAGAAACTCCGAGGAGACTAAAAATATTTCTTGATTTATATCTTTAGATATGTTTTAAGATATATATCCAAAGATATAATAAGGACTTTTATTAATGACGATAAAACTATTTAAAATGAAAAAACGCCATCACCCTTTGACCCGTAATCCCTTTTTTGACCCTGCGCATGCTCGCCATCATTCTCAGGAAAGAAAACCGCACCGGCATCCCTTTAAAGGGGGCAGCAGAAGAGAGGGTGGCATTCCCATGCGGTTAGGGCGTAAGTTGCGCTCTGAAGATTTGCAACTTCTTCTTTTAGCCCTGCTTGCAGAAGCCCCCGCGCATGGATACGAGCTTATCACTCGTCTAGAAGCCCTTTCTCAAGGGTTTTACAAGCCCAGCCCGGGAATGATATATCCGGCCTTAACCTATCTGGAAGAAGCGGAATACGCCACGGTGAATCAGGAAGGATCCCGAAAACTTTACGCCCTAACAGAAGCGGGCCACCACACCCTGGACCAACAAAGGGAGCTAGCCAACCAGTTGAAAGCCACCCTCATTTCGATGGGAAAAAGAATGGCTGAATGGCAAGATACTTTCTACACAGAAGGTGATCCCGCCCACGAAGGCCATACGGAGTATTTCCAGGCTCGT
The DNA here is from genome assembly GCF_014672835.1 of Entomobacter blattae. Taxonomy (NCBI): domain Bacteria; kingdom Pseudomonadati; phylum Pseudomonadota; class Alphaproteobacteria; order Acetobacterales; family Acetobacteraceae; genus Entomobacter; species Entomobacter blattae. The sequence goes on along the minus strand of NZ_CP060244.1, from coordinate 1,045,528 downwards.
AAAGCCCTTAAAGAGGCCCTACATCAAAAAAAAGGATGCTCCCCCGAACAGGAGAAAGCCCTCATCGCCCTATTAAAAAAGACCACCCAGGACATTCTGGATATTTAGCCCAAATTGGATATTTAGCCTAGATTGGGTATTTAACCCAGGCCTTATGTCCACAGGTTTTATGCCCCCAGGTCTTATGCCCAATGGACCTCCTCGTAAGTGGGAAAAACTTCCCACTATCCCCGAAAGGGAGCCATGCCACTAGGGCAACATTAGAGCAAACTGGGATAAACTGGGGCAAAACGATAGGAAAACCCTCTTCTCCCACGGGCAAGTTTTACCCATAACGATGAGTACTGGGGGGATTGACGAGAAATACTCTTTATTTCTTTTTTCTCCCCTCCTTTATTATCCACAATTTATTATCCATAATAAGGGAGAAAGCAAAAGCTCTTCTCATGGGCTCTATCATGGTGGTAATCCTCACACATGGTGGAAAACTTCACAAGGGAGAAAACCTCTCCACCTTGCCGAAAAAAGGGGGTATCACACCGCCTCTCTCCTATTGCCAATTCTCCATAGCGCACCTCGCAGGCGAGAAAGCTCTCCTCTCCTCTCCTCTCCTCTCCTCTCCTCTCCTCTCCTCTCCTCTCCTCTCCTCTCCTCTCCTCTCCTCTCCTCTCCTCTCAAAGATCCTACCATACACTCCCCTGCGTAAAGCATTTTTCTTCTTCAAACCCAAATCTTTATCCCCGACCAACCCCCTTGTGGACAAGAGCGATCTGAATGGCCGGAAGACTCCACGCGCATCTATTGAGCTGCCAGCTCTATGGAAAGGGAAACTACAGGGCATAATGTTCCACTGTCTTTTTTTTGATAACCTGATAGCTGTGGGTAGGGGAGCTACGTTGTGCTTGTTTCTAAAATAGAGGTCTTTGTTCTGACAGCTCTGTGGAGAGGGGAACTACGAATAAAATCCTGGTAGGCTGGTAAGAGAATCTGACAGCTCTATTGATAAGAGAGCTACTCCAGACCATGATCTCAAGCAAACCAAACCGTCATCTCAAGCCAAAATTCGTTGAACAATAAGCTTATTCTTACATTTTCCTAAAGAACACACCCCTTTTTTACACTTATGAAGAGGTGCGGCAGGCCTGATTCAGCACCGCTGAGGAAGGCGATGCGCTTTGAAGGTAAACATTTAAGGGTGAATATAAGAAAACCTCTTTAAAGCAGCCCCTAAGCCAGAAGGGAAATACCCACACCGACAAGCAGCTCAACCTTACGTTTCCCGGCCCAAACCGCAAACAGCCTGCACAAGGTGGAGGACACTGGACCATCCTTTTCATGGCCAATGGCTTTTAAAGCGGCTTGCATATCTCCTCCCTAAGAATCTCCTCCCTGAGAAGAAGAATTGTGGTCTTTTCCCTTTTCCTGCCCTGAAGTTTCCTTCCCTGAGGAAAAGCAGGCTGCCTGCTGGTTTTTTTTACCGTAAAGAGAAGGGTCTACCTTATTCCATCACAAATACATTCGATCACAAACAAAGTAAAAAACAATGTCGTGAAAATGGGCTTTTTGTCCATTTATCCCCCCCCTTTTTAAGGTCATTCTATGGGGTGCGGATTGACACCAACCATCATAATACCAGCTAAAAACGCGTGTATATTCGAGGCGTTATCACACTATGAAATAAGTTCACACCCTGCAACAAACTGGCAGAGGCAATGATAGAGGGACTCTATAACACCGGTAGAAAAACACCAATGGAAAAATACTAATGATAGAAAACACCAACGGTGGAAAACACCGCAAAGACAAGGTAGAGATTCTTTCTCTTAAAATAATGCCCACCATTCCACCTCCATCTTCAAACGAGCAAGCGCAAGAGTAAACAGGCCTGAATCAACAAACCTTTGGAACATGGCCCTATTTTTTTGAGGATGTAAACACAAGAGAACGCTTTAGAAACAGCGATCTGGTGGAGGGGGTTGGATTCGAACCAACGTAGGCGCACGCCAGCGGATTTACAGTCCGCCCCCTTTAGCCACTCGGGCACCCCTCCAGCTTTAGGTATTGGATAGGCAATTAGGGCCGATTGAAAAAAATGTCAATATCCTATGAGGATTTTCTGGTATTTTCTCTCAAATCTTTTATTTTTTTGCCTCTATGAGCCAAAAACAGCCTTAAGACTTCCAAAAACGCCCAGGACCCAGTAAGAAATAAAAATGACCACAAGAGGTCAAAAAATCCCAAAAGAGGCTTTCGCCTTTCCTCCTCATGCGCCATTTCCAAGTACCCTTTCATGCCGAAACCCCCTTCTTCCTTCAAAAATACCCGAGCTCGGCCTAAAAAAAATAAAAAGGCTGGCTTGCCTTTCTCTTCCGCCCCAAGAGCTTTACCCTTAATAAAAGACCGTAAAGCCAAGGGAGAACCCTTTGCACCTGGCACAAAAGCTGATCGGTCTGCTTTTAAAACCGAAAATGGAACTTATTGGCTTTACGGCCTTCACCCCGCAGAAGCTGCCTTACTCAACCCCCATCGAAAAATCCGCCATATCCTTGTAACGGCTGAAACCGAACTACAGCTCCTCAAGCGTCTTTCTGAGCGAGAGCCGGATTTTCGCTGGCCAATCCCCCCAGAGATCACCCAGAAAGAGACCTTAACAAAAGTCTGTGGGGAAGAAGCCGTACACCAAGGGGTTGTCTTGCTTGTTTCTCCACTTTCCCCGCCAGATATTCTAGACATTGCTGAGCAGCAGCGCACCCCTCTTTTGGTATTAGACCAAGTCACAGATCCCCGTAATATCGGGGCCATACTCCGCTCTGCTGCTGCTTTTGGGGTCGGCGCAGTGATAATGCAAACACGCCATGCCCCAGCAGAAAGTGGTGTTTTGGCCAAAGCTGCATCGGGGGCCCTAGAAAAAGTGCCCCTGCTACAGGTTGTTAATCTTTCCCGTGCCTTGGAAAGCCTAAAAAAAGCAGGATATTGGGTTGTAGGCATGGAAGTTTCTGAGAACATCCTGAACGGGGAAGCCTACCACGGCAAGCCAACTGTTTTGGTATTGGGGGCAGAAGGCAGCGGCTTGCGTCGCTTAGTAAGAGAGCATTGTGATGAACTTGCGGGACTTAAAATCCATAACCAAATAGAAAGCCTGAATGTCTCCAATGCTGCAGCCATAGGGCTCTATGAGCTTACCCGTAGCACGCGCACACCCTCATAAACCAACCTAACTCCCTCATCCCCACACCAAGCTTTTAACCCCAACACGCCTGACCAATACACGGAACAACGTGCCCTTATTTTTTGCAGGTGCCAGCTCATTGCAGCTTCATGAACATTTCCACGATATGACCCCATAAAACCACCTATTGCAAAACCTTACCCTCTTTAAAACCATGCCACTTTGCCGCGAGCTCACACTCTGGCTGACAAAAAGGGCTCCTTTCTAAGCCAGGAGAGAAATTAATCTAAGAGTAGATCATTGCAGAAGGGTGATGGTGACTTGGGGGACTATCTTTTCCACATTACGAGATGTTTTGTCTAATCTCGCTGCATGAGCGCCATCTATGGGGGATGATGAGCGATGTCGAGTAAGCCTGTTTTACTCCACAAAGTTTTTCCACCTATCGGTCAAGTAAGACAACCTCTCCCAATAAGACCAGAGGGGAGGATGACCACTCCTCAGCACCGCTCAACTACCCTTTGAGGCAGCATCAATCGAGCAGCCGTTCAAATCTCCACACGACCCAAGCCCCTGAGATAGGCCCTTGAGATAGGCCCTGGGATATTTCTCCAGCCCCCCTGAAGCAGGGATAGCCCAAACAAAAACACCGAACGTTCAAGAAGGCTGAAAAAGCCAAAAAACGCTTTTCCAGCCCAAAAACCTTCCCAAAAACCTCCGTAGAAAAACCCCCAAACCATAAGGGCCAACCTCTCCCAAAGAGACGAGAAAGCCATCGTTTGTTTCATTTCTATGCTTTTATAATAACAGAAAGGAAGAAGCCCCGCAAAACCCGCTAGATGATATAGTCTATGGGGGGTAAGGTTTGATCCATGGTTAAAGCTGGCATTGCGGTATTTCGTACACCCACACGGCGCGCAGGATTGCCTACAACAGTGGTATAGGCATGAACCGATTCCAACACGATGGACCCAGCTCCAATTTTGGCCCCTTCACCAATCACGATATTCCCCAGCACCTTGGCCCCAGCCCCAATCAACACCCCGCGCCTGACCTTGGGGTGGCGATCACCCATATTTTTTCCTGTTCCACCAAGGGTTACCCCTTGCAAGAGGGAAACATCGTTTTCCACAACACAGGTCTCGCCAATGACAATTCCTGTGGCATGGTCCAGAAGGATCCGGCACCCCATGCGTGCTGCTGGGTGAATATCGACCCCGAACACCTCAGAACCGCGGCTTTGTAAATGCAAGGCCAGATATCGTTTCTCCTTCAGCCATAACCAATGGGCCAATCGATAGGTTTGCATAGCATGAAAGCCCTTAAAAAACATAAAGGGTGTAATCAGGTCGGGGCAAGCAGCATCACGCTCAAAAATAGCCTGAAGATCCTCGGCAGCGGCATTCAGCGGGGCGGCATAATTATGGTAGATATCTGCAAAGACATCCATAAGATTTTGGGCAGAAATAGCAGAGTTCCCAAGCTTATGCCCCAGCAAGGTGCAGAGGGCAGAGGGAAGGTTCTCATGTTGGAGAATGGTGGCCTCCAACAACTGGCGAGAAAGAGGGTCACGACAAGATTGGGCCTGCTGACGCATGGTTTGCCATACCTGCAATGTTTCAGCCTTAAGGTGCTCTGCACAATCGTAAAGAGAGGCTCGCCGGTCTTGAACTGTCATATGAATAAACCCCCTTTTATGCCAATTCTTTTAAGCAATCGCTCCATCGTCATTCTCTTTAGCCTAACTTTGCCTAGGGTGGGAAGTGCTTGCCCAGTGCTTGCCCCAAGTCGGTAATGCCCAATCGTTACTGGCAGGGTACTGACTGACAGACCACTGACTGACAGGCTATCCTTATTAAGGCAAGAAAGCATGAAAATATCTTCATAAAAAGAAAAAAAGAAACAAATAACAAAAAAAACTATACAAACCATTCAAATATGGCATGAATAAAGGTATGAAAGGATCCTATTTGCACTTTTTCACTTGCCTCTATAACTTTTTATCCGTCAATAGAATTTTATCCGTCACTACAAAAGGAAGTCCGTCCTGTTCAGTCCTTCCTCCCTTCTTGCTTGATGGCAGGCCAGCCTTTGGATCTTGCTCTCTATTTTTTCTGCCTACCTCCCTATGACGACAGACAGCAAAAGAGAACAACTATGATAACCTCTCCTCCCATAAAAATTCCATTAAGCCTGCTGGCTTTTACCCTCTTTCTTCTCACCCCCTTATTACCCAACCAGGCTTTGGCTGCCTCTCCCCAGATCAACACCGGTGATACTGCCTGGATGTTGATGAGCACGGGCCTTGTGCTACTTATGACCATTCCTGGGGTAGCCCTTTTCTATGCCGGGATGGTCAGGAAGAAAAACGTTCTTTCCACCATGATCCAGTCTTTTGCCTTGTGTTGTATGATCAGCATTGTCTGGGCTGTAATCGGCTACAGCCTGGCATTTGGCACCGGCACCCCTTTTATTGGTGATCTTTCCCAGGTTTTCCTCAATGAGACGGTTGCCCACCTGGTAAAAGGCATCGATACACCCTTTACCTTAGGAGCAGATTCTTCCAACCCCTCAACAATGACAATTCCGGAAAGCGTGTTTTTGGTATTTCAGATGACGTTTGCCATCATTGCTGCGGCCATTATCACCGGTGCTGTTGCGGAGCGAATCAAGTTTAGTGCCTTATGTCTGTTTTCCGTTGCGTGGATCCTTTTGGTTTATATCCCCATTGCCCATTGGGTATGGAGCCCTATGGGCTGGCTGGCGCAGCTCGGGGCTATTGATTTTGCCGGGGGCACGGTTGTCCATATCAATGCTGGGGTGGCAGGGCTTATTGCTGCCCTGGTTGTAGGCCGGCGCACTGGCTATGGGCGTGATGACCTTTCACCCTATAATCTGGTTTACGCCATTATTGGTGCAAGCCTTTTATGGATTGGATGGTTCGGCTTTAACGCAGGCTCTGCCCTGGGAGCGAATGGCCGGGCCGGTATGGCTATGCTCACCACCCAATTGGCTGCTGCTGCTGCCGGCATAAGCTGGATGATCATTGAATGGGCCCACCATGGCAAACCTACGGCTTTGGGCATTATTTCCGGATCTATCGCAGGGCTGGTGGCCATAACACCGGCAGCAGGGTTTGTCCTGCCGGGAAGTGCGATGATCATTGGCTTTATTTCAGGAGCTTTATGTTATTTTTCAGCGACAATCATGAAGCGCAAACTCGGCTATGACGACACACTCGACGCATTTGGCGTTCATGGTGTAGGGGGAATTGTGGGCGCCTTGCTGACTGGCCTTTTTGCTTATGGCCCCCTTTCTGCCACAGAGGCTAACCCCACTGGTACAGTTGGTTCAATGGCGCAAGTTCTTATTCAGGGGAAAGCCGTTGGGGTAACCATTATCTGGTGTGCCGTGGTCAGCTACATCATTCTTAAAATTCTGGATATAACCATTGGCCTACGCGTCAGCCGTGATGAGGAACGTGAGGGCCTGGATATGACCCAGCATGAAGAACGCATAAGTTAAGCCCTTTTAAACCAGGCCCGTTCATAAAGGCCGCTAATAAAAACTTACCAATAGCTCGTTCTGTGCACTGTTTTTTCCAAAATCAAGGGAAAAACAGTGCACAAACAACACAAATCTTATAAAAAACGCATAAAAACGTTATAATTTCCGTAGAGATATCCTGCGTGGAATGTTTTCTTCTGTAGAAAAATGCTATCTTTTCCCTAAGAGTTAATCTGGAGACGACATTTCAATGAATACATCAGAACTTATCAACCAACTGGCTGCCCGGCATAATATTACCAAAGAGCTCAGTAAAGATATTATCCACGATATGCTTCACCTCATCGTTTCTACCGCAGCCTCTGGTCAAGACGTCAGCATTGCAGGCTTTGGCAAATTCAAGGTTACCAATCGCCCAGCCCGTCAGGGAAGAAACCCCTCTACTGGCGAAGTCATCAACATTCCGGCTTCTCGCAAGTTTAGCTTTACCACCGCTAAAGCCGTGCGTGATGAATTGAATGGGGCTAAAGCTGCACCGCCCACCAAAAAGAAAAAATAACCCATTCCCCTTCACAATAATGGCCCCTCCTGGGCTCCACCCAAAAGAGTTTAGAAATCTCTCTACTTCCCTCACAAGAAGTAGCTGTGATGCTCTTTAGGCTGGATTATTAAGGGGCGCATTATTTGATAATATAGATTGCATTTCCTTCTTCTGACCGCTTGTCCTTCTCCTCAGACAGAAATAATAAACCACTCCAGAATAAGGAGTGGCTTATTGCAGCGTTCTCATTACAGAAGGCATCCCGTTTGCCCATTATGACAACTTTGTCAGTTTTTTAGTCCTCTATACAATTTTAGCTCTATACCTACCTCTCTACTTGAAAGAATATGGAGTTCTCGTCACGTGGGCAGTGCTGGCCAGGCTCAGGCCTTCATACCCCAATATAAAAGTCCTTGTCAGCTTCATCTGAATGCGGGTTTAGATAAAAATAAGCCTGCTCCCAAGGCTTTGGCTTTGTTGACTTTCTCAAAGCGGCGCATTGCACAACACATCAAAAAAACCTTGCAAAGTGGGGGTGCCCACACAGAAAACAACCATTGGCCCCATATGAATCCATGGGTTGCTGGCATATATGATTTAGCAAACCGTTGGTTATTAACATCACTCATCATCATAATCTCATTGCCTATATGAACGTGGACAAGCCGTTGGTTGTTCATATCACCCATCACAATAATCTTGTTACCTATGTGGATAGGCAAGACAGCGCCCCTCACCCAGCACGATACGATTCACATTCGTTGTCTATGTGGACGTAGGCAAACCCCTTATTATGCGCGGTTTTTATCCACATAACACGCCATGACCCCAAACGGTAAAAACACTGTTTGCCACGGTTACGAACCTTATCGTTACAGAGATAAAGCAAGAGAGCAATTGGGTTATAAAACTTTATTTCTTCCTGCCACGTCTCAGAAGGAGCGGTAAGGGCCATCGCATTATGTGCTTTGGAGTGTTTGCGCCTTTTTTTGGGCCCCTCTTCCCGATTTTCTTCATTGCCTTCTCCTACTTCTTCTTCTGCTTCTTCCCTACCACAAAGGGTAAGAATGGAGAATTTCAGTTGTTCACCACCCCTATGAGCACTTTCTTCTACTAGGGTTTTCTGCCTCAAAACCTCCATCATCATAAATAGTCTCACCTCTCTGCACGTAAAACCCTTTTTGAAACCTCCCACAGAGGAAACCTGCATTTTTTGGCCTGTATTTTTTGGACAGAATATGGTGGTCTATTTTGCCTTTTCTTATTCCCTTAGCCCTATGGATTGTATTTTTCAAAACCCGTTATGGTTTGAATATTCGGGCTGTTGATGAAGCACCAGCCGCAGCAGATCGTAAGTGTTAAGGTAAAGGCAGTGGTGTTGTTATGTTATTGCCGATTCTGGCCTTACAAATATGGCAGGGGGCCATTTAACCTTATCATTGGTGCCTCTCTGGTCAGAGGGGATGATGAGCTGGATGCGGCTAGAGTGCGATAATCCAGAACGTGATGATATCCCCAGGATGGTTATCTCCTCAACGATCAGGAAATATCCTCTGTAGCCAATGCTGCTGTCATGGTAGAATAAACTGATCTTCAGGAGGACCCTGCGGGGGATCCCCAATGACTAGTCTATCAGTCTGCCAATGTTGGGCAATATATTCCCTCTTCCGGATCAATTATGAGCAATGGAAAATTCATCCTTCGTAAAGATCAGTAACTGACCTCAAGAGAAATTGGCATACTGGCAGCGGTTGGGTTGAGCAAGGTGCCTGTATGGGAGAAGCCCGTTGTGGCTGTTTTTCAACAAGAGATGAACTTGTAGCCCCAGGAAACCCTTTACCGTCAGGCCAAATTTACAATAGTCATGCCGCTATTTTGGGGTCCGCTGCTGAGGAAGCCGGTGCAGAAGTTCTCTATCTGGGCATTGCTGTAGATAAAAGAGAAGCCGTAATAAAAAAAGGCCATAAAGGAAAAATAGTACATCCTCAATGATCTGTGAAAAAAGTCCTACTCAAAAAGACTATTACCAGCTCCTATCCCCTCTCAGCTCAGGCCTCGCCACCAAACTCCTTCTCCTTTCCTGCCATAAAAAGAGTTCCCCATAGCTAGGAATAGTGAGGGTTTTCATGGCTGCGAATCTTAACTTTTAGGGGTCTATCTGCAGGGGCGTCTGAGCTGAGAGGGGATAGGAGCTGGTAATAGTCTTTTTGGGTAGGCAAGGAGAAGGAGTTTGGCGGCAAGGTCTGGGCTGCAGAAGGGGTAAGGATTGATTATCTGGAATAGGAACCCTAGCTGAATCCTACAAAAACCGTGTGCGAAAATGTGGCGATGGGGTTTGGCCCTCTCAAGGCTGCGGTCGGTTGGTTTAACGAGATTTCCCTACAGTTTGTCGAGCCAATGGATGATGATGAGATGACGGCCCTACTGGCCGAACAGGCTGAGCTGCAAGAGAAAATCGATGCAGGCAATGACTGGGAGCTTGACCGTAAAACAGAAATTGCCCTCGATGCCCTGTGTTGCCCCTATAAGTAAAAGGCAGAAACGAAGGCTCAGATAAACCCTCATTTCTGCCTTATCGGGCAGTTATTCCTTACCCCTGAAAAGATGGGGTGCCCTGGAAGGATAGGTTAGAAGAACACGACATGGCTTTTAAAGCCAATAAAAGCGGCATCATTGAGGTCTTTCTGCGCATTGGGGCGGAAATAATATTGGAAATCCGGAGCAAAAACCACACCATCCATCACATGGATAGAGTAGTTTAACTCTATAACCTGAGCATTGCTCTGGATACCGGTGACGGTAGAATCAATAAAAGGCTTTCCTTGGTCTTGCAAGAGATGCTCAGCGCGAATACGCGAACCAGAAACCTTTACAAAACTATAGGCAAAGCCAAGGGTATCGTAAGGCCTATCTTCAATAAAACCACGGTTAAGAATAGCCCAGTAAAACTGAAAATCACGCACAGAGGAATAAGCCGCATTGTGCACAGCCCCCCCTAATAGGGTAAGGCCAGAATCCTTCGTATGAGTTTCGGGGTAATGTAATATCCGCTGATCCATCATCAGCCACATGGAGTAGGTATCCCTACGGGTACGTGCACGATTACCAGAAATAGGGTAAGGAACGTTGTCTCCATCATAAAGGTTATCGGCTATAGGCACATTCTGGTAGGTTGCGCCAATTTTATAATGGCCAGGCAGATCTTTTTCTGCATCATCCAGATAAGGTTCCCAACCCGCTTCTACAGGAATGGTCTGACCGACAATGTTAGAGCCGCTAAAGCGCCAACCTGAACGGTTGGTAAAATTGCCTGGCCCAGGAAACATCCCCTTTTCAGGAAAATATATCCCTGATTGGATATAGAGATCCTTTGCAGGCCGACCACGAACCCTAAGCGCCCAGCTAGAACCAGGATAAGTGGAAATATAGCCGTTATCACCAGCAGATTTAGGCCGCCCACAAAAAGAATTGTTCATAAAGTTACAAAAAAGATTGCTTGAAGCAAAATCTGTCAGCAAGGGGATACGGCCTGCAGCAATGGAAATACGCCCCCCCAACAGGTTTTCCTCGGCAGAAAGGATAACCAATTTGACAGCAACATTTCCCCCACCGCCGTAAATTTCTGATGTATGAGCAAGCCAATCCCCGTAATAACGGTTTGAGGGGCGACCGTAACGGCTTGTTGTAACCAAGTGGGTAGCAAACCCTGGGATCCCGGCAATTTTATCCCAGTCCAAATCAAGCTGAAAACCAACCTGCCCCGCATTTGACCCCCCACCTTTAAGGTTTTTCCCCGGTGTAACCGAGGACATCCCTTGGGCAAACTCATTAATCGTATCAAGAATAATCCCAATTCCATGGCTACGCAGCCAAGGATCTACCCCACCGGCATCCCCAATCATAGATTCTGGGTTGGCAAAAGGAGGAACAATCGGGGAAGAATTTTTCTCGCTTACGCTTGTTAAGGGCGTATCAACCCGTTCCCTGTAACTGGACTGCACCCCTTGTTCGAGTGTTTGGGCCTTTATGGGGCCAACACTCAACAAAGAAGCCATGCAGAATGCCGAGGCAAGCAAAGACCCTTTGAGCATAGGGGCACGGTTTTTAGCCAATAAGCTGTTTTTAAAAGTTTTTTTTTTCGTTGCTTTGTTTCGAGTGTTCAACTTCAACAATCCTTGATACATCATGAGAGCTTTTAATCAGAAAATCTAACCGGTAGATTACAAAAAAAAATTATTTCTCAACATAACTTTTAAGTTATACAAGATCATTAATTAGTTACTAAAAATTCCCATTATTTGGATACCGTAAGAATAATGAAGTTTTTATATGTTGCTTATATACTACATTCTATTGGCCATAGGTGGCTTTTCCTTGCTTTATAAGGCTTTTATTTCTTTTCTTTTTCTATTTGTTTTGGGTACTATTTCTATAGTTCCGTAACTAAAAAAATACAGGCCAACTCTTATAATAAAATAATCCCGCTTTTAACCCCTTTCCCACTAGCTATTACGGGCCCAATAGAGCACGCGCACGGGTTATAAGTTCTATTTATCTTATTTTATCTTAATTTCTGGTCTGTAAAAAACTCACAGAGTCCAGTTTACAGGGTCCTGTCTAGAGTAAGGCTTTGCTAGAGAGCTAATCATAACCCTGAACTAAAAACTGTCTATTACTGCCCAAAAACTATCCCTGCAAGGAAAGACAGTATGAGCCTTTACCAAACAGCCTTATCCCTTACCCTTCTTTAAGGAAGAACGGGTTGCCCTTCTTCTGCCAACCACCTTATTCGATCAAGCCTTGCCCCTCTTCAAACGAACTACGATATTTTCTATAAAAATACTCTTTATGAAAAAGCCGATGGGTCATTACGATGCTTGGCCTTATAGTCCTTCCCAAATTCAACATGACCCCGGTGCTTCAACAATAATAGCATGATCCTTCGGCTGGCAGGCTTCAAACAGCTCTACCAAAGGGCATAGGGGGAAAGCCACTGCCGTTTTGAGATTCATTCAACTGGGCCTTCCTGCTTCAACCACCAATGCACTCAGTCAGGTTTCTCTGCTGAATAAGCCGTTGGATCAAGCTATTATGATAAGCCCTAGTGGGAACCGGTAGGATCAGCGTCAGCTATTACTGACAGAGGGATAGGGATCGTTAATACCAGACAGCAGTGAACGATTCTGTGTCATCCCTCTTTCTTGCTAAGAAAATTCTGCGTAAAGACACGTCTCTATATAACAATCATATTATGATATAAGCTGCTACTATATCAGCCGCTCTCTGAGACCCCCTCTGATGCCCTCCACGCCATTCAGAAAAAATGAGCCCAGCCTTACTCCCTTTACCGAAGGGGCAAAAGGCCATGTGGATCATCCATGGCCCCTCATGAACAGAATAGGCTATTGCCTAAACAAAGGGGGTCATAAAGAAAGATCGACGCGATGAAATGACCTTACAAACCAAGCGGTTTATCTCAACTTCTTCAAAAAATTCAACAGGCGCTCCGTGCCACACGGAAAAAGCTAAAAATCTTATAGAGGTTTGCGGGAACATCTCCTCATATGGAGAGAGCTTATTTGCCCCGTAGCCCTCAACACGCCCACGGCCGAGTATCCTCTCATACGGGGAGAGCTTCGGTTCATTGCCACCAACCAGGCAGCCCATGGGTATCCCCTCATACGGGGAAAATTTGACGCTGGCTTCAATACCCTGGCTTCAATGGAAGCGATTTCACCACTGGGGCATCCCCTCACATGGGGAGAGCTTTGCACCATTGTTTATTTTTTCATCCAAGCTAACGGGCTATCCCCTCATATGGAGAGAGGTTGGATAATATTCCTCCGCGTAACCCCACCCCATATGAAACATTTTCGCATAAGGGGGGCTTGGTCATCATAAATTGTTAGAATTAAATTATTGGAACAAGTTTGACGAGAAGCCCCTCCCTAGGGGAAATGCTGAATACAGCCAAGAGGCGGATAAACCAGAAATCATGGTATTTCCTCCATCTATTGCCCTGGCTATGGGTTTGTTCGAAAAAACCATTACCAACGAGTATCCCCTATGGAAAGCCCTAACGCTTGAAATTAAAAACCACAGGAAAGCTGAAACCTCTCCACAGGAAGCAAGTTTTAAAGGCCGTGCCTCCGTTCAGACCCTTTAATGCACCAAGAGAGGGGCCTTTTAGAGCTTTGCCCATGGTAGGGATAGAGGGGTAATATCTGCCACATTAAGGGTAATGTTGCCGCTTTATCTACGGTAGGGGGATAGGGACTCTTGCGTGACGGCTGGCAGGAAGGCTTTGCTCACGGTAGGGAGCATAGGGAGTCAAGTTGTTTCTTTCCTATTATGTCAAACTATGTCAAACTATGTGAGGTGTAATACATAGAATTGCCATGTTTGGAGCGTTATGTAGGAAAAACTTTTTGACATCTCTACTATTCTGCGTTCTGGCTTTCCATTTCGACCTTTTTTTAATATTTTCGCTCTTCAGGAATATCCATAATGAAAAAATATTTTCTTGGCTGTGCTACCGCTATAACCCTCCTTTCTACAGGGGTCAGCCTTTCGGCTCAGGCCGCACCCCTTTCCAACAAAGAGTGTCATACCCAGTTTGAAGCCGCCCGGAAGGCAGGCACCCTGAATGGCCTGAAGTTTAAAGATTTCAAGGCGAAAAACTGTGAAAACCCCACAACCTCTGAAGAAAGCGCTGCCGCTACAACACCAGCTGCTGCCGCAGCAGCAGATGCCCCTGCGGCAACATCAAAACCAACCGATACCGCAACTACTGCCGGGGTGACCTTTCCTACCGCAATCTCCCCCAAATATACCAAAGAATCTGCTGGCAAAGCCAGAATGCATACCTGTCTTGACCAGTACAGGCTTAATAAAGCCACCAATGCCAACGGGACCCTTAAATGGATTCAAAAAGGAGGCGGTTACTACAGCCAGTGTGTTAAAAAACTGAAGGGTACTGCATAAGCCACCCCCCTAAAACCACCCCTTTTTACAAGGCTTCTGCCAGTACATATAAGACAGTGCATATAAGACAGGATCTTTCTGGGCAGGCAGGGCCAGAGTAAGGTGAGTTGAACGGCATAAAGACCGTAAGGTTATCAAACGCCGGCTATTTTTTAAACATCGGCTATTTTATTAAATACCGGCTAAAGAGTAGTTCTAAAAAAGGGCCTCGTTAGGAGGCCCTTTTTCCATTATCTTGCAACAAACCGTAGCGGTGTAGCGATAACCTCTTGCCACGTCTTCCTTACACCCTTCCCTTATATCCTCTTTGAGGATTCTCCTGGTTCTTGCCGATACTCGGCTTACCGCTCTTTCCGAAAGTCTTTCTTACTCTCAGCTTCTCCTTGAACAAAAAGCTGGCCACTCCCATAAGAAACCCAAATACGCTTGTTGGCAAACCAACTCGCGCCCAGCAACATATCGACCAGATCATTTAACGGTAATACGGTAATGACAGGGGTTTTCTCCCTATAGTCTCCCACGGCAAACGTCTTAAACCGATACCAGTGATACACCACCTCCTGGCCTGCAACACTACTGGCAGTGCCCCCCGGCTGGCTGGCCAAAGCCGCCTCACTAATGCCGATTCTATGGGCTGCCTGGGTGCTGAGAACCAGGGTACGAGCTCCACTATCAAGTAACGCCACCAAGGGTTTTGAGTCCAGCGCCACCTCCAACATCACCCTATGCCCTACACGGCTGAGGGGAACACTGGAATAAGCCCCCGTCCATAACGGCTTAACATTACAGGTAAAAGCCGGCTTCGAAAGAGCATAAAATGATAGTCGCCCCCTGGCAACGTCAAACTCTACTTCCAGATTGGAGAGCATATCCCCCCCGATCAGCCCCACAATAGGGGGGAAAATACGCGGCCTACCGGGCAGTTCCCCTAAGGGAACCGAGACATGATGGAAAGAAACTCCACCCACTTCCACCTCAGGAATTTGCACGTTACTGGTGACATGACTGTTCCCCCGAGAGCCGTAAATCACTGTTTTTCGGTTTGGGTCTGGCTTAAGGGTAAGTTCCCGGGCAATTTGCGGGCTTATCAGGCTGCCTTCCGAGCCCGTATCAACAATCATACGAAAGGCCTTCCCTCCAATATGAACAGGTACTGAAAGATAGCCTTCATCATCCCGCAAAGGGGCTTCGCCCACTTTTTGCATGGCACAAATATTATGGAACTGGGCCAATTGGGGCGTGGTGTTGTGGCCAGCAATATTATGGCCAACCAGAGAAGGAGCTTGAGGTTTAGCGTATAAAGAAGCTGGCATAATACCCGCCATCAAGAAGGCCATCACCCACCCATAGGCCCAGAAAAAACTCTTCTGCACCCCGCTTCCATCAACACCATTTCCTCGATGGGGCCTAAGGACAGGGCAAATTATAGAAACGTTCTTAAGGACTCTCTGCAAGGAGAAAAAATAGCCTTGCCTGTAAAGGAGGTTCTGCACCGCCTGTAAAAAGGGCTGCCACGGCCGGCCAGAAAATGGCAAGACCTTTCCAAAATCCCTAAACACCCTAAAGCCCCCGTAAATCCTAAAGTCACTGGACATCCTAAAGCCCCTGGGCACCCTAAAACGCCAGGGCACCTTAAAACCCCAGAGCATCCTAAAGCCAATAAAGGCGCGCATAATGTTTCATATTTCCCTAAAAAACCTGTCTGCCAACAGGTTTGTATTTTCAATTAGAGCGTGCATGATCCCCGGCTCTAACATGGCATGACCAGCCCCGTTCACCAGACAAAATTTTGCTTCCGGCCAGGCCTTATGCAAATCCCACGCTGTTTTTACAGGAGTGGCCATATCATAGCGGCCTTGTACAATAACTGCAGGAATATGGCGTATTTTCGGGACATCGTCCAGAATCTGGCCTTCTCGCATCCACCCACCATGCATAAAATAGTGGTTTTCTATCCGGGAAAAGGCCAAGGCATACTCAACATCCAAATGCTGGGAAACCATAGAAGCATCGGGATAAAGGGTTAAGGTGCTGCCTTCCCATACGCTCCAGGCAATTGCAGCTTGCTCACGCTTTTGGCGATCCTCACCGATAAGGCGCCGCTGATAGGCAGCCATGATATCGGCCCGTTCCTCCAGGGGAATGGGGGCAAGAAAATCGTCCCATTTATCGGGGAAAATCCACGAGGCCCCTTCCTGATAGTACCATAGCAGCTCTTTTCGGCGCAGTGTAAAAATTCCGCGTAAGACGAGGGCTAAAACCCGTTCAGGGTGGGTTTGGGCATAAATAAGGGCAAGGGTAGACCCCCACGACCCCCCAAAAACCATCCACTGTTCCACGCCAAGCATAATGCGGAGCCGTTCAATATCGGCCACCAAGTGCCAGGTGGTATTATTTTCAAGAGAGGCATGCGGGGTTGAACGGCCACAGCCTCTTTGGTCAAATAATAAAATATTATACCGTTCGGGATCAAACATCTGCCGCTGAAAAGGTGAACACCCCCCTCCTGGTCCCCCATGGAGAAAAACCACCGGCACCCCTTTTGGGTTACCGCATAACTCCCAATAAATGTCGTGGCCATCGCCTGTATTAAGCAGGCCTGTACGGTAGGGATTTATGGGCGGATAGGGTTTGATATCTGCAGAAGGTTCATCCATGAAATTCTCTTTCCATCAGTCATAAAAATTGCTTAAAAAATTACTAAAAAATCAATATCCCCACCAGATTCTCTTAACCTTATTACAAAATCTGTTTTCCCCAAAAGGTTTCGACATGAGCCGCCTTTTATACCCCTACTTATGCCCCCCTAACCTTGGCCCCCCGTCTTAAACCACCGTCTTAAACCACCGTCTTGGACCACCCCGCGTTGGACCTCCACCTTGAGCTCCTTGTTAGGCTCAACCATACACCAAGATTGCATCACTTTTTCCCAGTTGGGAAAAGAAAGACGCCCTTTTCATACAAACAGCTGCCATAAATATAAAAAATAAGAAGGTATAAAAAAGAACAAGATATTTTGCAGCCTATTCTCCGCATTAGAAAGCTTAATCCTTCCCTTACCCTTCATGATTTTCCCTTATTTTCTCATTGGCGATCGCGCCATTAATCACGGATCCCTTTTTTACAGTTGACTGATAAAAACAAAAAACAGAGACAACAGAAGATCTCATTGCCCGTGTTAACAAGCGCCTGCGCCATATGGTGGGCCAAATTCTATAGGTTTCCCCCGGCGCAATCCAAGCAGGATCCATTTTTCTCATTATCCATAGCTTATCCTCAGCCATGCTTTATTCATACTTTACCCTATGCCTTTTGAGAGCTCAATACGGCTTAGCTACCTTTCAACCTTGGCTACTCTTCCAAAATGCCTACATGGAACAAAATATATGGCCTTTCACGCTTTACCCTTTTTCACCCTTCAGGAAAACCCAACCCCTTAGCTCGTATCCCCAAGAACGGTTCTTGACCTTGAGGGACACCAGATAGGATTTTAACAAGATGATATTAGGGGGTTCAACGGCACTTAAACGCTGATTCTGCCCATATCCTTTCTACCCTATATTCCTTCTTTCCCTCATACTCATCCTTACTCCTTTTTGGGCCACCTCCCTTTTTGGCACCATAACAGGCTCTACAGGGTTACCCTGTGGTCTTAGGCTTCCTTGTTTTTAGCCCCTTTCCCCTCTGGTCTACCGCTTTACCGGAAACCCTGCCCTTGCCCCAGCCTTGGCTTTAGCCTTAGCCTTAGCCTTAGCCTGCGGGCTTGCTTTTGCCTGTGGACTTTTTATACGTGTTTTTGACTCAGTGGGCCCTAACCCGATCCTCGATCTTATGCCCAATCCAACACCTGGCTCTTCCCTTATCCCTAATCCTGTTTCAGGTTCCGTTCCTGAGGATGTTATAACGGGATTTGGAGCAGATCCGGCACGGGGATGAGCCTGTTGCCAGACCTTTTTTAAATAGTCTTCATCCGCTAGGGCATAACGCTGGGTCGAAGAGAGGCTGGCATGGCCCAAAAGCTCCTGAATAGTGCGTAAATCCCCACCTTCTGTCATCAAATGGCTCGCAAAAGAATGGCGTAGGCTATGTGGGGTTGTATATTCTGGCAACCCTGTCAGCCTACGGTAATCTCGCAGGGCCTTTTGGGCAATCGCTGCTTGCAAGCGCCCCCCCCTGGCCCCTACAAAAAGCGGAGCAGCCAGATGATTTCTTTGGGGATGAACCACTAACCATTGGGTTATGGCTGCCATCACTTCCGGAAGCAATGGCACCAAACGCTCTTTGCCCCCTTTTCCCCTCACGGTAAAAATAGCCTCTCCATCCCCTGTTAAGGAGGCAGCCTTGATATCGGCAATATCCAGCCCCAGCGCCTCGGAAATACG
The DNA here is from genome assembly GCF_014672835.1 of Entomobacter blattae. Classification (NCBI taxonomy): domain Bacteria; kingdom Pseudomonadati; phylum Pseudomonadota; class Alphaproteobacteria; order Acetobacterales; family Acetobacteraceae; genus Entomobacter; species Entomobacter blattae. The sequence continues at coordinate 1,026,945 of NZ_CP060244.1, read as the reverse complement.
CAAACCTGTACCATAAAGCAAAATAAAAAGGGCATGATCGCGCAAGCTTGCCTCTGGATGGCGGGCAAAATCGCCAATATGGGTTACCACATCCTCGGCCTGCGCTTTATCTAAGGGGCGTGGTAACGGCACACGGGCCCGCATACGGCTGACCAGGGCGGGGGCATTGCCCGTATAGCCATGCCTTTTTCCTAAAAAGCGAAAAAAAGAACGAATACAGGAAAGCCTACGCCTGCGAGTTCGCAAGGCCCCTTCACTTGTATGGTAACCCCCTTGATGATGGCCCTTTGGCAGAGGGGCTTCTGTTTCATAAACCAGCCAGGCACGCAAATCCATATGAGTAAGAGTTTTAAGATGAGAAAGGCTACACTCCCCCCCAAGGTGAAGGGATAAAAATACCCCAAAACGCCTTAGATCTTCTGCATAAGCCATAATCGTATTGGGGGCCATTCGACGCTCTAGGCGCATCCAGGACAAAAAGCAGGTCACCAGTTCCGAAAAAGTGAGCTCCTCGTGATTTTCCAACTCATTATGGCCTATGGGGGGCGATTCTATCGCCTGGCCATGGACTGCACCACCCGCTACGGAATCCCTCGCCGTGTCACTCTCATAAGAGGAAAAATCTGTCTTTTCGTGCTTCTCTGCTCCCACTATTGACCCTTCCAACACGGAGGCATGACCACGCTGGGGTTTATCAGGCTTGGATTTATCACGCTGAGGTTTGTCAGACTTAAGCCTATCAGGCTCAGACTGGCCAGGCCCAGACTGACCAGACTCAAACTGAGCTGGCTCAAACGGACCAGGTTTGGGTTCTAACGCTCCGTTCTGGAATGGATAACGCTGCCTTTTTCGTGCTGATAATTCAGCCATATCTGTTCATCCGTATCTTTGTTTTGTCACTGTTTTGTCACTGAGCCTTTGTTCACTGCACTGCCCAACATTAACCCGATCGATCCTCACCAGACCAGCGACCAACCCAAAGCCATCAAAGCCTTGCCCCACAGTTTTCTCTGAAATATTGACCAGACCTTACGCCCCACACTTTATACCCCAGGCCTTATCCCTCAAATCTTATGTTCCCAATCTTACGCCCCAAATCTTATGCTCCAGACCTTACGCGAGAAGAAAGGGCCAGAGCATGCGCTATGAGATCCTTTATCAAAAAGCTTAGCACTTTTTATGGTATTCTCCACCCAATAACGTTATTATAACCCCACAATCGGGGTAAAATAGCGCCATCAACACCCTTTCCTTCCTGTTCCAGCCTTTCTTACTTCCTTCTTCTCACTTATCTCTCCTCCTACTCCCTTTTCTTGAATTTTAAGATTTTTCCTTGCCAACTCTTGCGCCACCCCTTGCCACTTCCTCCCCTGCGGTAACCGATACGAATGCCAGGCAAAAAAAGACTGTCCTGATTGCCCTCCCCTACCCCTTACCGGGCTGGGGGTTTCATTATAGCCTCCCTCAGGGAATGGCACTCCGCCCAGGCGATATTGTACACGTCCCCTTAGGCAAAAGGGTGGAAACTGGCATTGTGTGGGAAGAGCCTACCCATTTGCCAGCCCCCCTCAGGCCCCCTGCAGCGCCCCCCCTTAATCCTGCCCGCCTACGCCCTGTTATAGCGTGTCTGCCTCTGCCCCCTTTACCACAAACCTTGCGCCAATTTATTGACTGGGTCGCTGCCTATACCCTTTCTCCTCTGGGTTTGGTATTGGCAACCAGCCTACGGGCCATGCCGGCAAAGCCCGTCATGGAAAAGGCCAACTGGCTGTGGCAACCCCTCTCCTTTACGCCCCCCACCCCATTCAGCCCATTGGCTAATATGGATAAACACCCATTGGCCAAGACGGATAAACCCGGCCCCTTTGAATATTCTCAGCATCACTCTGCTTACCCTTCCTTTACTCAGCCTGAACCTTCCCCAAACTTACAGCCTGCCAAACTTTCCGGCCCATCCGTACGGATCACCCCACAGCGCAGCAAAATCCTACAATGTTTAACCCAGGCCATTGAAGAGGGAAAAACAGGCCTGTCTACCGCCGAACTGGCCGAGCAGACCCAAACCAACCCCACCGTTATTAAGGCCATGAGCAAGGCAGGGCTGATTAAACAAGGAGCCGGGCCTGCTGCCCCTTTATTTTCTCCTCCTGATCTTACCTATAACGTCCCAACTCTTTCAGAACATCAGGCCAAAGCCGCTGAAGCCTTAAGTGTGCCCATCCGACAAAATATTTTTTGTGTCACCTTACTAGAAGGGGTCACAGGGTCTGGCAAAACGGAAGTTTATTTTCAAGCCATGGCTGAAGCACTGGCTCAAAACCGCCAGGTTCTTGTATTATTGCCGGAGATTGCCCTTTCTGCCCAGTGGATCAGCCGATTCCAGCACCGTTTTGGTGTGACCCCTGCGGTATGGCACTCAGACATGACGCCCAAGCAGCGCCGAAAAGTTTGGCAAGGCTGCATAACCCACCAGGCCAAAGTGGTGGTAGGAGCTCGCTCGGCCCTGTTTTTACCCTTTGCTACCCTTGGCCTGGTGGTGGTTGACGAAGAACATGAAACAACCTTTAAGCAAGAAGAGGGTTTTTCTTACAACGCCCGGGATATGGCTATTATTCGCGCCCAGCTTAGCCAAGCACCTGTCATTTTGGCGTCTGCCACCCCCAGTTTAGAAACCTATGCCAATATCCAGGCTGGCAAATATCGCCATGTGCTTTTGCCCAACCGCCATGGCCACGCCACCACCCCGCAGATTAAGCTGCTTGACATGCGTCAACACCCGCCCTTACGGGGGATGTTCCTCTCCCCCCTCTTGACCGAGGCCATGGCAGAAACCATGGATAAAAACCAGCAGGTCATGCTCTTTTTAAACCGGCGCGGATATGCCCCCCTTACCTTGTGCCGTAGTTGCGGGCACAGGTTGCAATGCCCGCATTGCACGGCGTGGCTTGTAGCCCACCATAACCCACCCCGCCTGATCTGCCATCAATGTGACCACCAAGAACCCCTTCCCTCGGTTTGCCCCGCCTGTGGAGCAGACCATAACCTAGCCCCCATTGGCCCTGGAATTGAGCGTATTGCAGAAGAGGTACACACCCTTTTCCCCCAAAAGCGGGTGACTATTATGGCCAGTGATACCCTAACATCTCCCCAAAAGACCTCCCAGATTGTGGAGCAGATCACCGCGGGGCAAAAAGATATTATTATTGGCACCCAAAGTGTAGCCAAGGGTTGGCATTTCCCCCACCTGACCCTGGTTGGGATTGTTGATGCCGATTTAAGCCTTGCCGGTGGGGATTTAAGAGCCGGTGAACATACATTACAATTACTGCACCAGGTTGCAGGGCGAGCAGGGCGCGAGCAGGTGCAAGGCCATGTCCTCATCCAAAGCTACATGCCAGAGCACCCCGTTATCCAGGCCCTGGCCAAAGGGGATTTCACCGCTTTCCTCCGACAGGAAAGCAAGATCCGCCAGGCCGGCTTCTGGCCCCCCTATGGGCGAATGATTGCCCTGATCATTACCGCTGAAACTGAACAAAAGGCCGAGCTCATTGCCCTACAGCTTGCCAAAACAGCCCCTCATCACCGCACTGACCTCCAGATATTAGGCCCTAGCACCCCCGTTTTGGCCATCCTCCGGGATCAGCACCGCAGGCGAATGCTCATCCGCGCACCAAAAACCATTTTTCTCCAACCCATTATTCAGCACTGGCTGAGCCTTATTCCCAAAGAAAGCCAAAAACATATTGATATTGATGTAGACCCTTATTCCTTTTTCTGACATCTCTTCCCCATAAGAAATGTTTGTAAGGGCAGCGCACTTCATGAAGAGAGCCCTCAAAGAGGTTGCCTAGTAAAGCGTTTAGCTTGGCCAGTATGAGTCTACCCCCGTAGAACGGGACCTACCAAACAAAAATATCACTAGAGCAAGCAAACTCTCTACAAGGGCAGTAACCCACCCCCAGGCTGCTCCACTTTCTTCCTCTGAGTGCCTCACTTCAGCCCGATCAGAGAAACTTGGCTCCTAATGCCTCATTCTAACGCCTCATTCTCAGGAAAATAAAGGGTGTTTATTCACCGGTGGTTCTCCTTGCCCTCCCAGAAGTCTCCTTATTCTCTTCTTTTTAGACTATGAGGGGTATTGGCTCTCCTTCGATCAGGAAACCCATCTGCGTCATACCTCTATGATTATTGAGATCGAACGTAATAAACAGCCCCTTACCATTCAAGCCCAGCATCTACCTGCACGAGGGGTAACGGAAATAACCATTTATACGGTTGACCATTCCGGGCTCTTCTCCCGCATCTCAGGGGCCTTGGCCCTGGTGGGGGCCAGCTGCCCCTAACTCAGGCAGATACAACAGCAAGAAACCTTCTAGACAAAAAAACAGGACCCTATTTTCAGGATCCTGTTTCATTCTCGAAGAGGAAGGCACACAATCTATCGTCCTTCTTGACCATAGAACCAGAGACTGCTCCTCATAGCCCCCAACAGGGGCCCATAGCCCAAACGCAATTTTTCAAGAACAAAAAAGGCTTAAGCTACGAGCTATTGGCGAGGTTAGGCTTGCAGGGAAGAAGATGGTTCAGACGCTCTTTCACTAGCCTGCTGGGCGTTGGCCTGAGAGGAAGAGCCCGCTGATTCTATAACGCGTTTCCTCTCTTGACCTTCAACAACTGCAATTTTACGGGGTTTAAGAGCTTCAGGCAGCACCTGCTTTAAGCCAATATGCAATAACCCCTTAGAAAGCTCTGCCTTTTCGACCACAACATGATCAGCCAAGGTGAAATGGCGTTGGAAAGCGCGCGAGGCAATACCACGATGGAGGATTTCGCCCGTTTTGGGGGCCTCATCAATACGGCCAGAAACAGTAAGGCTATTGCCTTCTACCTCAATATCAATATCCTGCCGATCAAATCCTGCAACGGCCATCGTTAGCAGATATTCGCCTTCAGCCAACTTTTCAATATTATAAGGGGGATAGCTTGAGGGCAATGTGCTGCCTTGCTGGACAACATCCCCCACCATATTCATGAGCCGGTCAAACCCAATGGTATTTCTTAAAAGTGGTGCAAAATCATAGGTCATCATCATGACAAACCTCCTTCAAAAGCAAGGTTAGAAAATTCATTAACTCCCATCATGGCGAGTTATATAAGAATTACCGATAAACAATAATTATCTCATCGGTTAAAATTGATATAATTCTCTTACAGGGCATTTCAAGAAAATTTTTTAAAAAAATGAGAAATTTTTTCCTCATTTTAACCATTCCCAATGCTGCTTATGCGCAACCTACGGGAAGCTCAAAAAGATGAGGGCGGAACTAAAAGGAAAGTAAGAACGAGAAATTTTGTGCTTACGAAAAAGGAAAGAAAAGGCAATGCCATGACAGCGTTTTAGTTCTAACGATGTAAAAACTATAGTTCGGAAAAGTCCTTTCCACAAAGGACGACCTCTCCCCTCCAGTCTACTGTAAATCCAGTCCGCTGTAATGCGGAAATGATAGGGATGGGAAGGTTTTGATGGGGAGGCTTTAGGGTGGGATTGTAAGCCATATTTCTATCCCCACCACCCCCCAACCAATTTGAATGGGGTTATCACTGTTACTGTTAACGATCCTTCGAAAAATTGACGATGAAAAAGGCAGGATTCTCCCACTTCTTTATTCTTATTCTCCTTTAAAATCCTGTTTGAAGACAATAGAAAATAGAAAATAGAAAATAGAAAAGAAGAACCCTTAGTGAGTGCCCCATTTATCTTATGCCCCCAAAGCCCTCACACTGCCGAATGGGCCACTCCAATCACTGATAAGGGGAATAAAAAGCAACAGAAAAATAAGTAAACAGGAAAGACACATTTTTACACTTCAGAAAATGGTTGACGCACAAATCCGTCCACAACAAATTAACGATCCGCGTATTGTCTCTATTATGCGCCATCTCCCACGAGAGCAATGCACCCCAGACTCTCTCAAGGATTTTTCCTATATTGATGGAAACCTTTCTCTAGGGGAAGGTCGCGTATTGACAGAGCCCCGCATTACTGGCCGAATGCTCCAGCTAAATGATGTCAGGGAAGAGGAGAACGTGCTTGTTATTGCTGCCGGTACGGGACACTCTTCTCCCTTACGCCTTCCTTTATACTTCATCAAAAACCCTTGTGCCTGATCAAAAGCCCTTACGCCTGATCAGACATATCCTGGGCCAACCATTCTGCGACCCGAATACCATCCACCGCCGCTGAGAGAATTCCCCCTGCATAACCTGCCCCTTCTCCTGCGGGATAAAGCCCTTTAACGCCCAGACTTTGCCCCTTTTCATTCCGGGGAATACGCACGGGCGAAGAGGTGCGGGTTTCCACCCCCGTCATCATGGCATCCTTTTTGGAAAAGCCAGGCAGCTTACGCTCAAAAACCGCAATCCCATCTTGTAGGGCATTGCTCACAAAAGCTGGCAGGCAAGCCCGCAAATCCGCTGGTGTAACCCCAGGTTTATAGGAAGGGATAACCTCCCCTATATGAGTGGAAGCCCTATGGGCTAGGAAATCCTCAACCCTTTGGGCAGGCGCAAAATACTGGCCACCACCCACCTCATAGGCCAATTTTTCCCATTTCCGCTGAAAATCCACCCCCGCCAGAACCTGGTTGGGAAAATCCTTTCCAGGGGTTACCCCCACCACCAACCCAGCATTAGCATTGCGTTCTGCACGAGAATACTGGCTCATCCCATTGGTTACAACCTGGCCCGGCTCTGAAGTGGCTGCCACAACGCTTCCCCCTGGGCACATACAAAAGGAATACACACCGCGCTCATCATCTGTATGCCAAGCCAGCTTATAGTCCGCTGCGCCCAGCGCTGAATGGCCAGCATAGGCCCCAAAACGGGCTTGATCAATCAAGCTTTGGGGATGCTCAATGCGCACGCCAATCGAAAAGGGCTTGGCGTGCATTACAACCCCCTGCTGGTGGAGCATGGCAAATGTATCTCGTGCACTATGGCCAATAGCCAGGATCACATGGCTTGCCGCAATTTCTTCCCCCTCTTGCGTACAAACCGCCTCTATATGGTGCTGGCCTTCTGCGGTTTTTCCTAACCTTAACCCTGTGACCTGCGTATTGAAACGATACTCCCCCCCAAGGGCCTCAATCTCAGTGCGGATATGCTCGACCATAGACACCAGACGAAAAGTGCCAATATGGGGCTTAGACAGGTAGAGAATTTCTTCCGGAGCGCCCGCTTTAACAAATTCCTGCAAGACCTTGTAGCCATAATGGTGAGGATCACTAATCTGGCTATGCAGCTTACCATCGGAAAATGTACCGGCTCCCCCTTCGCCAAACTGCACATTGCTTTGCGGGTTAAGAATAGACTGGCGCCAAAAGGCAAACGTATCGGCTGTACGTTCACGCACCACTTTGCCCCGCTCCAAAATCAAGGGGCGTAACCCCATTTGTGCCAGAATAAGGCCTGCCATAACCCCACACGGGCCTGCCCCTATAATAACCGGACGCAAAAATGCCGGATGGCTGGCAAGCTGTGCCCCATTCTTTAAAACAAAATGATACAGGCGGGGTGTAGCAAGGCTAACCCCTTTTTGGCCCTTGGCCTTTTCTAGCAGCTGGGCTTCTAAGGCTGGGTCTTTCAAATAGCATTCCAACGTGTAAACAAAGCTGATCTGACCGCGTTTACGAGCATCGTACCCCCTACGGGTTACCTCGTAGCGCTCAAGGGCATGGGGGGCAATGCCAAGCCGCTTACAGATCGCCTCTGTCAACGCCTGGGGGGAATGGTCCAGGGGTAATTTCAGTTCAGTTAAACGCAACATCTAAAAAACTCACTCCCAAAAAACCACACTCAACGCACAATCTCATAAGACCCATCATCGTCTGCTCAAACATGGCGTAAGGTAGAACGTCCCGCCCCTTTACGCAACCAGCAGCGTGGCCCTATATTCCTCCGTAAAGGGCATATAAATACTTCCTGTTAAAGGGCTTGACGTGCATCACAACCCCCTGCTGGTGGAGCATGGCAAATGTATCTCGTGCACTATGGCCAACTGTTAAAATACTTCCCGTCTGAAGAGAGCTCGCCAGTTTCATGCCGGATGACAAAATCTCCGTCACCATTGTCCAAATAAAACCACGACAACAGCGCAGCATCGTATTTTACATTCAGCGTTATACTGATCAGACGAGGAGAAAAAACGATACCAGAAAGTCACAATACCAGGAAGGTAATACCAGAAGGTAAAGTTAAAAGAGAAGGGCCAAAAGAGGAAAACACCATGCTCTCTTCCTCAGCCGCATCAAAGGGCTATCATCCAAAACTTGTCAAACCCCCAAACTTGCCAAAACATTGGCTCCTTCTTCCAGCCTCCCCTGCCACCCTTGCTGATCTTGCTGAGCCAGGGCCAGTTTTTGCCGTTATCTTCTCTCCTCAGTGCCTCTTTCCTCAGCATCTGCTGGTTACCAATATCCCTCCTTATTCTACATTCTGCTTATTCTGTGGCAACCTGTTTGCGTATTCCCTTATCTTGAGTTTGGCTTTAGCCTGATCTCTGCCTCTCTTCATACTTACGATAAGGAGCGTGCTCAACGATAGGTGTATTTCCTTTTTGTCTGGTCGGGTTTGTCTGATCTAGTTTGTCTGACCTGGGCCTGTTGAGCTGCCAGCGGTCTGATTGTTCATTTTGGTCTCCCCAACCTATCATTCAGATGTTTCAGACTGATCATGACTGCTGATCTGCTGAAGTTACGCTTGCAAGCCTGCGGTTTCTTCAGAGGCTATTTCTTCGGAGGAAGACTGTTCCTGATCTTCTGGTGGGTTTTCAGAGGGAGGAAGAGAATCTTCCTCTCTGTGCCAGTCACCTATTTGAGAAAGTTTTAGCTCCCTAGCTGCTCATACGTGTTATTACGTTATTTACACTCCCACTGATCCTCTCCACTAATCCTCTCCTTGGCTGACATTATGGTTTTATAGGGAGAGGGGAAGGAATCGTTCTTGGGGGCCCTCTATACCATACTCTATGCCATGAGCGGTACACCACACTCCGCCTGGCTGGGGATTCTTATCGCACTGCGTGGCCGCACTGGGTCGGATGATCGTTCCCATCCAGGGGGTAGTTAGCCAATCACATAGCATAATCTGGTGACCTCAGCCCAGCGGGGAGATGTTCGGTTGATTGGCGTTGTTTTAGGGGCTCATAACAACCCGCAAAGAAGCTCCATTATGGGCCAATATCCTTGATGATGGATTCGCTCGAAAAGGGCCCCCTGTAGTGGCGCATCCTTTGGTACTCGCCCCGGGCTTCGTCATCTTACCCCGCCCATACTGTGCGGCATCGGCGTAAGACTGTACGTCATTTGGCCTCTCCTAATACTTCAGAAGTGGCAGAAGCTCCTTTATCTACCCACCAGCGCAAGGCTCGTTCTTACTGCTCTGGATTCTTTCTACACTAAGGTCTTACCGCACTGGATTTTTTCTGCACTGGGTTCTTATAACACTGGGGGGATGATCCATTTTTGCTCTTAATATCCTTATCCCCAAAGGGATCTTCCTCGTACAGGGTACTAGCAGCCTCCCACCTAATTATCCTACACAGCTTTCTCCTGGAGAGTCTTCCCCATGCAGGATACTAGCATCTTGCAAGGAATCTCTTCCATGGATCAGTCCCACTTTTTTGATGCCAAGATGTTTGTTTGATACCAAGATTTTTGATGCCAGGTTTTTAATATCAGGAAAAAAACAGCAAGATTGGATAAAAATTATTCCGGCTCATCCAGATATCAGAAACCTTGTCCCCTTAGCAGCGCGTATTGGGATGGATAAGGTTAAGACAGAACTGCAAAATCTCTCTTTTGCAGAGCTGGAACCCAAAGCGAATTCTCCCATACGCGCTCGTTTGAATGATCTACGTGCTCAGGAAACAGATGGGTTTCATCTTCTGTTTTTTCCCCTCATCCACTTGAATGATCTGCGTGGCCAGGGGGTAGATGCTATTGAGGATATCCGTTAGGAAGTATTGGGTCTTCTGCAGAGTTTGGGGGTAAAAGATGCTACTGTAACAAAGAGAGAAAAATCGCCTGATTTGATCTGGGGAAACCTGACTCGATCTGGGAAAAAATGCAGCTCTGTCTTGCATGGGAGTGGATGAGCAGAACATGACACTCAACCAGGGGTGGGATTCGGGCAAGTATAAGGGGAGAGGTTGTTTTTCTTTTTCTTCCAGAAAACAGTCATGTATATAGTAAGAGCGTAAGGAAGACCTCCTTATAAAAGCAGAATAACAAGCCTCTTTCAAACTCTCTCTATGAAAGTTTAACCCTGCCCATGCCTCTTTTTTTGCAGCCCAGGCCCCCAGCCCCGCTTCTCTCCCCTGATGACCCCGCAGGCCAGAGCCCCCACCCCGACCCTGGGCAACAAGATCACAGTGGTTATCACCTCCAAGGGAAGGAAGGGCCTCAGGATCATAACCATAATCATACCACCCACGACAAGAACTTTCCCCATGGCAAGAACTCCCCTGACAAGGACCCCCATAACAAAAGCCATGATAAAGACCTTAACAAAGCCTACGATAACAAAGGCTACGGCAGAAACGATAATAGTGGCCATGATAGAGAACACGATAATGGATATGACAATGAGCATAACAACGGGTATGCGGAGAACCATAGCGAGGGACATCATCATGATCATCCACACAACTCCCCTGAGAATCATGATGACCATGGCCATGATGAGCACACCCCTCATAGCCATCACACCCATACCCATGGAGTAGGGCACCACCATGTTCACGCCCCTACCTCTTTCGGGCGCGCTTTTGCTTTGGGAATTATCATTAACAGCCTCTATATTGGCATAGAAACTCTATGGGGGCTTTTTGCTGGCTCATTGGCGCTGCTTGCCGATGCAGGCCACAATCTCTCAGATGTTTTGGCCCTGGCGGTTGCCTGGACGGCTGAAGTCCTTAGTCGCCGCAAGCCCTCTAATCGATATACTTATGGTCTTAGGCGCTCATCGATCCTGGCATCGCTGGCCAATGCGCTGTTACTGGTGCTGGTAACGGGGGGGATTATCTGGGAAGCAATCCTCAGGCTTTTCAACCCTCAGCCTGTTGCCAGCCTGACTGTGATGATTGTCGCTGGTCTGGGTATTCTCGTTAACGGGGGAACGGCCATGTTGTTTATGGCAGGCCAGAAGGAAGACTTGAATATCCGTGGGGCCTTCCTGCATATGGCTGCTGATGCCCTGATGTCTTTGGCAGTGGTGATTGGGGGAGGGATAATCTATTTTACCCAGTGGCTGTGGCTGGACCCTGCCATCAGTCTGGGGGTTTCAGCCGCCATTATTCTGGCCACCTGGTCCTTACTGCGCTATTCTCTGGATATGGCCCTTGATGCCGTTCCCCCAGGCATAGATTTTGATGAAATTGCCCAGTTCCTACGCTCATACCCTGGCATAATGGCTATTCATGACCTCCATATCTGGCCCATGAGCACCACAGAAACAGCCTTAACAGCCCATCTTGTCTATCCAGGGCCAGCAGAACAACTCAGCCTATCAGAGCTTGCCCACCAATTGCGTCTACGCTTTAAGATCGACCATGCCACCTTCCAAGTTGAAACCGAGCAAGAGACCCTTTCCTGCACCCTTGATTCCAACAGCACGGTTTGATACCTCCGTTTGATACCTCCCATTTAATACCTCCCATTTAATACCTCCATGAGTCTGCCCTACGGGCTGATCACTCCTTCTCCAACTCTAGAAAGTGCCATGCCCCTCTCTCAACATGATGTAGCATTTCACACATCCTCCAAAATCTATATTGCCTGGATAAGTGTGGGGGTCAGCCTGCTGGCTTTTACCCTGAAATACGCCGCCTGGACCGTTACCGGAAGTGTGGCACTTTATTCTGATGCGCTGGAAACCGTTATCAATATTGTCGCAGCTTTTGGGGGGCTCATTGCCCTGTATATTGCCAGCAAACCCGCTGATGATAACCACACGTACGGCCATTTCAAAGCAGAGTATCTTTCCTCGGTCATGGAATCTGCCATGGTTGTGGTCACCGCTGTAAGCATTGCCCGCGAAGCATGGATCAGCTGGCAACACCCCATTATGCCCGACTCTTCACTATTAGGCATTACCCTAAATGGGACAGCGGGGGTTCTTAATTTTGCCTGGGCCCGTATCTTGCTCAATAAGGGCGCACGCTGGCGCTCACCAGCGTTAACGGCTGCTGGCCGGCATGTTATGTCCGATGTCTGGACAAGCCTTACTCTGGTTTGCACTTTCTCTCTTGTGCCTCTTACCGGGTTTTTATGGATTGACCCCCTGCTGGCCAGTCTTATCGCGTGTAATATCCTTCGGGTAGGCTTTGTCATGATACGCCATTCCATTGGCGGCCTCATGGATGAAGCCCCCGATACCGAAACACGTGCGACCATACGCACTCTTATCCAACAAAATGGTAAAGGCGCTATCGAAGCCCACGATTTACGCGTCAGAGCGGTAGGCGCTATTCTGTTTATTGATTTTCATCTTGTTGTTCCTGCCCAGCTGAGTGTAGAAAACGCCCACACCATTTGCGACCATATTGAACACGCCTTAAAAGCTGCACTTGGGCCAGCCCTTATTGGCATTCATGTGGAGCCCGAACGGGAAGCAAAAAATAAAAATGCCATTATCATTTCCCCCTGCCTTCAAGACTAAGAGCTCGCATACCCTCAGCCTCCAAACCTTCTTTATCCTTCAAAAAAACAGGCTTATAACACCCTAGCACTTAGTAATACTCTGATGCTTATAACACCTTGGCACTTACAAATACCTTGGCTCTTATACACCCTGGCAAGGTAATACTATAACAAAGCTTTGAAAAATTCTGTTTCCTATCAGAAAAATCCATAAAACACACTGCCTTTAAGGTTTATTTTACGAACTTCCCTCTGTAAAATTAAAAAAAAGACAAAGGCCTTCCAATCAAAATACCATCCCACAAAAATAAACAGGGCCTACTGTAAAACAGGATTTTTCATGACGTATCCAAAACGGGCACATTCCTCTTCTTGCCTCTCCCCCTTATTGTCCTCTCTTGCCATCCCAACTCACCTTTTCCCCTTCCAACTGAATACACCCTACGGCAGAAAGAACACGGCCTTTCCATCGATTGTTCCAGTTATTATTCACATTATTTTTCACATTATTTTTCTGGCAAAATTTCCGGTAAAATTTCTGGCAAAAATTTCAGCAGAATTTCTGACAAAGTTTCTGACAAAATTCCTGGGAAGAGGTTTGGGAAGAAGCCTGGGAAAGGGTCTAGGAAAAGCTCTGGGTGAAACTCTGGGAAAAACTCTGAAAAAAGACTTGGGGAAAACCTTGGGAAAAGCCTTGGTTTATATAATCCCCATCGCCATGATATCACTGCCAGGCGTTGCCAAAGCCCGCATAAGGCCTACCACCCGAGAGGCCCTTGTGAGCCCTGGCATAAGCAGCCCCCATAAGAGCAGCCTGAGCAAAACATATTCTGGCAAGACCCCTCTTAGCAAAACACATCTTGGCAAAGCACATCTGAGCAACGCCGATAGAACAAGCCCTAAAACAAACACACTCCCCGTCTCTTTAAAGGCCAGCTCCCAAGCCAAAAGGAAGGGGAAAGCCCGCAATCCCCTTCAAGTCGCCTCCCTACCCCCCAAGCCTCCGCCTAAAACAGGCATAAAAACAACACTCTCCCGCGCAGATTTCCCGCATCAAGCCTCCTTCAAGGTAAGCGCATCCACCCACCACCCAGCCCCAAGCCCAACAGCCCCGCCACCAACTGTTTCTGAAACTGTGGTCATCAAGGCACAAAGAAAGCCGCAGCCCTCACTCTTACATCCACAGGGGCAAACGCACTATAACGTAACGGAAGAAACCTATAACCTTACCCCGGCCCTCACCGTTGCCGATATGCTCATTACCGTCCCAGGTTTTTCCTACCGCACCGGCAATGGGCCACGCGATACGTCCCTTTCTCTTCGAGGGTCTAACAGCCAGCGCAGCTATGGGATTAGCAATATCGTCCTCTTTGATGACGGTTTTCCCGTAACCCAACCCGATGGTACTTCTCGTGCGGATCTTATAGACCCACATGCCTATGAAAGTGTCGATGTGTTCCAAGGGCCTTCCTCGACAGTGTTTGGCAATTACGCCCTTTACGGGGCTATTAATTTTCATACCCATCGCGGTAAGGAGATTGATGGCCTTCAGGTTGGTTCAGATTTTGGCTCCTATGCCACCTTCAACAATTATGCCACCTTTGGCAAGGCCGGCGAGAATTACGATATAAGCTTGTTTGGCAGCGATGTCAGAGGAACCGGCCTAACAGCCAATTCCGCTTACGAAACCTCTACCCTTAATAGCTTGATGACCTTTACCCTCAGCCCGCAAGACAAGCTGATTTTTAAAGCCATCAACAACATTACCAAAACATTGCAACCCCTTCGGTTAACGTTTGACCAATATCATCAAAACCCTTTTCAGAAAAACTGCCTCACCTTGCAAGGGGCGGGGTGTGCTTCTGTCTCTCTTTACGATAACGGGGCCTATGGCTCATCTCATACCATGAGTGCCGAGCTAGCCGGCTTAGGCCGATTTGACCGGCGTACCATTATTGGCGTGCGCTGGGAGCATAATTTTACCTCCCAAACCTTATGGCGCAACCAATTCACCTATGATGAGCGCCATATCAGCCAACCCACCACGGCCCTAAGCTACCGGGGGCCTTATAACTCTTATAATTATATGAGTGACCTCACCCGGATAGATAATATAGCAGGGTACAATATTACCACTTTTACCGGAGCCAACTTCAATTATCTCGATTATGGCTCCAAGGTCTATAATGTTTCCCCTGCGGGGCAGGCCAGCGTGGGCGCCTTAGCCCAAACCAATTATGGAAACCAGTGGAATGCTGGTGCAAGGCTTGAGGAAACCTTGCAAATCAACAAGCAATGGCAGGTTGTCGTTGGAGTAGGAGGGGAGCATACTGGCACGCAAGCCTTGCAAACCATTTACAATTATACCCCAGCGGGCATTCTCTCCCCCACCTATGTGCCAGTCCAGCGTGACTTTACCAACATTGCCCCAGAGGCTGCCGTAACCTATCACCCAATGGCAGACCTTGCCCTATTGGGACGCGTAGCCATGGGGTATAATACCCCCAGCACTTCTGCCTTGTTTGTCAGGCCAGATGGCCTGTTTGGTAACAATACAGACCTAAAGGGTGAAAAGAGCTTGGGCCTTGATATTGGGGAAGACTGGCATTACGGTCAGATCCTTCACCTTCAAACCACCGGCTTTTACGAATTCCATACCAATGAGCTCATTACCCAATATTCCTCTAACAATGCCAATGCCTATAGCTTTAACGTTCCCAACTCCCAGCACAGGGGTATAGAGTTCCTCACCGAGCTCACCCCCTTACCTGAACAATTGCCTAGCATGAAGCTCAGTGTTAATTACACGTATGATGACCAGATTTTTACCAATTTTCATGAAACACTCACCAATGCCGCCCAACAGCTTATGCTGAACCGGGCGGGCCGCAGAATTCCTGGGGTTATTCCGCATTTTCTGGATGCACGCTTTATTTATGAGCAAAAAGAAGGCCCCCTGCAAGGCCTTGGTGGATTTATTGAACTGAACTGGCGTAGCGCCTTCCCCCTTGATAATGCCAACCTTATTTCTGCAGATGGCTATAGGCTGGTTAACCTAAACCTGCATTATACTGTGCCCACCGCTGCCGCCTTTTTTAAAAAAATAACTCTGTTTTTAAATATTCAGAACCTGCTTGATACCACCTATATTGCCTCTGCCAACAATATTCGTAACACTTTAGCTTCAAATGGGCTGGAAAGCCCAGCCAGCGTGTTAGCAAGTAGCCGCCCATCTATTTTTGCTGGCACCCGACGGAGCTTTTATGGCGGCATTAAACTGAATTTTTAGAAACGAACCTCTCACAAGAGGAGGACTCACAAGAGGAGGACTCACAAGAGGAGGACTCACAAGAGGAGGACTCACAAGAGGAGGACTCACAAGAGGAGGACTCACAAGAGGAGGACTCACAAGAGGAGGACTCACAAGAGGAGGACTCACAAGAGGAGGACTCACAAGAGGAGGACTCACAAGAGGAGGACTCACAAGAGGAGGACTCACAAGAGGAGGACTCACAAGAGGAGGACTCACAAGAGGAGGACTCACAAGAGGAGGACTCACAAGAGGAGGACTCACAAGAGGAGGACTCACAAGAGGAGGACTCACAAGAGGAGGACTCACAAGAGGAGGACTCACAAGAGGAGGACTCACAAGAGGAGGACTCACAAGAGGAGGACTCACAAGAGGAGGACTCACAAGAGGAGGACTCACAAGAGGAGGACTCACAAGAGGAGGACTCACAAGAGGAGGACTCACAAGAGGAGGACTCACAAGAGGAGGACTCACAAGAGGAGGACTCACAAGAGGAGGACTCACAAGAGGAGGACTCACAAGAGGAGGACCTTATTTGGCAGCGAAAGTATTTTGAACCTCTCGGTTAGAAAAGCCAACATCTTTTCCTGTAAATTCGGCTAATAAATCTCCAAAAAATGTCTTCAATGGCAATTTTCCCTTACGATGTGGAAATTTCCAAGCTAGTCGAAGGTCTTAAGCAAGTTGATCGCAGTGTTCTCCCTTAGCAAGGGCATTTCAGAAAAACCCTAGGCTTGCCCACTTTTCCCGGGCATTGATGGTGGCATACAGCCTATGATCAAACAAGGGTTTAAAAATGCCTATTCGGATACAGCGAACAGAATGCCATTACCTTTGTTAGACGGCTCAGGCTATGGCGTTTTTAATACCCAGGCTAACCATATTTTCTACGAGCAAAATAACGATTCTACCATTAAGGGATCTTTCTCCATAAAGGGTATTTTACCTGTTTCAGAATTTTTGGAGCGATATATAACCTTGTGCAAAGATAGGGCACATTTCCCAAACGGGCTGTGGTAAAAAATGCGCATATTCAGAAGACTTTTACCACAAGCATTTCCACCATCTGCTCTTATCAAGCATGGTTGAAATATCTCTCTTTCAAACACGCCTTATTAAGGCTTACGATACGCTATGCACTCTTTCTAAAAAGCTTTATAAAAACATTCACAACTAAAAAGCTCTATCATCTGAGATAAAATGTTCCTCATCTATCCCCTCAACTATCCTCCCAACCCTTTTCTTTTAGAGCCTTAATCCTTATAGACCCATAATCCTTAGACTATTTTATTTTTTAGAAGCACTTTCTCCCATTCTTTCATTTTTTAACCTTCTTCTTCTCATGCCTCCTGTTCTCATTTCTCCTCAGTGTCTTTAGCTCTGATCGGGTGCTGGTCAATATTGAAACCTGCTCCTATACTACAACCAAAGAGGTCTATTACGCTGGTATTTCACGGATAAAACACAAAGCCAGCATTTACACCAATAATCACTAAATACTCCCCGAGATTCTCCCCAAAACCATTGCCAAACCACCCCCTAAAACCGCAGCACTGGAGCTCAAGAAGAACACTCAAGGAAAGGAGAAGAAACGGAAAAGCGTGAAAGCAGGGATTTAAACAGTTTCATCTTTTAACAAATATTACCTTTTCTTAGAAAAAGTGATAAATATCTATCTCAGATAATTCAGGTCATATTGAATTCAGCAAACCGCTTCCTTTTATCGCAACCTTCAGAGTTTCATTTTCTTGTTTCAGGGCCATGCCATCTTTCCATCCCAATAAACCTCTTCTCTCTCTTCGCCGAACCGCCTGGTTTGCACCAGAACAGTAGCGTAAGCAGCTGACCTACTGGGTGGGGGCTATATTGGTGGGTTTTGTTGCCGTAGTTTTTGCCAGTATCGCCAACCTTATTGCCCAATGGCAAAAGGAGCTCATCCACACAAACGCCTGGATCATGCTTGCCCTCTCACCAGCTGGACTTGCCTTATCCATCTGGCTCACACGAAATTATTTTAAAGGCGCACAGGGAAGCGGCATCCCCCAGGTTATTGCCAGCCTACACATGTCTGACATGAAAACGGTAGATCAAATCTTGGCCCTTAAAACAGCCCTGGGGAAAATTCTGCTCACCCTATTGGGGTTGGCTTGTGGGGCTTCCATTGGCCGTGAAGGGCCCACATGCCAGGTGGGGGCCAGCCTATTGCATAATTTTGGCCAACTCGGCAAAGTAACTGCTATTGGCGCACGCCGCAGTCTTATTCTCGCGGGTGGGGCGGCAGGTGTTGCCGCTGCCTTTAACACACCCTTGGGGGGAATTGTTTTTGCTATTGAAGAACTGAGCCATTCATTTGAACAAAAAACAACAGGTACTGTTTTGGCCGCTGTTGTTATCTCTGGGGTAACCACCATTGCGCTAATTGGAAACTACTCCTATTTTGGCCATGCCAATGTGGGGCTGCCTGTGGGGGTAGAGTGGCTAGGGATTATGGCCTGTAGCATACTGGGCGGAATTTCTGGCGGCCTTTTCTCCCGCATCCTTATCACCACCTCCAAGGGATTACCCGGAAAAATAGGGGGATGGCTCAACCGCCACCCCGTAAGCTTTGCGGCTCTTTGTGGTTTGGTTCTGGCCATGATCGGGCTGATTTCCCACGGTACCACCTATGGCACGGGCTATGAACAAGCCAAGGAAATTGTCATTGGTGATGCCCATTATCCGGCTTCGTTTTTTATTTTTAAATTTCTGGCCACTATTGTGTCTTACTGTTCGGGCATTCCGGGGGGAATATTTGCCCCCTCATTGGCCATTGGTGCAGGGCTTGGGGGATGGGTAGCCCAATTCTTTCCCCATGCGACAGTGGGAACCCTGGTTTTACTGGGAATGGTTGCCTATTTTTCAGCCGTTGTGCAATCCCCGCTGACCGCTGCTGTTATTGTTATGGAAATGACGGATAACCAGCAGATCCTTCTTGCCCTTCTTGCCACCTCTTTTGCTGCCTATGGGATTTCCAGCTTTATCAGCCACCCCCTCTACAGCTCACTGGCAAAAAACATGCTTGCCGTGCAAGAACACCCCGCAGTTTCTCCCAGCCTACCGAAGCCATAAAGGCTATCCCCGTTTTATCGGGTCATTATTCCTCTTGCCTATTATCCCTCTATTCCTCTCACCCATGATCTCTCTCATCATGACAAAATCCCTCTTAGACGGCCGTAAAAAATGCCCCCCTCCCAGCCTTTCCAGCACCCTCTTTCCAGGCACCCTATTCGTGTTCCATTCCCCTATTCGATAGAAATCACCATTCCTTTAGAAATACCATCTAGAAATACCATCCCTTAGGATGTTAGGATACTGCACTCAGGGAGAGGTCAACCACGGCCATGGTGCCGTCCTCTGTGCCAAACATTAAAATCTCCCCGTCAGGCGAACAACACAGACAGGATACAGGCCCTAACTGATGGGTTGAAAGGCTTACGGGCATCATACGGTCTGACTTTGTGTCAGCTAAGAAGACCGTACCATCGGAAAAGCCTGCTGCTACCAGGTCAAATTGGGGATGGAATGCCACCTTATTGCAGATTACGCCTGGAATGCCGGCCAATTCTACCGGCGGCTTGCCGATGGGCCCACCCCCAAAAAAGGGCCACATGACCACTGTATCGGCCCCGCTGGTGGCCAACCATTTTCCATTTCGGGAAAATGATAGGGAGTGCACCTTCCGAGGGTAGCCGCTCATACGGATATTATGGCCATCTGACAGCCGCCAACCATGAAGCTCATTCTCCTGCATGGTGGTCACCAGGGCTTCTCCTTGTGGGTGAAGGACCACCCCGATATGGCTGCCCTTCCAGTGATATTCCTGAGGTTTGTCTTCACTCGCATGCACATACCATAACGATGCCCCATTATAATGCGAGGTGGCTAAACGCTTGCCCTTGGCATCAAAAGCCAGGCCACTGACGGTTGAGGCATGCGAAAGCTGTTTGATGACCTTTCCCTCTGGGTTAAGCAAGACCACTTCCTTGCCAGAAGCAAAGGCGATCATCCCATTCCTGCCTTTCTCATCAACCCAACTGGTGCAGTGCTCCACCCAGCGCTTGCCCGTATAAAGAATCTCTACACGTCCATCGGCATGAATACGGCGCAGGCTGTTATCTTCCCCCCCTGTCAAGAAACTCTCGGGCTTACAATCGGCAGAAAGGCACAAGACTGGCCCTTCATGAACAGCCATTTGCTGCCAAGAAGAGATATCCTTCAACCCCTTACGCGCCACCAGCCAGACATCCCCTTCTGAAGTGGCAAAAAGAAAATTTTGCCCATTTTGGGAAACCGCACAGGATTCAATAAAACGCTCAACCTTTAAAAAAGTACCCCGGGTATCGATCAACGAGGAAAAAGGTGCTGAACCCTTTCCCCTTGCTGAAGCAGAAGGAGGCATAGAAGAAACCCCTTGGGGCAACATATGAGGAGAAGGTGTTTGAGGCATATCCTGGTTCCTGACTAAAGGCACAATAAAGGGAGAAGAAGGCTTTCCCTGTTAGGCTTTGCAGCCTTCAAAACCACGGCGTAACTGCGGGCGGTTAAGGTTACGACCAATAAAAACCAAGCGTGAAACCCGTGGTTCGCCTTCTTTCCAAGGGCCAATAAAATCGCCATTCACCATCATATGCACGGCCTGGAAAGCAAAACGCTGGTTTTCTCCAGCAAAATCGAGAATGCCTTTTGTCCGTAACATATCGCCTCCTTTGTCTTGGAGCAATTCGCCAATCCAAGCTTGAAAGCGCCGACCATCAATAGGGTCATGCATCTCAAACGACATGCTGATAATATCCTCATTATGGTCATGGTGATCAGACTCTAGAAAGTCTGGCACTTTTTTTAACACACGCTCAAGATCAAACCCACCCTGATCCAGTACATCCTCAAGCCTGGCCTGACCATTGGCCGTTTTATGCAAAGGGGCTAAAGGGTTAATAGTACGGATTTTGGCTTCCACGGCCTTAAGGGTCTCCTCATCAACCACATCCACCTTATTGAGAATAATCACATCAGCAAAAGCAATCTGGTTAGAGGCTTCCTGACTTTCTTGCAGAGTTTGCAGAAAATTCTTGGCATCAACCACCGTTACCACCGCATCCAAACGGGTCTGACGGCCTATTTCCTCATCCACAAAAAAGGTTTGGGCTACGGGAGCTGGATCTGCCAGGCCAGTGGTTTCGATAATAATGCCATCAAACCGGCCCTTGCGCTTAATAAGCCTGCCTAAAATACGGATTAAATCACCACGGACTGTACAACATATACAACCGTTATTCATTTCAAACACTTCTTCGTCTGCATCCACGACCAGGTCATTATCAATCCCCAGTTCCCCAAACTCATTCACAACCACAGCATATTTATGCCCATGGTCGGCAGTAAGAATATGATTGAGCAAAGTGGTTTTGCCTGCTCCCAAATAACCGGTCAGCACTGTTACAGGAATAGTCTGCTGTGCAGCAGAAGCGGGATGAGGAGAGGTCAAAGTCTCTGGCATAGATATCTTTGGTGTGGGGCTCTGTGACATGGGACTCTGTGACATGGGGCTCTCTGGCATGGGTTTTTTCCTATCAAGCTGATCAACAAGCTGTCTTATAACTTCAAAACCTGGTCTTAATAACTTAAAATATACTCTTATGGTCTTGGTCTTATGGGAAAATACTCTTTCCTCTCACTTTTCTGGCCTCTCGCTCCTTGGGCCTCTCATTCCTCTAACCTCTCATTTCTCTGGCGGCCATAAGGTGAAGATGTCCTTGTAGTGGATATAGGGGCAAACTCTGCCATTCCCATAGCCAGCAATAAAAAAAACCACCCTCCCAAAGGCATATTCACAAAAGAACTGGTAGAAGCGATAGGCCATTCCTGAATAAAAACCGCAGCAAAAATCCCAACACCCCAGGCCTTTTTATCGCTGAATATCCGCTGTCTTGGCAGGGCTGCCAACCCCTTGGCCAGCACCACCAACCAGCTTACCACCATCCCCCCAAACAGGAGAAGGCCCGGCCAGCCCGCATTGCTTAAGGCCTCTAGATAATGATTATGAGGATGCTGCACACAAATTTCAGCTCCACCCCCATTCCCTACTGGGGTAGGAACAAGCACCATGTCATGCCAATAAGCAGGGTTTGCACATTCATAGCGAAAACCATCAAACCCTATCCCTAGCCAAGGGTAGGCCTCAATCATCTGCCAGGTTCTGGCATAGATACGGGCATAATGGCTGGAAGAAAAATGGCTTATCTGATTTTCAAACAAAATCACCAAATGTTGGAAACTACCCGGTGAGGCATAATACACCCCTGCTAAAATAACCGGCACCAGAACAGCTAAAACACCGACAACCCAACGCAATTGGCTAATCCACAAGGCGGCTATGAACACCCCCAATCCAAAAAGTAAAAAAGGCATGCGCTGGCCAGCGAGGGCCATAACCGTACACCCCCCTGCCAGTAAAACTATCATGCCTGCTCCTGTTCCCAATCGCACCAGGAGGGAAGTGTTTCCTTCATGTCTGGTTTTATCGTCAACCTTCTGCCACCAAGCCGAACAGGCCAAAAGTAAAACCGGCAATAACAGGCGTGATAAAGGAGCCGCTGCCCTGGGTTTGGTATAGGGGCCTGTTAAGGTACCATCAAAATAACGGGGCTGACCAAAAAAATTAACCCCAAATATCGCCTGAAAGAGAATTTGGCCTACAATATAAGCACAACACACACATAACAGAATTTTCAAAAGAGTCTGCATCCGCGTAGAGACCAGCAGCCATACCTGCATGGCCACAACAAAAAGCAAGAACCGTACAACGACGAGAGATTGAAAAAAACTCCCCACCTGGCCACCATAAATGGGCCTTACCGGAAGGGAGCATATAACCCCCCAGAGCCACCATAAGGCCATCACCACCACTATAGGCTGTTTAATCCACCCCCAAGAGGCAGTAAGGGTCGAATGAAGAAGAAATAACAGGCTCGTAAGGGTTATGATCACCTCTGCCCCACCCCGAAAATGGGTTAAAAAGAAAGGCAGTAGCAAAACGGCTCCACAGCCTACTATTTTTAATTGCGCATCAAGGGGAGCTACAAAATTTTTACTCTTCACACTTTTCTCTTACCTCTGTGTTAGGCTATCTCTGTATTAGGCTGGCATCATTGGGATAAGCCCCTTAAATCAATAAACATACTCTCCAAAAAGGTCGTAGACCAAAAAGATATGGGCCAAAAATGTTGTGAACCAAAAAGAGTTGTGGGGCATATCATGGAGCGTATAGTAAGCTGCACTCTTCCCTCTATAGAAGGGCTCCCTAAAAACCACGCTCCAGAAAATAAATGTTCAATTTCCAGTTAGGCTTCTTCTTTTTGTAATTCACCTTAGCGCTCAAAAGGACATGTTCCAACTCCACACTCAAATTTGGGCTTCATCAAAATAGGCCCATCAACACCCAGTGTCTATCGCTGTTCAAACCCTGTTGCAACCTATAACCGGTGGTTATATCTAAGCCCCTCTTTTCCCTCTGGGTTACCCACACTCTTTCTTCCCAAACCCTTCGACATATAAAACCGAAAATCCAGCTGATCACCTGCTTCCACTATGAGAAAAACCTTTGCCGTTTAGGGCTCAGCCTTTAAATACTGGCTTTAAGGGCAAGCTGCAAGGGCGTATCCCCACGGAGTATTATCCCAAGGAGTTACCCCAAGGAAGTATTATACTCCTTCAGGAGCTGGTTGATATACAGCCTTTCTCTCCCCGTAGCACTAAAACCTGTTATATCATCGATCTGTTGCATCATTGGGCTCTTGATTTTCGACCTTTTGCAGCCTCTTCCCCACGATAACTTTAATATGGCGATCATTAATCTTTACACCCTAAAGCCTGTAAACACTTTGAATGTCATTTTCTCTGTAAGCGGTGATATTTCGTTCTTGAGGCTAATATTAAGATCCCGATTGTAGGCTGTTTTACCACAGATTGTTTCACTGGCAAGAATAATAGGTGCCGACGTTATAGAAAGGGCGAGTTACATAGAAAGGGTGAGTTCCACGGTGGACTATACAGGGGAGCAGGAGGTAGAGAAGAGTGGTGGCGTTCAATAGGGCCTGTGAGAATAACCTGTGAGAATCCCCATTGAATTGGCCGATATTGCCCCAGATATCGCAAAAGCCAAGATTTGTGAGAGGGAATACTATAAACCGCACCCGTTACAGTAGACGTATGGATACGCCCCTGACTTTCAGTGACAATTACACGCTGTACCCGATGCACGCCTGTTTCATATTTATGCCTGGCAAACACAGTTCGACCAGTGATATTGGCTATTCCTTCTTTAAGACCACCCAGTTCATTGTCACCAAGTTCTAAAATTTCAATAAGATATTCCGACAAAGCTTCAATCCCAAGCCCTTTCAAGATATCATGCGGCACCCTGGAGACCCCACCAAAAGATCGCCTGCAGGATAAAATCCCCTTCTTGAACAGAGAGATATCACTGCCCAAACTTTGCCAAATCCTCCCACGGCCAAACCCCAACAGGCAGGAAAACCCTGATAGAAGAGCTGAGCGTGTTTCTCCAAAAGGGTAGCACAGTCATATTTATGGTATGAAACCCTAAACTATCCAGCATGATATTAAAAACCGGCTCTGTCGCCGCATAGGATAAATCCGAGAAACGCTGGCGAATCTCCTGCTGCTTCTCTTCTATTTGATCTAAGGTCTTCTCAAATCGAGCCAAGTTATCAGCAAAGACAACCTTTTGGGTTGGAAGAAGGGCCGAAAATTTTTCTGATAACCGAATGGCTAATTTTTTCATATCTGGCACAGAAAACCACAAATGCGGGTTGGTATTTTCTTTTAAAGCCAGAAAGCAACTCACACAGATCATTTTATCGCGCGAGATAACATGAGAGGTCAATATTTTTTCAAACCAGTTATCATAGCCCATCCCATTTCTTATAAACACTGCCCCATGTTCGATAGTTTTTACCGCCATAGGGGGTAACTCAAAAAGATGGGGGTCCTGAAGGCTACCACTGAGAATGGCTTCGGCGCTTCTGCCTTCTCAAGTTTGAAACCCTATCCTTTTAGAGCATGTGCCTTTCTCTTATGTCCACTCTGGTATGTCCACTTTGGCAGAGGCAGCTATTGGAGGTTATCATGTGATCCTCCCCCAGTAAAATTTCTCGTAATAAAATAATTCCTATAAAATTTCCCGTAATAATTCCCGTAAATTTTTCTACGCCTTACCGCTTTACCGTAAGGGCCCAAAAGGGTATTTCCTTAAAACAGCCCGCCGTAAAGATTGCCTATGCCTGACAATATCCTCACGAGCAAACTGGCAGGCCTGTTGATAGCCCTTGGCAGAAAGAGCGCCCCATAAGGCTTGATCACCAGTGACAGATAAAAGGGCCTGAATAAGGCCTTGCGTATCTTCGGGGTTGAGCACAAGCCCCCCCTGGCCTACAACCTCCGGCAAGCCCCCACGATTGGCCGCAATCACGGGGGTTCCTGCAGCCATCGCCTCAAGCGCTGTCATGCCAAAAGGTTCTTCCCACCGGCTAGGCACCACCACAACTGCACTTTCAGCCATCGCCTGCAGCACATCCTGATGAGGGCGATAGCCATCCACACGAACCCCAGCCTTGTGCGCCATAGGTAAAAACTCTTTCAGAAAGGGCGTTGTAGGGCTGTTTGGCGAAAACCTGTCAGCACCAATCAGCCTCAGTTGCCACCCTGGCCTATGGGGCTTTACACCCTCCCATGCCTTAAGGAGGAGGTCCACTCCCTTATCAGCCACCAGGCGGCCAGCAAAGAGCAGAGTTTTTTGCCGTTGCTTTAGAGGCAGAACGTCCTCAATGGGGGGAACAGCAATACTATTGGGTAAAACCCCACACTGATTTGCCAATTTTTCTGGCACATCTTCAATCAAACGCGCCCTTAACCAGTGCGAAACACACATGACCTGGCTTTTGCGCAGTAACAGGCTACGTTGCCGCACTGTTTTTGCCCCTCGCATCCCCTGCGGGTCGTTATGAATATAGAGAATAAAGGGAAGAGTAGGAAAACGACGGATAAGCCTGAGCATAATTTCCGGGCGGTTATGCACCTCGACCAGCTCGGGCTTCACACGGTTAATAAGCTTGCTCACCCCTGCGGCATAACGGGCTGCCGCCTTAAGGGGAAAAGGGCTCAACCAACACGGTGGAGAGGGTACTGGCAAAAACACCTTCTGCCTATAAGGTTTAACCCCAGGGGGCAAGCTTCGGCCTACAATCCTATCGCCCGGAACAGCCTGATGGGCCACCAATAATCCAATAGCCCCAATATTATGGTCTGAAAACCCCTCCCGCGGGGGCAATACGCTTAAAACACGCATGGTTGTGCCCTCACCCTTTCTTCTACCCCCTATGGAGCTTGGGAAATTACAGAAACCAGTCGGCCAATTTTTACACTTTCCTCCACTCCCTATGATCTTGGCCCTGTAACCCTGTAATGCTTAACCCTATAATGCTTGGCCCCTATGGAGCTCCTGTGGAACTTGCCCTGTAGAGTTTAGCCAAATCTGCTCATCAGCGAGGCCATGGCAAGCCCGAATCACTCCCTCCTCCATTTAGTTTTCAAGCCTGTTAATCCCCCCTTATAACAATTTTATAACAAGGGGCCTTTATCACCAGGGCAAAATTTACGGGGTTGAGGCCATTGCGTCTACAGCATGGCTAAGAGAAGTGGGGCTGGGTAAAATAAAACCGCCCCCCAACACCCGGCTGCCTGTATAAAAAACACAAGCCTGACCTGGGGCAGGCATGGCGGCCTCGTGCAAGAGAACCTGCACCTGTCCCTGGAGTGCGTGTCCCTGGGGTGTAATGCTTATTTTAGCCGGCCTGGCCCCTTCACGAGCCCTGATCTGAACCGTGCAGGAAAGGGGCTCTTCTCTTGGTTCATCAACCAGCCAGTTCACATCGCGCAGAAAAAAGGACTGAATATGGGGGGTATCCCTAGGACCAATGACAACACGGCGGGTTTTGGCATCAATTTGGGTCACCATATGGCGCACCCCTTTAATGCTGGCCAAGTTCCCCAAACGCTTGCTCTGCCCCACAGTATAGCGAATCACCCCATCATGCTGACCTAAGACCTGGCCATGGGCGTTTACAATTTCGCCTGGCTGAGCCATGTCCGGGTGAAGAGCCTCCACCACCTGGGCATAATCCCCACTGGGAATAAAGCAAATATCCTGACTATCGGGTTTATCGGCCACATCTAGCCCGTACCGAGCTGCCTCAGCGCGAACCGCCTCTTTATGAGGCATATCGCCCAAGGGAAAGCGTAAAAATTCCAGCTGCTGCTGGGTGGTGGCAAACAAGAACCAGGACTGATCACGTGAGTCATCAACCGGGCGATGCAACTCTGCTCGCCCCTCCCCCTTTATGCGGCGCACATAATGGCCGGTTGCCATGGCTTCTGCTCCCAAATCATGAGCGATGTTTAACAGATCTGTAAACTTTACCCCCTGATTACACGCCACACAGGGAACAGGTGTTTCGCCCCTGGCATAGGATTCCGCAAAACGCTGAATGACAGAAGTACGAAAACGCTCTTCAGCATCAATAACATAATGGGCAATATTGAGCTTATCCGCGACCCTGCGGGCATCATAAATATCACGCCCCGCACAGCACGATCCTTTTTTAGCCTCTCCGCGCGAATCGTAAAGCTGAAGGGTTGCGCCGATAACCTCGTGGCCTTCTGCAGCCAGACGGGCAGCCACAACGCTGCTATCTACCCCCCCCGACATCGCGACCATGATCCGCACTTGATGACCCCTTTTTTCCGTGTAACCCAATAGACTTTAGTAAATTTTAAACGCAATAACCTTTAAACGCCGTAACCTTTATAGGGAAGCTGCAGAGATGCCCTAAAATAGAGACGCCCTAAAAGCGTTCCTTAAATTAAAGCGCTCCTTCCTCACTATCTCCTCCTCACTCTATAAAGAAGCCAGCAAGGCCTTGTCAGCTAAAAAAGGTTTTTGTCAGCTAAAAATTGTGTCAGCTCTCCTCCTACGCTTCAGAAAACATAGCCTTAACCCCCAAACTCCTTAATGGGGCCTTACACAATTTTTTGCTTTTACCTTAAGAGCTTAGAGCTTAGAGCTTAGAGCTTAGAGCTTAGAGCTTAGAGCTTAGAGCTTAGAGCTTAGAGCTTAGAGCTTAGAGCTTAGAGCTTAGAGCTTAGAGCTTAGAGCTTAGAGCTTAGAGCTTAGAGTAACTTTATTATAAGGGAAGCCGCAAGCCAGTATTTTGTGGCCAATACCCTTTGAGCTCGGTGTGCTCAGAGTATTTCGCCCCTGGCATAGAACTCCGAAAAAAGCTGAATGGCAGAAGTGTGAAAACGCTCTTCAGCATCAATAACGTAATGAGCAATTTTGAGCTTATCTGCAACCTTGCTCTGCACCCCTGCGAGCATCATAAATATCATGCCCTGCACAGCCTGATTTGGGTCTCAGCCCGACTTGGGTAAACGTACAACCAAGCCATCGAGCTCTTCTGTCATAATAATCTGGCAACCCAAACGGGATGTTTTCTCCAACCCAAAGGCAAGGTCGAGCATGTCTTCCTCATCGTCACTGGCTTTGGGCAATTTGTCATACCAGGAAGGATCGACAATCACATGGCAGGTTGCACAGGCCAAGGAGCCTTCACAGGCCCCTTCCAGATCCACACCATGTTGATGCGCAATCTCCAATACCGAAAGCCCGACAGGGGCATCCACCTCGCGATGGGTTCCATCAGCTTCAACAAAAATCATAGATGGCATGGTACAACCTCTTGATACAAAACATACCGGCTCTCGATATAAAAGATACCGGCAAACGGCAAAACAATATTCATAGCCTGGGGCTTAAAACCAAACCCCAAGCACTAACTTTACGGGCACTAAACTTTGCGGTCACAAACTCTACGATCACAAGCTATGCGATAAAGACAGGTTTTTAGCCCAGCAATACCAAGACTGCAAGAACACTGCAAGAACTGGGCACCAGGCAGCTCCTCCTATTGAGGTTCATCTTTTTTTGCTTCTTACCCTTTTACGGCAGAATATACAACCTGGTATGCACGGCATAACAGAGATGCCGCCCTATCAACCTCTTCAGCCGTCGTAAAACGTCCCAACGACAGCCGCACAGCTGAGGCAGCCATGTCTGCAGAAAGCCCCATGACCCTTAAAACATAAGAAGGGGAAACCGTGCTGGATGTACAAGCCGAACCCGTAGAACATTGCACCAAAGGGGCAGCAGCCATCAAGTCGAGAGCACGAACTCCTGGGAAACAGACATTTAAATTTCCCGGCAGGCGATAGTCCATACTCCCGTTAATGGAAAGTTGGGGCACACCCTTTTGCAATTGCTGCAACAGCCTGTTGCGCAAGGCCTTTAGCCTTTCTCCTTCAGCGGGCATTTCCTCTTGGGCGAGCTTACACGCAGCCCCCAGCCCCACAATTAATGGGGTTGGTAGCGTGCCTGCCCGCAAGCCACGCTCCTGCCCCCCGCCCGAAAATAACGCCACCAAGCGTGCCCGTGGCTTGCGCCTTACAAAAAGTGCTCCAACCCCTTTTGGACCATAGAATTTATGGGCAGAAATTGAGGCAAAATCAACATTGATCCCCTTGACATCTACCGGTATTTTTCCTACCGCTTGGGCCAGATCCACATGAAAACTGGCCCCAGCCGCATGCACCATTTCCGCAAGGGCTGGGATATCTTGAAGCACGCCTGTCTCGTTATTGGCCATCATAATACTGACCAACAAGGAGGGCGTTTTCAGCGCGTGGGCTAACATAGCAGGCTCCACCAATCCATCGGACTGCACCGGAAGGATAACGGGCTCAAAGCCTTCTGCCGCCAGATCCTGAACGGATTCCAAAACACATTTATGCTCAGTCGCCAGGGTTATAATTCGCCGAGGACTCTCAGGGCGATAAAGGCTGGCAAACCGGGCTGCCCCCTTTATGGCCAAGTTATTGGATTCCGTTGCCCCAGAAGTAAAATGAATTTCCCGCTCCTCTGCCCCTATCAGGGTTGCCACCTGCTGGCGGGCTTCCTCAATAGCCTGGGCTGCCTTTATCCCTTTTGCATGGTGGCTGCTATGGGGGTTACCAAATTCTTCAGCAAACCAGGGCAACATCTCTACCACCACACGGGGATCGCACCGCGTCGTCGCTTGATTGTCAAGATAAATGGGCTGCATGGGAGCCTCCCTTTTGAAAAGTTTGCACCATGCCCTTATAGCGCTCAATAAAAATAGCCACCTCTTCCTTTTTCACATTCCATGGAAGCGATACCCGTATGGCACACCCCGCCATAGGCCCATAGCCCATCGCCTCTAGCACATGAGAGCGCGCCACCTTACCCGAAGAGCACGCAGCCCCTGCAGAGACACAAACCCCGAGCATATCCAAAGCCATAAGCTGAGTTGCCCCAGACTTGCCCGCTAAAACCAGGCTTGACGTATTGACCAGCCTCTCGGCCTGCTGGCCTGCTACGAGCGCGCCGGCTTTTACAGCTGCCTGCTCCAGGGCATCTCGTAAGGCCCGAAGATGAGTGTGATACTCGCCAAGGGTTGATAAGGCTGCCTGTGCAGCAGCAGCAAAGGCCACCAGGGCTGGCAAAGCCGGTGTTCCCCCCCTGCGGCCCTGTTCTTGTCCACCTCCTGCAAAAAGGGGCATTAAGGGCATGGTTTGGCGAAAATGGCTCGGCTTAAGAAAAAGAGCCCCAGCGCCTTTAAGCCCCCCCAATTTATGACTGGAAATAGCCATGCTATCTGCGCCACTCTCTGCAAAATTAATGGCCATACGCCCGGCAGCCTGCACTGCATCCACATGCAATAACGCGTTATGTTTATGGCAGATACGGGCAATTTCAGCGATCGGGTTAATAACGCCTGTTTCATTATTGGCCCACATCACACATACCAGTTTCCCATTCTCCCCTGCTCTCGAAGAGCGATCTAGAAAATGACTAAAAGGGTGCTGTAAGGTGGGTTGCTCGAATCCCGATTGGGAGAGGGAAGCGCCCCACTGTTCGGCGGCTTCTTGTTCTAGAGCTCCTTTTTCTGGTACCTCTTTTCTCGACCCTCTTTCTGATGCCCCATCGAGCGCTCTTTTTAACGCTGAATTTTTTACAGGAAGGTTTTCCGAAGTCTGGCTCTGTGATCGGGAAGGCGATGAGAACAAAGTTTCTGAAATCCTGCTTTCATGATTATAGTTGAAAGAGGCAGGGCTTTCATATCCCATAGGGGTTGGGGCAGAAAGTGCCTGATCGAGCTTTTCAAGATCAAGAACACCATGAGGCAAAACAGGCAAGATTTGGGAATGAGCAGAAAACTTCCTTACGGCATCATGCTCCGTTGCCCCCACATAAAGGCGCCTGCCCTGGCTTAACGCCTGCATCGCCAAGACATTGCTTTCCGTGCCCCCAGACGTAAAGATACAATTTTCAACCGAGGCAGAAAACAAATGGGCCAGGTTTTCTCGTGCATCTTCCAACAGAGCACGTGCCAAACGCCCAGCCTTATGCACAGAAGACGGGTTACCCGTAAGGCTTGCCGCCTCCATTAAGGCTGCCAAAGCCTCTGGACGGGGAGGTTCTGTGGCATTCGCATCAAGATACACACTGGCTTGCCCCTTCAAGGCCACCTCAGCGCGCCTGACCTGCTGCCTGTTTTGGCCTTCCTTATCCTGCACGGCTCTTTCTCTTCCTTCTTCCTGATTACTCCCCACAAACCTGTAGCCGCTTAAAGGCCTGTTCATGGGGAACCCCTTGAGCACTTATGAGTTTAGCGCTCATAAGGCGGTTTGATCACCCCCTCTCCTCCTTCCTTTCCTTTCCTTCCCTTCTTTCTTACTTCTTACTTCTTACTGTCCTTAACCCTTCCTATTTAATAAAAATTGACTTTTTAACAAGACTTATAGAAGCCTTCCTTGGCGTTCTCCCTGTTCGTTATTTCTAGAAAAAATTAGTCGGCTATTTTTTTGTTTTATTAACGTATCATTAACGAGTCCAAGTCATAATTATGGCGAGATTACAGCACTCACCCCTTTCACAAAAATAGTGATCGGTTCCTAAATTTTCATACAGAAACTTTTACCAAACGTTTTTTTTGTATAATTTTTCAAAAAGGGAGGTTATAACTTAGCATATCGAATCGGTCTTAATTTCCATAAATACCTAAAACCTATTCACTATTTTATACTGAGAGCGTCTATGTTTTTACGTTTCCAAATTGTGCTTTTTCTATAGCACCTTGCGGAAAAAGGAGAAATTGGTTTTTTTCCTTTCTTAACCTAGCCGTTTTATATCATTAAGACACACCCAATAACTTGGCTGTTTTGCCTTAAACAAACAGCGCAGACTGCGGAATAGTAATATAATGCCAGAGATCATGTTTGCCGGCCCGGTGGGTCGTCTTGAGGGTCGTTATCACCATTCTTCTGATGAGGATGCCCCCTTGGCCCTTATCTTGCACCCCCATCCGCTTCACGGCGGCACCATGAACAACCGCATTACCTATACGATGTACCGCTCTTTTCAGAAAATGGGGTTTTCTGTCTTACGTTACAATTCCCGCGGGGTAGGCCGCTCCCAGGGCCGCTACGACGGCGGTAACGGCGAAATTTCCGACGCCGCAGCAGCCCTGGACTGGATGCAATCCATCAACCCCAATGCTACAGCCTTGTGGATTGCCGGCTATTCCTTCGGGGCTTTTGTTGGTATGCAGCTTTTAATGCGCAGGCCTGAGGTGACAGGTTGGATTAGCGTTGCCCCCCCTGCCAACCATTATGATTTTGGCTTTCTGGCCCCCTGTCCCTGTGGCGGCCTTATGATTGCAGGCGATGCAGACAACCTTGTGCCTGAGCCAGAAGTCCGCAAGCTGGTAGATAAGCTCAATACCCAAAAAGGGGTTGAGGTGGATTATCGGATCTTCAATGGGGCAGACCATGTTTTTGCCAACCATGCCGAGCATGTCAGTGAAGCGATTGAACACCATGTCAACCTTTGCCAGCAACATGCCCCGTTAATGCTGGCCGCTGATTAATCTTTTTACCCTCCCCCTTAAAACCCCTGCTTCGTCAAAAGGCAGGGTGTTTTGTTTTTTCCGGCTCTTCTTCTAGTACTCCTGGCACTCCGGCTATTGGCTTTGTACTGTTAAAGTGAGCTTTTCTGTTTGGCTTTTCGGATGAAACTTTCTCTGCCTGAATATCTTATCGCGCCTCTCTGGCTTTTTATTGCTCTGACTTTTCTCTGGCTTGTTTTTTTCGGGCTTTTGTTTCCCAGGTTTTTTCAAGCCTCTCGCTTCTATGGCATTCTGATCTGGGACATTCTGAAAGACCGAGGCCCTAGAAAGCTTGCGCCCTAAAAATTTGACTTCCTAAGAATTTTTCTTGTTTTTTCGGCTATCCCTATTCTAATACTTCTTATATATTCATAACGAAATTGCTCCGATGACCACAGAACTTAAAAGCCCCTTTCTTCAGGAAGCCCAAGCCAGAGGGTTTATTTTTCAAGCAACAGACCTGGCAGCCCTTGATGAAGCCATGCTTAAAGGCCCTATAAAGGGCTATATTGGCTTTGACCCCACCGCCGATAGCCTACATGTAGGCTCTATGGTGCAGCTGATGCTTCTAAGGCTTATGCGCAAACACCACCATACCCCTGTAGCCTTGCTTGGTGGCGGGACAGCCCGCATCGGAGACCCCTCCTTCCGCGAGGAAGCCCGCAAGCTGATGACGGCTGAAACCATTCAAAAAAACCTTGAAGGCATTAGCAAAAACATCCACCAGCTTCTCTTCTCTGGGGAGGCTCACGGCCCTACGCCCCTTATTGCCAATAATGCAGACTGGCTGGACCAGCTCTCCTATATCTCACTCCTTCAGGATGTGGGGGTTCATTTTTCCATCAGCCGCATGCTCTCGTTTGATTCAGTCAAATCTCGCCTTGAGCGTGAACAAGGGCTGACTTTTCTGGAGTTTAACTACTCTATCCTTCAATCTTACGATTTCCGAGAGCTTTACCGAACTCAGAATATTACCCTGCAAATGGGCGGGTCCGACCAGTGGGGAAATATTGTTTCAGGTGTTGAGCTTATCCGCAGAACGGAGGGCCAGCAGGTTTTTGGCCTCACAGCCCCGCTTCTGACCACTTCCTCAGGCAGCAAAATGGGCAAAACGGCGCAAGGAGCTGTCTGGCTTTCAGAAGAACGACTCCCAGTGTTTGACTACTGGCAGTTCTGGCGTAATACAGAAGACGCAGACGTAACCCGTTTCCTGAAATTATTTACAGAACTTCCCCTTAAAGAATGTGAACGTTTGGGTTCTCTCCCCGGTGCTGAAATTAATGAAGCCAAAAAAATCCTCGCCACAGAAGCCACAGCCCTATGCCATGGGCGCGAGAAGGCCCAAAAAGCCTTGGCAACTGCCATTGAGGAGTTTGAAAAGGGCCATACAGGCCATCATTCCTCTCTCCCTGTAAAGGAAATCGAAACCAGTGCACTGGAAAATGGCCTGCCGGCTTTCAAACTGCTAGCCCTTACGGCAATGACCACCAGTAACGCAGAAGCTCGCCGGTTAATCAGGGGAGGAGGGATGCGCTTAAACGATATGGCGGTACAAGATGAAGAACAGGCCATTACCCTTAAGGATTTTGTTGAGGGCCAACTCAAACTCTCCCTTGGCAAAAAACGGCATATTCTCGTGCGCTTAAAGCCATAAAGAGTTTTAAAATTTAATGATTTTTAAAACTTGATCGAAAAAGGCATAGAAGAAAACAAAGGCGCAGAAAAAAGAAAAACGGGGCTGATTCGCCTCAAGGCGTGGGTCTTAAAAAAATAAAAAACTCTTAAAAAATAAAAAATTTGAAGAGTCTTTGAAGAGTCCATGCCCTATTCTCCCACCAGGTTTCAGAGAGGTTTGCTCGGTACTGACTTTTTTAAGACGGTTTTTTGGATTTTTTAAGACAGTTTTTTAATAACGTGCTCAATAATTTCATTGTATAAAAATTTCATTGTGTAAAACGTGCTCAATAACAGGAATTTTTAGGAAATCTGCGAGAATTTTCTTCTCTTGAACTGATGTTCTTGCAATCCCAACATTGTAAAAAAATCGGAAAAGCCATAAGTTATCAATAACGTAATAAACTTTTCCCTTTTTGATCGCCTTTCATTATTTAAAGCCCTCATTATTAATTCAAACAGAAAATAAGGAATACCCCAATGAAACGCCTTTTTATTCCTGCCTTATTTCTTGCAAGCATTTATGGCTTGATCACTTCCATTGCCCAGGCCCAAACTCCTAACGATGCCGCCCTCCCACAGCAGACCACTCCGCCAACCACCCAGGCCCTGCCCCCTACCTCTGGACAGCAGCCTTTATCGGGCCAGGTTTCCCCCCGAGACGAGTTTAGCAGGCAACGCTACCAGCGTACTCAAAGAGAGACCCGTCAAGACTATCAACAAAATGATCGCCAAGAGAGGAATTACCGCCAAGATAGCCGTAAATCCCATCCTTTTGATAGAAAGCAGACCCATACAAAACAGCAGCAAAATCACCGCCCATGGTATGGTTCCGGCGGCAGCTGGCACTCCCATCAGCGTTAAAATACAAAGGATGACTTCATTAAAAACGTGGCCCTATTAAAAACAGCTATGCCCATAAACAAGCTAACCTTTTAGGCATGGTCATTTAGACATGACCATTCCGCCCCGTTCTGACCCATCTTTTCAAGAGATGATGGCCCAACGTCTTACAGCCTTGCAAGGCTCGGCTTTTCGCCGGAAATTTCGCCTCAGCTCTAAATTATGCACCTACGTACAGCAAAAGGGGATAAAGACAATTGAAGACCATGCCACAACTTTTATCAAGCAGCGCCTTCAACCGGCCTTTCCCCCTAAAGATGGCAAACAAACCCCCTATAAAGGGCACCCTGTTTTTGTAGCCCAGCATGCCACCGCCACATGCTGCCGTAGCTGTTTGCAAAAATGGCACCATATTCCCAAAGGCCAAACCCTGACAGACGCCGAAGTGACTTATATCGTTGCTTTTATCCTCATATGGATTCAGCATAATATTTCCTCCTCCCAACCTCCCCCCCTGAATGCCCCTTAAATTTTCCCTCTGCCTTACCTCTTAACCACCTTGTTAACCACTTTGGCTGAAAATCTCCCTCCACCTTTGACTTGAAAACTTCAAGGCTTAAAATCCCACCGCCCACCGCCCACCGCTCAGCACTTGGCTTTCAGAGCATTGGCTTTAAGAAAACCGTAGGCCCCTTAGAACCCTTTTGGGTCGGTAACCCTTTATGGTTGTTGTGATCGATAGAGCTCTAGGAATGGTTTTTGATTCCGGTATCATTTATCATTTTGGGCTTCCCTTTAGGGGGTGTTTCTGTTTTTATAAACTCCTCTCTTATCCAGGAATGACTATGACCGACACTCACCAACGCTTTGCCACACTCCTTGATAAACTTGGAGAAGTAGCAGTTAAAGCCGGCCTTAACCTTCGCCCAGGCCAGGAGCTGATCATCAGCGCTCCCATCGAAGCCCTCCCCCTCGTGCGCACCATTACCAAATATGCCTATCAGGTGGGAACAACCCAGGTAACGCCGATTTTTTCGGACAACATCCTTAAAAAAGCCCGATTCCTTTACGGTCATGAAGCTATTTTTGACTATGCTTCCCAGTGGTTTGCCGATGGTATTGCCGAGGCCTTTCAAAACGGTGCCGCCCGTATGGCCATTACGGGGGAAGACCCCTCGCTATTAAGCGATATTGCCCCCGAACGTATTGCCCGTGCCACCAAGGCTTCTAGCATAGCCAACCAAAAAGCCATGAAGCTTATCACCAGCTTTGCAACAAATTGGACCATTGTTGCCTTTGCCACTCCGGAATGGGCTGCCAAGGTTTTTCCAGATATTCCTATCGATCAGGCCGTAGAAAATCTGTGGGAGGCTATTTTTACCGCTTCGCGCATTCGGGGTACAGACCCTATTGCGGAGTGGAAAGACCATAACGCCCAGCTGAACAAAAAGGCCACTCAACTGAACACCCAGCGGTTTTCTGCCTTGCATTTTACCGGCCCCGGTACCGACATGACCATTGGCTTGGCTGATGACCATTTTTGGGCAGCAGGAGCCGAAGAAACCCAAAACGGTATTATTTGTAACCCCAACATTCCTACCGAAGAAGTATTTACCACCCCTCATAGACTGAGGGTTAACGGGCACGTGCAAAGCACCAAGCCACTCTCCTATCAGGGGAATTTAATCGATAACATACGGGTCACCTTTAAAGACGGCACCATTACCGAAGCCCATGCCACAAAGGGAGAAGATGCCCTCCACCGCATGATTGCCAACGATGAAGGGGCCAGACGGCTAGGAGAGGTAGCCCTAGTTCCCCACTCCTCTCCCATCGCCCAACAGAATATTCTTTTTCAAAATACTCTTTTTGATGAAAATGCAGCCAGCCACATCGCCTTGGGGCAGTCTTACAGCAAATGCATGATGAATGCAGAAGCTTTAAGCGATAAGGAATTGCTGGAAAAAGGAGCTAATCAAAGCATCATTCATGTCGATTGGATGATTGGGTCAGGAGAAATCGATGTTGATGGCTTAAGCCAAACCCAGGAAAGGCAGCCTTTAATGCGCAAGGGGGAATGGGTATAGCCCTTTTACGGCGGAAAGCTACCCATAAATGAGACATAACACAATGAAATTTTTTTACAGCGAAATTTTTTACAGCTGTTGGAACATTCCAGGCTCTTGCAGCATATTTCCCCCCTATCCCTCATGGCTCTTTGGTCGAAAAGCTTAATGGATGACCAATAAAAGCCCAGGAAATGGCTTGCTGCTCCCTCGGGATAACCTCTCTCGAAGGATAACCCCTCTCAGAGGGAACCCTCAAGGGGTAACCTCCTTCAAGGAGTAGCCTCCTCTCGGGGGGGCAGCCTCTCATTGGAGGCAAGCGCCTTTTTCTCCCTCAAAGATATTCCTGCTCAAAGAGCATGTCCTTCCCCCAGAGGATTTCCTAACTAGAGAATTTTCTCAAAAGAATAATAATGGAGTGCTTACCCTCTATGGCCCACCTACTACCCCGTTTTTATAAGACAGGAGTTTTTATTCTCGTAACCCTTCTGGTTGGAGGAGCAGCAGGCTTCCCCGTTCAGCTTTTCTCCTCTGCCTTTGCCTGGCCAAGTTCTGAGCAGAACCTCTCTCCCACTTCCTCCGGAGGAAGGATCTTTTTTGAAGGAAAAACCCCGCATCATTCTTTCCCTAAAGAACAAAAAACCACAGCGCAAAAGACAGCCTTAAAGAGACTATCACCATTTCCCCATACTACACTTTCCTCTTCAACATCCTTCACTTCTTTTACCCAACTGGCCCAGCACACACCTCCCACGGCAGATGTGCGCCACCGCTCCCATCCACAAAGCGCCCCCCAATCCCCTGCTCAGCACCGAACCCCATTACCCCCTCAAACCCGCAAGGCCATTAGCGAGGATATTACCAAGGCGATGGCCTATGAATTACCCACAGATTTTATCAACCGCGCCCGCACCGTATTTCTGGTAGGAAAAACTGCCGGAATCCACTTTCCCTCCCTTGAAGGACGAACAATTGCCGAGGAAAGCGAAACTATACGCCATACGCCCAACTTGCTTCACATCCTTGAAACCAGCCACTTTACACCAGAAAAATTCCTGATCGGCATGACCAGCTTTATTCTCACCTATGCTAGCCTACATTCTCCGCAATTGCCTATTAAAGTCCCTGCTCGCAATATAACCCTCCTCCAGCAGGATATCCAAGGAACAGAAGGATTAATAAAAGCAGCCCAAGCCATGCAAGCCACCCCGTAATACCCGCTTCTGCCTAGATTATAAAAACAGGTCATAAAAACAGACCGCCAAACGACAAAAAACCACCTGTTAAGGTGGTTTTTGCCTAACGCCTTTCAAGAAGACGTAAGAACCCCTTTAAAAGGATCTGCAAGATATTACGGCCTACTCTCGCTTACCGCTATGCCTGACACTGTATATTTCTTGGCAAAAGCTGCCGCAGCCCCTAAGAGGCCTGGTTGAGGGTAAGTCATGAGCTTAACGGGAATATCTGCCATCATCCGCTCAAAACGGCCTTTATCAACAAAGCGTTCAGCAAAACCAGACCGGGGAAGAAAGTCTGCCAGGCGCTGGCCTAATCCCCCTGCAATCACTACCCCTCTTGCGCCTTGGGCAAGGGCATAATTGCCTGCAGCTGTTCCCAAACACATACAAAAACGATCGAACGCCGCCGAAGCCAGATGGTCACTTTCCGAAAGGGCCATATCCCACAACACCTTATCTTCCTGGCGAGCCACGGCTAAGCCTGCATTGGCTGCAAGGGTTTCGTAAATATTGCCAAGGCCAGGCCCTGAAACAATCCGCTCTACGGAAACCCGGCGGAAACGCCTACGTAAATAGCGAAGGATATTATCTTCCAGCTCATCGACAGGGGAAAAATTAATGTGACCGCCTTCTGTTTCCCCAACAATATACCCCCCTGGATAAAGGGTAAGATAAGCCACACCCAACCCCGTACCTGGGCCCACAATGGTAATAACTCCCTGTTGAGGCAACGCTTTGTTAGGGCCACAAAGATGCTTGAGAGACTCTTCACCAACATGGGCTACAGCATGGGCTACAGCACCAAAATCATTAACCAGGGTCAGGTTCTTTACCCCTAACTTGGCGGGCAGATCTGCCGGGCGGATCACCCACGGATTGTTGGTCAGCTTTAAAACTTCCCCATGGATAGGACAGGCTATGGCGATAGCTGCCGAGTCCGGTAGAGTGCGACCAACCTGGCGCCCAAAATGCTCCCACGCCAACTGCAGGCTTGCATGCTCAGCTGTTTTAAGGGTAATCTCCTTTTCTACTTCAAGAACGCGCCCATTGGCCACGCGGGCAAAAGCAAAACGAGCATTGGTTCCCCCAATATCAGCAGTGATCAGCTCCATAACATCTTTTTCGGGTTTGACTGAATCGGATTTTGCTGTGCTTTTTTCTGACATAAACCATTCCCTCTGAAAAATAATAAAAATAAAACGGAAACCCTAAAATTTTCTAAAAATTCTTTACGCCCTCTTTATCTCTATCTTTTAGATATAAACCGAATAGGCCAAAACACGTTCCATAAAATTAAGCTTGGTCAAATAGAAGATCGGCAACTTGTTCAATAAGACGGGATTTCTGGACATGATAAGGAATTTCCGTGACCACCACCTGCCAGCTACCAAAAATGTAAGCCTAAAGAAAAATATAAAGCTAAAGTACAGTATAAGCCCAAATAAGGGTTGCAAATCAGGATCCCAATAAGGGGCATTGAAATCGTCCCATCCCCATAAGAGCCAGGCCATAGGTGCAAGGACCCCACCCTTATTTTGAGCCTACAATATTTACTCCTGCAAGACTATCGCGTTTTAGACCCCTTGGACAACAACCTGCTGGCCGTATTTTTCAGGATATTTTTCTCATTATAACGCATAAAAGCCTCTTTCAGCCCGGCAAGCCCCATAGTATTACGCTTTTGTGAAGACTGAACCAGCTCATTAAGGGCATTGGCCAGCCCTGCACTATCTCCAGGGGGAACAAGCAAGCCGGTAACCCCATTTTTAACCAACTGGCGACAGCCCTTTATATCGCTGGCCACCACGGGCAAACCTGTCAGCATCGCCTCGATAACCGACATGGGAAGCCCTTCAAAAAGGCTGGGAAGAACAAAAATATCCGCAGCGGCCAAAACAGCAGGCACATCGTTTCGGTATCCCAAAAGCCTTAACCGTTTGCCCA
Source organism: Entomobacter blattae (assembly GCF_014672835.1). Classification (NCBI taxonomy): domain Bacteria; kingdom Pseudomonadati; phylum Pseudomonadota; class Alphaproteobacteria; order Acetobacterales; family Acetobacteraceae; genus Entomobacter; species Entomobacter blattae. Next base: position 986,034 of record NZ_CP060244.1, on the reverse strand, counting down.
GGGTTTTTTCCGCATCGACAAAAACCTCGGTGAGGTCTTCACCATGGTCAGAAGGCAATTTTTCACCCACTATCCATAATAGGGCCTCTGGCACATGCTGCATGGCTGCAAACAACTCGGGGTATCCTTTATGGCGTACCAAACGAGAAACCATAACCACCACAACGTCATCATCCTTCACCTGGAGTTGCTTACGAATATCCCGGCGGGCAAAAATATCGGGATGGAAACAGTGCGGATCCCGGCCATTGCCGATGGCACGAGTATGGCGATGGATATAAAATCTCCTGGCTTGCTCTGCTTCTTCAGAAGAGACCGTGAAGTAAATATCGGTTATCTTACCGGTCAACCATTCCAACACAAAAGACAATGCCCTCCGAAAGCAAGGGCCTGGTTGGTTAAATAAAAAACCATGGCCTGTATAGGCTATGACGGGCACTCCAGTAAGCTTGGCAGCCCAGCGGGCCAAAATACCGCTAATAGGCATATGGGCATGGACAATATCAGGCTTTTCTTTCCGCATAAGCTGCACAAGGGCCATAAAAGCCTGTATATTCCGCCACGGGGAGTAAGAACGGCTTAAAGGAAGGGCTACAACCTTAAACCCTTCCTTACGAAGATCAGACAATAAGGGCCCATCCGCACTGGCCCCGATCACCTCGCAACCTTGCTGTCTAAGCTGCTTCATTAAGGGGAGGACAAACTGCTTTAACGAAAAATCAACATTCGCAATTTCAAGAATCTTCATAACCACCAAATCTTATAGGAGAGACCTTGTCATAGGGGTTAAGCTGCAGCTTTAGCTTCTGCTCCCCCTTAGGTTTAAATGGCATATCTTCACCCTTTTCTGTTTGAACCAGGATTATTCTTAATCCGCATACGGACAAGCCGCCAACGGATCCTTTTAATATATCTTCCAGCTTCGTGTTGTAACCATAGGGTTTGTTCCATGGACTCTACGGGGTCCGCCCCCCCATGGTCTGCCTCATGATCTGCTGCCTCATGGCCGATTTCCTCATGCCCCTGTGCAGTTGTCCCCTGTGCAGTTGTAAAATCTTTTTCTATCCTCCCTTCCTTAAACCCACCTTCCTTGGAGTCCCCTTCCTTGAGAAAGACCTTGCCATGGGGGTCAACCAGCAGCTTTGGCTTTGGCTTTGGCTTCCTCCCGGCTTTAAATGGTGTATCTTCACCTTTTCCTGTTAAGGAAACTAGCTGCCGCATGGGGGGCAAAGGTGGTGGCATACCCGCAGCACGGTTCAGGCCCGCAGACTTTCTCGCCTTCTCAGCTGAAAAGTCTGAATGCACCGAAACATCTTCTGGGATTTCCCCCCCACCCACCACCAAGGTAAAGGGGGAAGGCGCAGGCCGGGGAACAAGAATTTCATCAGCCAGGCTCTCCATAGCCTCTGCCCTATCTTTCGGGACAAGCACCCCGTCTGAAGGAAAGGTTGACGAAAGGGCCTTCTCTTCTCCTATGGAATCTTTCATCTGGAACGCAAAAGGGACCATCGACGGGGGTGATACCCCCCTGGAATAGACCCCCCTGCTTTCTTCCCCAACGGCTTTCTCCTGCTCTTCCTGGGGCCTCTCCTCCCGATCCATCAGGGGTGAGCTACCTAGGGGTGTGCCAGCTAAGGATGAGTCAGAATCTTGTTGATTTTGGGGAAATTCTTGCCGGGTTGGCTGGCAAGAAGAAGACCTCAAGAAAGCCTGTTTCGGAGAATTTTCTGCCTTCGGAGAGTTTTCTGCCTGAGAAATCTTCTCTGGCTGCACAATCTTCTCTGGTGAGATTTTTTTCCGCGCGTTTTCTTCCGAAGAAGATCTCCCTTGTAAGCCTTCCTCTCGTAACCCTTTCGGGGGAGAATCTCCCAAAGGAAAGTCCCCTTCTGAAAAACCATCCTTTGAGGAAGAGGGCTTTGAGGGGCTCTCCGCGTGAAAATGGCCCTCATGTCCCTCCCCAGATGGACTCTGAGATGACTGCTGAAATGGCTGATGAGAGGATCTCTGAGACGGCCTTTGGGGCAGAGGCTGTTCAGCGGAAACCTCGGCCGGAGGGAGCACTTCGTCTTCCCCCGCTCCAAAACGAACCTCAGAACGAATCCCAGAATGATCGGGTGTTAGAGTATGGGGAGTTTCTTCCCCTCCACGAGAAGCAAAATCCTGCTGGTTTTTATCCACTCCCCCCAGGCCTTTTCCCTCATCAGGCGGTGCGTCGGAGGGTGAGCGCGAAGAGTGAGGAGAGAAACGCTCCCCGGAATCAGAGAAGGGATTACTTGCATCGGCAAAGGGGCTGTCTGGATCGCTTTTTAAGCCCGCAGAAGATGCAGCTGCGCTTGAAAGCCATTGATCAAGCACCACCACCAATTGCATAGAGGGCTTTGGGTGGCCATCCCCCAGATAAACGCTCTCCATCACAAAAATACGCCCCCCCGATACCTTGAAGAGCCAGTGCTGTTCTAAAGACTGTGCTGAAGGCATACTGAGCAAAACTTCCTGCTGATGCAAGCTAGGGGTTACTTTGATATCGGGATGAAGATGAAACCGGGCCCCGGCATCAAAAGGCTCAGCCGCACTGAGAATATCTTCCCCCCGCAAATCCTCTCCCGAGGGGGAAAGATAAAGCCGCCTGATCCGATGCACAGGCGCCTCTACGGAAAATTTGCTGTGCAGGTTATACCAAACCGCTCCCCCTTCGGTAAAAAACTCATCAGAGACATCATGCTCATGGATCTGCACCCCATTCGGTAGGCTGGGCACATCCTTCCCCGGTTTATAGAGTTCAACCGAAGAGTGTGCCTCTGGCCTTTTCAGCACCTCTTGCCAGTGGGGGTAAGAAGAAAAACCACAATTCACGATAATCCTCTGAGCCCCAACAGAAAATTCAAAACTGCCAACCTCACTATGCGAAAGCTCTGCAAAAGCTGGGGCAGGCCGTGTGCCGGCATCAAGAAAAAGGAGAGATTTCCCCACAGAAAATCGAACAAAACCATTCAGTTTATGGGCGGTGGGCATAACCCGTAACCGCGAGGCCTGTAACAACAAGGCATTAATCTCTGCGGCGACTTGCTCTGTGGAACTGTTAAAGAGAACCAGCTTGCCATCTCCATGACGCATACCGCGCAAAATGGCACACATTTTTTCAATCCGCCCTGCCAGAATATCAGGAACCGGCAAATAGGCCACCTTTAACAGGGAGCGAATCTCCACCAAATCGCGCAATATTTCAAACTGCACCTGAGGGCTTAAACTATAATGGGTTCCGTTCTTATCGATCTGGGTAGCAATTTCAGATTCCAAAACGTCCATAAGCCGAAGAACAGGCCCTTCGCAATCGGGCATGGCAATGGTAGCAGCCAACACCCCTTTCATAAGGGCAAAATAATGCTGGTCCTTCGCTGCAGAAAATAAAAGAGCTTTCGCGGTTTTTCCTTCTGAAAGGATAAGCCGCATGAATTTTTTGCGGTAGTGATCATCCGCCGAAGCGGCAAAAAAATCATAATGGCTCAGGCTATAAAAAAGCCGTGCCCCGATGATTTCCGGGTGATAGGCGATCTTGGGAATATCTTTTTTCTGCATCCAGGCTGCGATTTGGGCGCGAACGGCAAGGCGGGCCGTATCCGTGCCCAAAGCCCGCATATCCCGCAGCCAAGAAAAACTATAGAACTGGGCGGCAAGGCAATTGTCCCGATGGTAGATATCCCAATGTTGGGGGCCAAAGGGGTAGGGTTTTTTGGTATAAGGCCATTCCCCCCTTACCAGGGAAGACCCTTTAAGAGGGCTGCCCGACCATAAATCACGTAGGACAAAAACAGGCCTATCCGGGGCCTGCTCCAGGCGCAACACTAACGGAAGCCTGGCAAGGGCAATGCGCAGTTTTTTATACGCGTTACCCTTTTTGTTCATTGATCTGCTACTCCCCTCTATGATTTTACGGGCTTTCCATGTCTGAATATTTCAGATGAATACATATTGGCACGCCAATATAAAACCCTATTACTTTTGCAAATTATACCAGTGAAAATTATACCGAAAAAAAATGGATAATATATTTAATTTTCTTCCATTCGCAATCTTTATCCCCATTTTTCCTTTAAGCCCCTCTTTTCCTTTTAAGGAAGAGTCCTTTTTAAAACTGAAGAAAGCCTTTAAGAGAACGATTTCAAACGCTTAATGGCCTCAGCATAATCTTTCTGCCCATAAACGGCCGTGCCGGCTACGATTACATCGGCACCCGCAGCAACTGCCAGAGGAGCGGTTTCATGGTTTATGCCACCATCGACCATCAGGCGAATATCACGACCAGTTTTTTCTATCATCTCACGAATTTTGCGGATTTTCTCCAGCTGAGAAGGAAGAAATTGCTGGCCACCAAAACCTGGGTTCACCGTCATCACCAAAATAATATCGACAATCCCCATCACTTCCGAAATCGCTTCAGGGGGGGTCGCTGGGCAAAGCACAATGCCTGGTTTTGCCCCCAAAGCTTGGATATGCTGAAGAGTGCGGTAAACATGCGGACCAGATTCAATATGGACCAATAAATGGTTAGCCCCTGCTTTAACAAAGGGTTCCAGAAATAAGTCAACAGGCTGGATCATCAGATGGACATCAAACGGTATTTTCACATGGGGGCGTAAAGCCTGGAGCATGAGCGGGCCAAAAGTAATATTTGGCACGAAGTGACCATCCATCACATCCAGATGCAACCAATCCGCTCCGGCCTTTTCCACAGCTGCGGCCTCTTCTCCTGCGCGGGAAAAATCGGCAGAAAGAAGGCTTGGTGCAACAAGGGGTGGGGTTAGTTTTGGCATAGCTTAGATCCTGTTCCTTTTTTATAACGTAGCGTAACATTTATAACGTCGCGCACAAATCACTGGCTGGTATATCAAACGCCTTTATCACAATCACACAAAAAACCTGCCTTAATGGCTAAGGCTATACAGGCTTATTAATATAGAACTTGCCTCTTCTATAAAAAGATACGGCTTCTTTTTCCATCGTTAGAATAAACTTCTTATTAAGATTTTCCCCTGCCATATCCTAGTCTGTTTCCTCATCTATCCTTATACATTCAGTGACTGCTTCTCGTTTTCTCTGCCTTGCCCTTGCCAAGGACACACCGTGTTTCTCTGGCTATAGGGGAAAAGTCGACCAACCTAAAAGGCTCAGAATAGGAAGCCCACTTTTTCCCTAGTTTCGGCTTGCTTTCGGCCCATTTTCGGGGAGAAGCCCTTCACCATTTCGTTTGACCCTTTATCTATCCTGATTTTGATGGTTTTTAAAAGACTTTCCGCAAACGTAGGATAAAAAAGCCATCCATCCCCCCTTTTTCTGCCCACATACCCGGATGGGTTGCCACATACCCCTCCTTCCCGAAGGCCTCAGGCGGTAGAAAGGGAAGTTCTTCAGGGGGAATAGGGTCGATCACAAAGCCCAGAGATTGTGCATAGTCCAAATGGGCCACCCCTTCTTCAGGCTGCAAGGAACAAACTGAATAAACCAGCCTTCCGCCTTTTTCCAAAAGGCCCGGCATAGATTTCAAAAGCCGCTCTTGCTGATCCGCCCAAAGGCGAATGTCCTGCGCCTTGCGATTTCTGAGCACATCTGGGTGTCGGCGAGCCGTGCCAGTCGCTGAACAAGGCGCATCCAGTAAAATTGCCTGAGCCTTTTGAGGGGGCGCCCATTGCAAGAGATCGGCTATAACCTCTTCTACTTTAAAGCCAAGCCGTGTCATATTTTCGGCAAGGCGCAGCATGCGTTTTGCATCCCGCTCAACGGCTGTAATCTGACCACCCGCATCAGCAAGCTGGGCCGTTTTACCACCTGGTGCGGCACAAAGGTCAAACACACGCTCGCCAGCTTGCACATTCAGCACTCGTGCTGGCAAGGTTGCAGCACTATCTTGCACCCAAAAATTTCCCTCCGCAAAGCCTGCCAATTCAACAGGCCTGGTCCCCGCAGGGAAGCGAATACTGCCATTGGGCAAAACCTGCCCCCCTGGAGGCTGGGGGGCTCCTTTTTTAAGGGTAATATCCAACGGAGCTTCATGGCTCAAAGCCTCGGCAATGAGGCGGGCCTTGCGCCCCCAGCTGCGCCATAACCAAGCGGGAACATCTAACCGGTCCTGGTCGAGTTCCTCAAGCTGGACGGCTCCACCCTCGACCACCCGGCGCAAAACCGCATTGACCAACCCCCCAAAAGGGGCAAGATGACGCCGCTTGGCCAGGTTAACACAGGTAGAAACCGCAGCATGGGAGGGGGTTTCCAAAAACAGGAGCTGGGCTGCCCCTATGAGCAAAATAATCTTAACTACCAAAGGAGGCTGGCGTTTAACATGAGGAAGGATAACCTCTTCCAACGTACCAAGATGGCGCAAAACACAGGCGGCAATACGATGGGCTGCAGCCTTGTCACGAGCCTCTACCTGATGATGGCCTACGCTTGAAAAACCACCTTCCAGGGTATGGCTTTTTTCAAGCACCCCTTCAAGAATATCAAAAGCGATCTCGCGTGTTGGATCTATCTGACCTGTTCCCTTAACGCTTTTTCCTTTTTTATGAGCCTTTTTTCCTCCTGACTGAAAAGTTTTTTCAGACTTAAGACCTGGCACTTCCTTTGGGAGCTGCTGGGAAAAAGCCCCCCCTGTCTTGCCTCCATTTTCGGGTTGTGTTTTGGCTATGGCCTTTTTTTGCAGGATTCTCTTTCCTCTTTTTTCGGCTCCCTTTTTTTCAGGGGGGGGGCCTTTTGCTGCCCTTCCAAGAGGCTTATTGGCCCTTTTACTTGCTCTCTCTTCTCCCATATCTTTATCCCTATACCCTTTCCCCTTTCGGGCCACACACCCAAGCCATGATCCCCTACTCTTCACCCCTATTGCCCTCTATTCCTCCCCTCTTTCAAGAGAGAAACGCTTAGCTGAAGATATAAGCTTAGGAGAAGAACAACCCAAACGTGCCACAAATAACGGGATTTGCCCATAAAATACAGAATTATTTACACCTCTTCTCTGCTTTGTCTGCTTGCTACCCATCAACAGCCTCAACAGGGCCTAAACCCAGCCGATGTTTTTACCTATGGCCCTAGGCAATATCCATTGCCCTGTATCCACTGCCCTGTACAAGCGAGATCCTCTGCCCTATACAAGATAGTCTATTTTAGCAACCTCTTCCATATGAGAGCCAGGACCAGTAGGCGCTCTCTTGCCTTGACTTTGAACCCCTTTATTTTGAACTTCTTGAGTTTTCAGGTCTGCAGTTCTGCCAGGTCTGCTCCGCGGCCCTTCCAGAACGGGTTCATAGTCCAAACCAGAACGGATTATGAGAATAGGTTTTTCTGGCTCGGCCTCTGCAACACGGGCATGTAAGTTTTTAACTTCCAGCATGTGATTTTTGCTCATACTCTCATTCCTATCCCACGCTGCCTTCCAAGCTGATTTCCAAAAGTTTTTGGGCCTCTACAGCAAATTCCATCGGCAACTCTTTAAGAACTTCACGGCAGAACCCATTCACAATAAGACCAATGGCATCTTCCTCAGAAAGCCCACGCTGGCGGCAATAAAACATTTGCTCGTCAGAGATTTTAGACGTGGTAGCCTCATGCTCTATCGTCGATGTCATATTTCTATTTTTTATATAAGGTACTGTATGCGCTCCACACTCACTTCCAATTAGCAAGCTATCACACTGTGTAAAATTACGACTATTGGCTGCCTTGGGCATCAATAGTGAAGAGACAGTGGGAAAAGACAGTATGAAAAACGGTTGGAGCACTTCATAAGCCCCTTCTGAGCATGAAGCAGACCATAGCGCCCTTCACCCCAGTGACCTATATACCCAAAACCGGCAGTAAGAGCCAAGATCCAGCCATAAATACATGAATCTGGCCATAAATATGCGGTTAAAGTGTTGGCTAGTCTATCTCACCTGTCTCCAGCCCCCATGTTCCAACTTATGTCTCTCCAACTTATGTCACTCCAGCCTATGGATCTCCAGTCCATGTGTCTCAAGCCCATGGCACGACTGACATGTCGACGGCTTTTTGAGAGAGTCCTTTGAGAAAGTCCATAGTTGATTGTTTCCCCTACGTGGCAAGGAGCACATACATGACAGGAAGCACAATTGAAAGGGCTATCAAAAGCTGTTTATTAAAAAACCGTTTTAAAAAAAACTCAGCTTTTAAACACTCACCTGACAAGAACAAAGAGGAAGAACTGAGCCAGCTCATTGAACCAACGAATAAAGCAGAGACCACAACTTTTGCCCAGATGGAGCGTGAGCCTCTACCCTTAAGAGGGGTGTCATGAAACATGGTGGCAAGATCCACGCCCATTATGAAGCAATTGATGCTAAAGGAAGGGTGGTTTGCTAAAGTAGATAACCCGGACTGGGGATGGATCGTGGGGTAAGGCCAGAGTGAGGACCAAATAAGAGCAACCCAAACTGGGTGGGCCGTTGGGTAAACCAGAGTGGGGGCCAAATGAGGGCAACCCGGACTGAGATGGGCCGTGGGGTTGGGCAGAATGAGATGAACCAGAGTAGGACGGACCAAATGAGGATGAGCCAGAGCTGGTGACCACACCTGCAAGGAGGCCCATTAAATAGCACACTTTAAATAGTACACTTTTAGCACCCCCCTTTACCAAGAGGGGGTGAATATGGTTGTATAGGGTGTTATGACGCGTTCTGATCATGGGTCCTCCCCCCCTCCTTCCTTCTCTCATCCTGCGGGAGATACTTCCCCTTCCTCCCAAGCTGAAGGCCAAACGATTGTGCAGGCTCTTCAACAGGTGCGGCACACCATGGCCCAGGCTGCCCAGGCGTGCCATAGGAACCCACAAGAAATCGATCTTCTTGCTGTTTCCAAATTTCACCCTGCTTCAGCCATTGAAGCCGCCATTTTGGCAGGACAGTCCCTTTTTGGGGAAAACAGGGTGCAGGAAGCTGCTGAAAAATTCCCTCCCCTGCAAGAGCGTTTCCCCCATATTGAGCTGCATCTTATTGGCTCTCTTCAAACCAACAAGGTTATGGAGGCGGTAAAAATTGCCCACACCATCCAAAGCCTTGACCGCACAAAACTGGCCGACCATATTGCCCGCGCAGCCGAAACCCATAAAAGGCTGCCTCATCTTCTGGTGCAGGTTAATACCGGGCGCGAGCCACAAAAATCGGGTATTTTACCAGAACAGGCCGATGTTTTTATCCCTCTTATGCAAAAACGCTTTGGCCAGGCCCTGCAAGGGGTTATGGCCATACCCCCCGAAAACCAAGACCCTATTCCCCATTTCAGGCTATTGCGCTATATTGCCCATAACCACGCCTTACCCATTCTTTCCATGGGCATGTCCCACGATTACCAATTGGCCATTGCTGAAGGGGCGACCATGATCCGAGTGGGAACAGCCATTTTTGGGGTGCGCCAACCATTATAAAGCTCCCCTTATCTTTTATAGCCCCTGCCAATAAAAATATTGCCTTTTGCTGTTAACCCCGTTACCAGAAATGTCATTAATCCCAAACAAGATAAATGCGGAAACGCAACGGAGTTTGTTTTCCATGACCTCTTCTGAGCCAATAGGAAAGACCCCCCAACCTCACTCTTCTTCCCAGTCCTCTTCCCCATCAGATTCCCCGTCAGCTGCTCAGTCATCTCCGCCTCCTTCTGCACAAGCTTCTGCGCCCTCCTCCTCTGAAAAGAACGAGGCCGCACCAGCCAAAGACAGCAAAATTACTGAATTTGGGGCGGATGAAAAAGAACATAAACAAGCTCCTGTCGGCTTGGCGGCCATGCTGGCAGTGTTGGGGGTTGTTTTTGGAGATATTGGGACAAGCCCGCTTTATGCCCTTAAGTCTACTCTTCTGTTGGCCTCTCCCAACACACCCGCCAACCTTTCCGATCTTTTAGGGATTGAAAGCCTGATCTTCTGGTCTCTCATCCTGATTGTCACCATCAAATATGTTGTGCTCATCATGCGGGCCGACCATAACGGAGAAGGGGGAATCCTAGCCTTAACCTCCCTCGCCCAACGCGTGGCCACCAGTACTCGCACCAAGATTTTATTGGGCTTTATTGGCGTCATCGGGACTTGCCTTTTCTTTGGGGATGGCATGATTACACCTGCCATTTCTGTTCTCTCCGCCATTGAAGGGCTGGAGGTGAGTATTCCCTCGGCCTCCCATTTGGTTATCCCTATTGCCCTTATCGTACTGGTTGGCCTGTTTAGTGTTCAATATTATGGAACAGGGGTGGTTGGGAAGGTTTTTGGGCCGGTTATGCTCATTTGGTTCGGAACCCTGGGCATTTTGGGAATTCTGGAAATTACCAAGCATCCTTATATTTTGCTGGCCATTTTGCCCCACCACGCCATTTTATTCTTATACCATCATGGCTGGGTGGGATTCAGAGTCCTGGGATCTGTTGTGCTAGCCGTCACAGGGGCTGAAGCCCTTTATGCCGATATGGGCCATTTTGGCCGCACCCCTATACGCTATGCCTGGCTTTTTTATGTCTTGCCAGCCCTGGTTTTAAATTATTTTGGCCAGGGGGCCTTACTGCTCTCACACCCTTCTGCCATTTCCAACCCGTTTTTTCTACTATGCCCAGACGCTTTGCGGATTCCCCTTTTTGTTCTCTCTACCTTGGCAACCGTTATTGCCAGCCAAGCCGGAATTTCTGGTGGATTCTCTCTGGTACGACAGGTGGTTCAACTGGGGTATTTCCCCCGCATGCGCATTCACCACACCAACGCTAACGAAGAAGGGCAAATTTATGTGCCCGAATTCAACCGCTTTTTAATGATAGGTGCCTTATTGCTGGTGATAACTTTCCAATCTTCCAATGCTCTGGCCTCGGCCTATGGCATTGCTGTTACAGGCACGTTTGTCTGCACCTGCTGCCTTGCTATTGTTGTTTTCCGGCGGATTTATAAATGGCCGGCTTGGATTGTGGGCCTTGTTTTTGGCTTTTTCTTCATTATTGACTTTACTTTCTTTGCCGCCAATGCCCTTAAAATTCCACAAGGGGGATGGGTGCCACTGGTCTTGGGTGTTACCCTAACCCTCATGATGTCAACCTGGAAAAAGGGGCGCAGCCTTATCCGTGCCCGACAAAAACAAGATAGTTTTCCGGTGGGCTCCTTTTTAGCCCGCCTGCCCCAATCTCGAACCATTCACGTTCCTGGTACCGCCGTTTACATGACAGCTACCCCAGAATATGTGCCCAGCAGCTTGTTGCATAACCTTAAACACAACAAAGTTCTTCACGAGCAGATATTTTTGGTAACGGTTGAAAACCTTGATCAGCCCGAGGTCACCCGCGGGCACCGCATTGCCTTGCAAGAGCTTGCCCCCAATATCTTCCGGGTTATGGTGCGTTATGGATTTATGGAAATACCCAACCTCCCCCGCGCTTTGGAAAACCTGAAGAATAATGGGGTTGATTTTGACGGCCTGCAAGCCTCTTACTTCCTCAGCCATGAGATGGTGGTAAGGTCTTCAGTTCCTAAAATTGCACTCTGGCGAATGTGGCTATTCTTGTTTATGTCGCGTAATGCCACACCGGCACGGGTGTTTTTTCGTATTCCAGCCGATAGAGTGGTAGAGTTCGGGGTTAAAATTGCCATTTAACCTCCACCTTTCACCCTTAGGAAAGACTTGGCCAAAGAGGCAATCCCTAAAAAGGGGCCTCTTACATTTCAGACCCAACCCTACAAACACTGTCACCGGCACGCTCCTGAATGGGGAAAAGAGCGGGCTTGAAAATCTCTGGGCAGACCGCCTATTTTTCCAAACCCGCCATCATCATAGGGATGGACACATCGCATGTTGCCCCCTGTAATGTTTCCTTCTGCAATGTTCCCTTCTGCGCCATCTCCAACCTTTGGGCTTTATATCCATTGGCCCTTCTGCCTCTCCAAGTGCCCCTATTGTGATTTTAACAGCCATGTCTGGGCCGATATTCCCTATGATCGTATGGCCAATGCCCTGAAAGCGGAACTCCAATCCTACACCCCCCTTATGGCTGGACGTAAGTTACGATCGCTCTTTTTTGGGGGAGGTACCCCCTCATTAATGCCACCGCACACCGTTGAATCCCTTATAGAGGCGGCCTACGCTTCTTTCTCCACCACTGACATGGTGGAGATCACATTGGAGGCCAACCCCACCAGTGCCGAAACCGAAAAGCTGCGGGCTTTTAAGGCTGCTGGCATTAACCGCCTTTCCATCGGCGTGCAAAGCCTTATTCCCGAAGAGCTTACCCGGCTGGGCCGCACCCACAACGTTCAGCAGGCCCGCGCGGCCCTGGAGACAGCAAACCGTTTCTTTGCGCGCTATTCGTTTGATTTAATCTATGCCCGTCCTCACCAAAGCCTGCAAGACTGGCAAGAAGAACTCTCCATGGCCCTCACCCTGGCAGGAGATCATCTCTCCCTTTACCAGCTGACCATTGAACCCAATACGGCTTATGCCTCCCTCCACCGCCAAGGAAAACTGACCCTACCTGATGATGAGCAGGCCGCTGCCTTTTATCGGTTAACCGATAAATTGTTGGCTGCGCAGGGATTCTTCCCTTATGAAATTTCCAACTATGCTCGCCCTAAAGGAGAAAGCCTGCATAATCTGGGCTACTGGCATTATCATGATTATATCGGCATTGGCCCAGGCGCACATGGCAGGCTCACCTTACCCGATGGCCATATCTATGCAACCCGCAGCCACCGCTCTCCCCAGCACTGGCTTGAAAATATGGAACAACGGGGAAAGGCCACCCGCCAGAACACGCCCCTTACAGCCCATGAAAAGGCCGAAGAAATGCTGCTTATGGGATTACGCTTGCAAAAAGGGATTAATGGGGAAGAGTTTTTAGCCCGAACAGGCCTTGCCCTTACCGATCTTCTCAATCCTTCTGCCTTACAGGCTTGCCTGGAAGAAGGCTACCTCACCATGGCGCACAACCAGCTGGCCCCCACTCTGGAAGGCCGCCTACGGCTCGAAGCGATCCTTGCGGCTTTACTGGGTTAACGTGTGTTCCCCGCACACGCGGGGATAAAAATGATGAAACGGGTGAAAAGACGGATGACCTTATTCCCAAAGGGAAACATATCTCTGTCCAAGAAAGGAATTTTGTCATAAGCCATAAGCCATAAGCCAAGCATTAACCGCCTTTCCAGCTGTTTTGGTGGGATTTACCAGAACAAGTTAGCGGCGTAAGGGGAAAGACTCTTCCAAGAAATTTTTTAGGGAGAACGTTTTTTAGGAGAAGCTTTTTGGAAGGCGTTTTTTTTGGGGGATCACCCATAATTTTCAAACCTTGGAGGATGAGAACGGCGCCACCCCTCAAAACAAGACACTTGAAATCAAAACAAGACTATTGAAACAAAACTATTGAAGTGAAACAAGATACTTGAAGTGAAGGGCCTTGAGGGAGACGTTTCCAATATGAGTCTCTAGCCCAATATCCATCTCCAGAGCCTTTATTCCTCTATTGGCTGTTTCCTTAAAATGATCCAGCGAATATTTTTACCGGTTCACGCCTTAAAATTTCCCATTTTTTCAGGCATTTCCTTTATCATGGCTATGGTAATAGGATATAAGAGACCCAAGCATTATTCGATAAAGAGGACAACTCTGTGCTGCATCTTATGAAACTGGCCGTTGGTGCAACTTCTCTGGATGACATTGTAGCATGCCAGCACCAGCAAAAACTTTCAGCACCCACCACCGCAGAAGGTGCGATTCCCACGCCTTTTATCACCACCCGAAATTTTCCCCGCCGCCATGCCGAACTGCTGGATGGGGGCTCTTTATACTGGGTCGTGGGAGGGGCGCTCAGAGGGCGGCAAGGGATTGAAGATATTACCCATTACGAGCGCGATGATGGCCAAAAGAGCGTTCGCATGACCCTCTCCCCAGAGATCATTCCGGTTCTCCCGCACCCTATCCGTCCCTTTCAGGGCTGGCGTTATCTTGAAGCTGACCATGCCCCGTCAGACCTGCAATCCCCTACGGCCTTCCATAATAAGGGTCTTTCTACCCTTCCCGACCACCTTATAACCGAGCTGCAACTGCTATGCCTTTTATAAAATCCTCTTTCGCCCCGTTTTTTGCCCCATGGCCCCTATTTTTACGGCTGGCTTTCTGCTGCCTGTTTGCCCTTGGCCTGGCAGCATGCGGAGGAGATAGCGCCCGCGTAGGCAGCAGCCGCTTTAGCAATGCTCCACCTGATGGAACCAACCCCTATCCTCCCCCAGGGCCCCCCAACGACCCCTGGGGGCCCTATATCCAGGAAGCCTCTAGCCGCATGTCTATTCCTCATCAGTGGATTCGTGCCGTCATCAAACAAGAATCAGGGGGGTATCAATATATGGATGGCAGCCCCATTACCTCTTCCGCCGGTGCTATGGGGCTGATGCAGCTTATGGCTCCCACCTATGCCGACATGCAAGAGCAATATGGCCTTGGGGACGATGCCTACGAGCCACATGATAACATTATGGCAGGTACAGCCTATATCCGCAGGCTTTACAAAAAATACGGAGCACCCGCCTTCCTTGCTGCCTATAATGCCGGCCCAGCCCGGCTAGAGCGTTATCTTTATCAGAGCCAGCAGCTTCCCAACGAAACGGTAAATTATGTGGCCTCCATAACCCCTAATCTGGGAAATGACCTCCCCTTAAGCGGCCCCTTGGCCAGCTACGCTGGGCCTGATCAAACCGTTAGTAATGACTCCCAGGGTAGTGGAACCGCCCTTCCCCCCGTCTCTTCAGGCAGACGTTATGCACGCACAGCACAGGCACGCACTCAAACAGCCTATAATACAGCATCCACCTCTTCTTATTATAGAGCGATTACGGCAGCAAGCGCTTCTAGCTCTTCTGGGGGGTGTTATCACGATCCCAACAAGGCTTTCGACCCCGCACGATGCGACCCTTACCCCGTAACCACCCCAACGACCCAAGCCGCCAATTGCTACCACGACCCAAACAAGGCCTTTGACCCCTCTCGTTGTGATCCGCGCCCAGCGCCCCCGATCCAGCTCGCCTCTTATCAGCAACCCTATCCCCCCAACACAAGCCCCAGTAGGGGGATACGTTCAAGCCGTACATGTTACCGTAGTCATAAGAGCGACGATGATGCCCCAGACAATGATGCCTCAGACGATAATTCCCCCTGTGAAAACCCACCTCTTCTCGTAGGGTCCACGGCAAGAGCTGTTAAAACCAACCCCCTTCCTTCTTCCTCATCCTCCCAATGGGCCTCTTATACCCCCCCAGCCAACCCTCTTTCGCAGAAGCCCTCTGCCATGCGCCGTACGTCCTCTCCCACCCTGCCGACTTACAGCGCGCTGACCCAAACCCCTGTGCCTTATTCCCACGGGGAATGGGGGATTCAAGTGGGAGCTTATACCTCTCAAAAGCTCGCCCTCTCTTACACCACCAAAGCCCAACATACGGCCATGGCCGCCTTACAACAGGCCAGAAAAACCGTTCAACCCGTGCCCGGAAAGCCCCTTTATCGGGCCAGACTGACAGGGATAAGCCGCACCAATGCCGCAGCCGCTTGTTCTACTCTCAAACAAAGTGGACAACCCTGTATGATCCTCAGACCGGGAGATTAAAGCTGCTAAGGTTATAAAAACCTCTCCCTCTTTCCGTTCAAAAACCCCACTGGAATGGCACTGAACGTTAAAGCGCTAGGGCAAGTCCCCCCTAAAAGAAATACCAGGACACGCACTTCTTCCTCTGGCTCTTTTAATAACCTCTCTCACTCTCAGTTCAATTACAAAAACACAAAAGCCCATTACAGAGATAAAAAAGAACTGCATCAACCACGCATTCAAGAATTTCTGCCAAAAATTCCTGCGAGCCCCAGCTTTCCCCTCCCATTAAGATATTGCCCCCCCATACGGCTTAGCTCTTGGTCCATCAACACAATAAAACCAATGGTTGCAGCCGCCAAGATCAGCATTTCCCTCTTACCGCCAGTATGCAGGCTGCTGGGGTATCAACCCATTGGTTGCCTTCGCGGATCTGCCTGAAAACAGAAACCCTGATTGCATCAGAACGCAGCCTGCGGCTAAGAATATAGGCAGAAATGCGAAACCGCTCATTATGGGTAGCGGGTGGGGTGTACCAATCTGTTAGAATGACACCGCCTACGGCATCAGCTGAGGCAAACGGCATGAAGGAGAAGGTATCAAGTGCACCGCGCCACAAATAGGCTATGCCTAGTATGCGGTGTGCAAAGAGCAAAAATTAAACCAAGGCGTCTCATCTTTTAGGTCAATCTATACCCACGATCCCTAATAACTGACCCATGTACGACACCACCCATTCTAAACTGAGGAGTCCTTAAAGAACAAAATATCGGTTGTCATTTAAAGAATAAATTACTGGTTATCATTTACCGCTCTATGGTGGGCCGTTGGGCATCTCCCAAACACTTCAAAACACTCCCAAACAGTAGAAAACCAGCCACTATAAAAATTTTTTATTATACGCTATTCTTTTAAGGGTATTCAGCGCCAGCAGGCTCTTTTATAAAATGGGGTATCTTTAAAAACGTATTCCACCTATAAAGCTGGATATGGTGCCAAGAGGCCGAAGTAAGAGGGAATTAAGATATGAGTCGCCGTCATCGCGCAGTTAAGCGCGAGATTCTTCCTGATCTAAAGTTTGGAGATGTTGTTTCCTATGGCACACTTACCATTCTATTTCCTGCACAGAATAAAGGGAGGCTGCAAGACTTTTATGACTGAAATTTATAAACCTTTCCGGCCTCTTTCCTGCAGTTTGCCACAACTTTGCCAGCAGCGTTGCCAGACCCCGTCAAAGCCCCTGCCAAGGCGTATGGCCCATGTTCTGGGAAGCGCTATGCTGGGAGGGGTATTGCTCCTTTCCGCTTGCTCTGACGAGCCAGAACCCGATGAGCTGGCCCGCCCCACCAACCATCTCCTACGCGAAGATCGCTCAGCCAGTGGAGGCGATGATGCCCTTTCCAATGGGGTCAATGCCTATTTGTGGCGCGGTGCGCTTGATACCCTCTCCTTCATGCCGTTTGCCTCAGCTGATGCCGTAGGCGGTGTCATTCTAACAGATTGGTACACCCCACCCGCTACCCATAATGAGCGGTTTCGCATTTCTGCCTATATTCTTAGCCGTAGGCTGCGTTCTGATGCAATCAGGGTTTCTGTTTTCAGGCAGATCCGCGAAGGCAACCAATGGGTTGATACCCCAGCAGCAGCGACCACCGCTTCTGAAATTACCACCAAAATCCTTACCCGTGCCCGCCAGCTGCGCGCTGATGGCGGAGAGAGCGGAAACGATTAACCCCTCTCTGTAACCCTTCCTGTCGTGATTTTTCCTTTCCGCAATGCGCAGCTTATAGTAAAAAGGCTTTGCCATGCCTGGCAGGCCTTTTTTTTCGGGGCCAAACAAAGCACCCTTCTATCCTGACTTATCTGCCCTGCTGGTTTGCCAGCCCAAAATATCGAGAATGATTGAGGCCCTGCATGTCCGAAACGCTTCCCCTGTCCTATGATTTCCGTAAAATAGAAACACTCTGGCAAAAAGCCTGGGAAAGCAGCTCCCTATTTCAAGTCAGTGATATCCCCACTGAAGGCAGAAAAACCTACTATGTTCTTGAAATGTTCCCATACCCTTCAGGCCAATTACATATGGGGCACGTCCGCAACTATACATTGGGAGACGTGGTGGCCCGCTATAAACGCGCCCAAGGGTTTGAAGTGCTCCACCCCATGGGCTGGGATGCCTTTGGCCTTCCGGCTGAAAATGCTGCCCGCGAACGTGGAACCCACCCCGAAAAATGGACGTGGAACAACATTGCCACAATGCGGGGTACCTTAAAACAATTAGGTTTCTCCCTTAACTGGGAGCGCGAATTTGCCACCTGCCAGCCAGAATATTATGGCCAGCAACAAGCCCTGTTTTTGGATATGCTCGATGCCAATTTGGTAGAACGTCGCGAGTCCTGGATTAACTGGGACCCTGTTGACCACACCGTGCTCGCCAATGAACAGGTGATAGATGGCAAGGGCTGGCGTTCTGGAGCACCGATTGAAAAGCGTAAACTCTTCCAATGGTTTTTCAAGATTACGGATTTTGCAGAAGACCTACTAGACGGCCTACAAAAGCTGCCCCGCTGGCCAGAACGTGTATTAACCATGCAGGAACGCTGGATTGGCCGTTCAGAAGGGGCTCATGTTACCTTCCCACTGGTCAAACATTCTGGCCCGCTGGCCGAGCATTCTGGGCTTGCCACCTTGCCAGACAAAGCCATACAAGACAAAGCCATACAAGTTTTTACCACCCGGCCCGATACCTTATTTGGCATGGCTTTTCTGGCCATATCACCCGATCATCCCCTCACTCAGGCCTTGGCAGCCAATATCCCTGCCCTGGCTGCCTTTGTAGCGGAATGCCACCAGCTTGGCACTTCGGAAGAAGCCATTGAAAAGGCCGAAAAGCGCGGATATGACACGGGTCTTCGGGTAAAACATCCCTTTATGCCCGATGTCAGCTTTCCTGTATGGGTTGCAAATTTTGTGTTGATGGATTACGGCACAGGGGCTGTTTTTGGATGCCCTTCAGGGGATCAGCGCGATCTGGACTTTGCCCGGAAATATCGCCTGCCTTTCCGCCCTGTCATCCTACCGGAAGGAGAGACCGCCGCCATTTTCCAGATTGAAGAGAGTGCCTATACCGGTCTTGGTACCCTTTTTAACTCTGATTTTCTCGATGGGCTAGACGTTAAGGCTGCCAAGGCCAAAGCCATTGCCGAGCTGGAAAAACGCCATGTTGGCACCAAAGTCACCAACTGGCGGTTAAGAGATTGGGGTATTTCTCGCCAACGTTATTGGGGCTGCCCTATTCCCATTATCCACTGCCCTCATTGCGGGATTGTCCCCGTCCCCAAAGAGCAACTGCCAGTGACTCTCCCCGAGGATGTCACTTTTGATCAAGCCGGTAACCCGCTGGACTATCACCCCAGCTGGAAACACACCACTTGCCCCCGTTGCCATAGCCCGGCCACCCGTGAGACAGACACTTTTGATACTTTTGTCGATAGCTCCTGGTATTTCGCCCGCTTTACCGCCCCACACGCCTCTACCCCTACCAACCCAAAAGCGGCCAACAGCTGGCTCCCTGTTAACCAATATGTCGGCGGTATTGAGCATGCCATTCTTCACCTGCTCTATGCCCGTTTCTTTACCCGCGCCATGCACAAGACTGGCCATCTGGATAAGGATGAACCCTTCGAGGGCCTGTTTACCCAGGGCATGGTCAATCATGAAACCTATAAGGACATTCACGGCCAGTGGCTTTACCCCGAAGAGGTTAAAAGAACCGGTAACAATGCCATTCACTACACCACAGGTGAACCCGTCAGCATCGGCCGGGTAGAAAAAATGTCCAAATCCAAGCGCAACACCATTGCGCCCACCGCCATTATTGAGCGCTTTGGTGCTGATACCGCCCGGTGGTTCGTACTCTCCGATAGCCCACCGGAAAGAGATATGGAATGGACAGAGGCAGGGGTGAGCAGTGCGGCGCGCTTTACCCAAAGGCTTTACCGCACCGTGGCAGCCGTTGCCAATAGCACGACGAAAGAAGATTACACCCAGGACGTTTCCCCCACATGGGGCTCAGAAAAGGCTTTGGCCCTGCGCCAGGCCACTCACCGCACGATTGTCGCAGTAACCGAGGCCCTTGAGGAATTTACCATGAATGTGGCTGTTGCCCGTATTCACGAGCTGACCTCCCGCCTGGCAGAGGCCGAAAAAACCCCGACAGAAGAGGGTATGGCCCTAGCTCGCCGTGAAGCGGCCCTTACCCTGTGCCTGCTCTGTGCTCCCATGATCCCTCATCTGGCGGAAGAAATGTTCAGCCTGCTGAATGGCCATAGCAGTGCAACAGCCCAAAGCACGGTTACAGACTTTGCCGCAACCCAACCCTGGCCACAGCCAGACCCAGCACTGCTCGTGGCCAGCCAGGTGACCATTGCCATACAGATTATGGGCAAACTCCGTGGAACACTGACCGTACCCCCTGATACAGACCCAGAAACACTCATGCAGCAGGCCGAGGCCGACCCCCATGTGGCCAAGTTCCTGGAGGGGAAAAAAATTGTCAAGCGCATCCATGTCCCCAATCGCATTATTAATTTTGTTGTAGCAGGGTAATATGCCTTTTTTTCGTATCTTCCAAAAATCTTCCCCTGTTCTTCAGGGTGCACTTTCCGGTAGCTTTCTTTTATTCAGCCTCTCAGCTTGTGGCTTCCAACCGCTTTATAATGGACAAAAACAGCACGAGGTTTCTGCCAAGCTACGCGATGTTTATGTGTCCAGCATTCCTGAGCGATTTGGCCAGCAAGTAAGGCTTTCCCTCCAACAGAATCTGGCGGGGAGTGGGCCTGAAGACCCCCACGGCTACACGCTCAACGTCTATCCTGGAATCTCTTCCGAAGCCATTGGTATTAACCAAGATAACACCTCTGGGCGCACCCGCTCCATCGGCACGGCCCGCTGGGAGTTGCTCACCATCAGCAATAACCCCGTCAAGCTGGCAGAAGGCAATGCCACAACTATTGATGGCTACACGGTAACCTATGAGCAAAATATTGCTCAAACCCTGAACGATGAAACGGTTAAGGGCCGTATTGCCAAAAATCTGGCTGATGAAATTACCCAGCAATTGGCCACCTGGTTTAACCTGCACGAAACGGATTTGGCTAAACAGGAAGCCGATGCGATAAAGGCCAAGGAAAAAGCAACCGCAGCAAACCAGATAGAGACGACCAACAAGCCTGAGCGCCCCCGTTATCTGATTTCAGGCATGGTTCCTGAAGGGGGGTCGGGTTCTGCCTATCAAGAGGCTGGCCCTGATGGCTTACCCGCCATGGCAACAGGGCGTACGTCTTATAACCCATTGGATACCAGTGCCATTAATCAGCTCCATAATTCTGAAGATATTGGCACACCCTCCTCTTCCACCACTCCATAATTCTCTCCCTTGAGTTCTCTCACTTGACCACAACCCTTTCATGAAAATTGCTCCCCATTCTATCAAGACGATCCTGAAGGATCCTGGCACTCTGAGGGCTATTCTTCTGTATGGAGAAGATCGTGGGTTGATCCGCGAACGGGCCAAAACCCTGGTGCAGGCGATACTCCAGCAGGAGGATGATCCTTTTCGGCTCGCCATTTTAGAAAAAGAAACCCATAGCCGCCTATTGGAGGAATTTTCTGCCCTGTCGCTGATTGGAGGCCAAAGGGTTGTATGGGTGCGCGATACAGCCGATACTCTAACTCCCACTATCAAACAGGCCCTGGCTATCAACAATGAGACCCTGTTGATTCTGGAAGGACCTGGCCTAAATACCAAAACCAAGCTTAAGGCCCTGCTGGAGGCAAACCCTATTGGCGGCTGTATTGGCTGTTACCCGAGCGAGGGAAAAACACTTGAACGCACTGTTCAGGACATGCTCACCGAACAGGGGTTACACTGTAGTGAGGAAGGGGTTGCATGGCTTATACACAACCTTTCTGCTGACCAGGCCAGCCTACGCCATGAAATTGAAAAGCTTACCCTTTATGCGGGTATGGAGAAAAAGCTTACTCTTCAGGACATTCAAGCTTGTATCGAACCGTCCTCCACCCTTTCCCTTGAAGAGGCTCTCTTTTCTGCTACAGCAGCAAACAGATCCCAAGCAGATACGGCCATAGAAAAAGCCTTAGAAGAAGGCACGCAACCCGTAGCCATTGCCCGAGCAACCCTTAACCATTTTCAACGTTTACTGAAAGTCAAACTGGCCATAGAGGAAGGAGAGCCGTACCCAACAGCGATAGCCCAGCTCAGGCCCCCTGTTTTTTTTAAACGCAACGAAGCTTTTGCCCAGGCCATTAGAATTTGGGCTACCCCAGCGCTTAAGAAAGCCCTTAAAAGAACCTGGCAACTTGAGTTAGAATGCAAGCAAGGGATCGCTCCCCCTGAAACCCTTGCCCGCCGACATATGGCGTTTTTATGCCACCTTGCCCAAACCCAGAAAAAAGCTGCCTATCAATAAAGCTACCCATAAAAGATCGTGGGTCATATTCAAAAGAACCCAGCTTAACAGGGTCTAATGGTTCATTCGAACGAGGGGTTAAGACCCGTTTAATAGGCAGTTTGAACCGTAACATCACTCCTTTAGGCTCAAACGGCTTTCCCAGATACTCGTCTGCCCTCGCCGCTAGAAAGAATAGACCAGACTAAATAATAGACCAGATTAGTGTTGCGTGCACTCTCGACCTTGAGACGGCCCATTTTTCTACTCATAGTGCTCTACCTTATTCCCTGCCTTGTAGACAGGTTATTGCATCTACAGCTTTTGCCGGCAACAAAATAGGTTTCATTTTCCTAAAGAACAGAAAAATCAGCAGACCTACTTCCACCTTTCTAACACCTCTTTTACGGCATGAAAACAAGGCGACAGCGAAGGAAGCTGTTATTGAAAAAACGGCAAAGGCTCAGCATGAGCAAGCCATAGGCGAACAATTAATAAACCGTTTGGAAAATGCCTTGGAGAGAATTGCTTATTCTCTTGAGAAGAAAAAGAAACTGAGTGAGTATAATGGCTCAGAGGGGCAAGACAGCCCTATAAAGCATGAAAATGTAGAGAGTGTGTCTGCCAGTTTGGATATGCTTATTGCCCAGATACGCGAAGTTTTAGACTATGTCGAATCTGACTCTTCTTTAAACACACCAGATTCACAAGGATAGAAGAATGGGTCAGGTGACCGTAAAAATTAATGGATACGCTTATACTGTTATTTGTGAAGATGGCCAAGAGCAGCATCTACAAGATTCCTCTCTGGAAAAGCTGCTCTCCAACACGCCAACCTCCGTTGAAATGTTTCAAAATACAAAGGAAAGCATCTCCATTCGGCTTGATGAAAGACATAAAACCAGCCGCTACCTTACTGGATTGCTGAGCCTTTAGCGCATTCCACCAGAGATTCGTCCCAGAGACTTGCCCCAGAGATTTACCTAGGAAAAACCCTTATCAAAAAGCCTGTATAAACTTTATAAAAAAGACAGGGAGCTTTTTCTTTCCCTCTTGCCCTTAACTCCTAACTGGGTTACACACAAAAACGTGTCTGCGTAGCTCAGTAGGATAGAGCACAGGATTCCTAAAATAATTGGGCACTGCCGATGGAAACATCGATGGTGAATCTGCTCAAAGTCGGGGAACACTTCAGCTTAAGGCTATGTCAATCCCGAGCCAAGCCCTGCTTGTTGCAGGGAAGGTGTAGAGACTGGACGGGCAGTACCTAACGCCCATTTGGGCTATGGTGAAGGGACAGTCCAGCCCACAAACATCTTTTTTCAGATGGTAGTGAAAACTATAGTGGGATGAATCCTGGGGCCGTGGGTTCGAATCCCGCCGCGGACACCATTAAGAACATACAAAATAATGGTAGATCAGTGTTTTTCATAACACTATCATAATAAACCATTATAAAGTCCCCTTTCTATCTTACAGCGAGATTTACTTAATACCTCGCATGCTGCAGGTATCGAATAAGTCTTTCTCTGTATAAAAATCTACAAAAGTTGTATTTTTATAAGAGTACAGTGCATAATCAGGGGTTGTAAGAATTTTTTTTGCCTTATGAGAATTCTTCATTTCCTTTATCGATTCACAGATCTTCTCTGTAGGGCCTATAATGGCCTTTTCAAGAAAAGGATAAATTTTAAAGTTCGATAACCACAAAAGATGCTGTTCTCCAAAGAGATGTGCCAACAAGGGAGTTTTTTTGAGCATAAATTGGCTTGCTGGTGCCAACGGAAGCGCGTTTTGCGCAATGAGCTGGGTATTGTTTACCAGGGCAGGGTTGTGCGTAACGTCATAATGAACATTCGAGATGATCATAGTGCTATGTCGATCTTGAAAATGTAAAAAAGCACCGTAACTATAACTGAAGGAAAAACACAGCAAGGCGAATAGGGAATATAGTCCTATATATACCCCTTTTGACATCGTGCTAATGATATATAATGCCAAGAGCCAAAGCCCACTTGTACCAATCAGCAAGCGCTGTGCATAAGGTTCATAGGGAAGTAAAAGACTTGGCCCTTCAGCGTTTAACATAATAACACCAAAGGCGATAATCGTTACGAAAATACCCCATAGCCAAATAAACAGGACTTTGATCGGTTGTTGAGTGATTGTAAGGGCTCGTACCAAAAGACTAAGCAGGACAAGCCCAATACTAATAGAGAAAACGGTAGAAAAATTGGGGTAAAAAACAAGCCTGATATTGTCAATGACATGGAAAAGATTGGGCCAGACATTGTGAATATTCAGTAAGGTACGCCCCGTGACCTGCGGAAAAATTCTAGTGATCGTGACTTTATAGGCCAAGAGGAGAAGAAGGGTAGCTGCCAGATAAAATATGATTTTTACAAGGAATTTGGCTTCAAAACGCAGCTGTTGCGCCATGAAATGTTTAACTGTGATAAAAGTGGCCAAACTTGCATAAAGGCCAAGTGCGGGCTGGTAAGAATAGAGGATAAACCCGATGCCCAACATATTCAGCCAGAAGAAACATAAGGGAAGAATCAGTGATGTGGCAGCGAAAATAGCAGCACAACTAGCGAGTGTCATAGGCAGACTATCGTAGCTGTATGACATATTCTGCAAATAGAAGGGGTTGAGAAAGAGAAGGGAAAGGAGGGAAAGGGAAAAGAGAGTGATCTGCCCAAAAATTTCTTGTGCAGCCCAAAATGTTGTCCCTGCCATAAGGCCAACAGCAAAAAGCTGCGGGAAAGAAGAAAGATAAGCACCATCTGACAAGGTGAATAAATTAATCGATAATTTACTTAAAACTCGCCCTTCATCAACCCAGAATAATTGACCGACATAATGGCGTATATTATCATCACGATAAAGAGCATCAGGCCTAAAAAGAGACGCATATAAAAAATAGAAAAATAGAAAAATTGTAAGACCAGCAACCGGTCTGGAAAGCGGGTGGTGAAGAATATTGCAATATTTGCGTCTCATCAATGCTAGACCTAGTTTATAAAACATAAAAACACGTTAAAACAATTTTATATATCGATTGTACCATCGAAATAAGAGTACCTCTTACGATTAAAAAATTTTAATCTTCGTATCCACCAGTAAAAAACGGGTGTGATTTTTTGTTTTATTATTATTGATTAAGCAAAGCGGTTCATCTCGGTCTCTCTCCAACGGAGTACCTGCGCACCCATACGTTTTGCCGTATTCACGATTTCTTTCGTGCTGGTATCAAGGACACGATGATCGTATGCCTTAAGACGAATGCGGATGTTTTGGTTATCCATCTTTCTGTATCTGTCCAACTAATTTTTTCGGAGATAAAAGTACTATTCCGTAATATACAGACTTTTATATTAACTGCTGTTTAGATTAAAAGTAGATAATCACTCATATTTTTTATTAGTTTCTTGCTAAAAATTCTTTAATTATTTTTTCAAGATGAGCATTCTATTTCATCAAATTATCTCATCAAGAAGAGCAATATCATGCTGCCCTTTATGATGCCACTGGTCCGGATGCTTACGGTGTGACCTTTTTCAAGATCTTGAATTTCTGCTCATAAATTATTTCTTTCTTTTATTTTTTCCTTAGTCTGCTCATGGACTTGACAATAAGATAAGAGGCTTGTCCTGTGCTGTTTTTATCTCTTTGGTCATTTTATGAATATCTGAAATAATGTTTTCATTCACCAGAATATGACGTGTTTTTGGATCATGTAAAATGTATAGACAAGCTTGATAGGAGTTTTTTCTTCAATCATTTTTTAAGGTTATGATGTATTTCTGTATTGATCATAATATACTCCTTAATTTCTTTGATAATGACAATAAATAACCACCATAACTGTATCTATTATTACAATACTGAAGATATATATTTAGAAATATAAAACTCTCTGAGAGAGACGACACTCTTCTTCTTAAGAATGGATAAGCCCAGTAAAATTGCAATATAAAATTGCAACAAACGTCTTTGTAAGAAAAGCTGAAGCTGCCAATGCAACGAAAAAACACATCAACAAGAACACTTCATCAAACAAGCAACAATATTCCGTAAAAACGAAAGAGAACCAGCCCCTACAGGCAAGAACAATATCGTTAACAACACGAGAGCTGTCAAATGACGGAATAAGGCTAACTGCTTACTTTCTGCAAGGCCTTCAAGTGGTTCTTTTTCAATGACCATAGATTTCCCTGCAGTAATGCAGTTCGCAGTTAAGTTGGCGAGAGATACGCGTTCATTTAAAAGCTGGTTCTGGTTTTATCCCCAGACCCTCTTTTAAATTAGGAATTGTATTTCACGCGCCCTGTTGGCATTATGCCTCACAATATCTTTTTCTTCCCACAGCAAATACCCCAGATCATATGACCCCCACCACCCCCTCGAAAACTGAACTTCTTAGCCCTGCTGGTACATTAAAAGCGATGCGTTATGCCTTTGCCTATGGGGCAGATGCTGTTTATGCGGGCCAACCCCGCTATAGCTTACGTGTACGCAACAACGAATTTACCCACCAGACTCTTAAAATCGGCATTGATGAAGCCCATGCTCTGGGAAAGCGCTTTTATGTTGTGGTGAATATCGCCCCTCATAATGCCAAGCTCAAAACCTTTATTAAAGACCTAGAGCCAGTGGTGGCCATGCATCCTGATGCCCTTATTATGTCTGACCCGGGCTTGATTATGATGGTAAGAGAGAGTTTTCCAGAAATGGCTATTCATCTTTCTGTCCAGGCTAATGCCGTCAACTGGGCCTCTGTAAAATTCTGGAAACAGATGGGGTTGGAAAGGGTTATTCTCTCGCGGGAACTTTCCATTAAGGAAATTGAGGAAATCCGCCAGAATGTGCCTGATATTGAACTAGAAGTCTTTGTGCATGGGGCTTTGTGCATGGCCTATTCTGGGCGTTGCCTGCTTTCGGGGTATATCAACCACCGCGATGCTAACCAAGGAACATGCACAAATGCCTGTCGATGGGAGTATGGAGTAGAACAAGCCACAGAGAATGAATTAGGGGAAATTGTAAGCCTCCCCGCCAAAACCCCGCCCACCTTGGGAGAAGGCCCCGCCACAGAAGATGTTTTTATTCTGCGTGAAGGCCGTCGCCCCGATGAGGAAATGACAGCCTTTGAAGATGAGCACGGCACCTATATCATGAACTCGAAGGATCTGCGGGCGGTTCAACATGTGGGCCAGCTGGTGAATATCGGGGTCACATCCCTAAAAATTGAAGGCAGGACCAAATCCCATTATTATTGTGCCCGCACAGCCCAGGTTTATCGTAAAGCCATTGACGATGCCCTTGCTGGCCGCCCCTTTGATGAAACCTTGATGGACACCTTGGAAGCCCTAGCCCATCGTGGCTATACCGAGGGCTTTCTACGCCGCCATAGCCACGATAAATACCAGAACTACCAAACCGGCTCTTCCGTTTCGTTAAAGCAGCAATTTGTTGGCGAACTGACTGGCAAGCGTCAAGGCGCACTCGCAGAGGTTACGGTTAAAAACCGCTTTTGCATGAACGACCAGCTAGAACTTATGACCCCTCAAGGCAATATCTCCTTTACGCTTGATGATATGGAAAATAAAAAGGGGCAGAAAATTGATATTGCTCCAGGAGACGGCCATACGGTGTATATTCCTATTCCTCCTGGGGTTTCCCTCTCCTATGCGTTGCTGATGCGCTATTTAGCCCCCTCTCCTTTGGCGGCCAACACGGCAGATCAGCACGTAGATAATAGCATAGTTGAAAATGCAGTGAGTGAGCCACCCCCATTACCCCTATGAAACACGTCATCCCCAAACGGCGAACCAAAGCAGAGCAGATAATCCATAAGGGTATCCCGACCTTTGATAAGTTCATGCTCCCTATTTTACATCTTTGTGCTGAAAAAAAGACATCGACGATGCAGGAACTCATTAAAAAGGCTGCCGATATCCTGCATCTTTCTGAACAGGAACGCAAAATCCTGCAGCCAACAGGCACAGCAACTGTTGTTGCCTCACGCGCCGGCTGGGCTAAAACCTATCTAAAAAAAGCAGGCCTTGTTATCCAGCCTGCCCGTGGAATGGTTAGCATTACCCCGGCCGGAAAAAAGCTGCTGGAAGCCAACCCAAAACAAATTACAAAATGGGATTTAGCTCACTATCCCAGCTTTAGAGAATTTACAGAAGCTGGATCTTCAACAAACCCATCAGAAGGGGCAAAAGAAGAAAAGATCACCGACACAGCGGAAATCACACCAGATGAACAAATTACCCAAGCTCTTACAGCCATTCATAATGAACTTAAGGACCAGCTGATTGAAAATATTCTGCAACAGTCCCCTGAATTTTTTGAGCGCCTCATCATCAATCTTATTTTAGCTATGGGCTATGGCAGCTCTCAAGAAGATGCCGGCCAGCATATCGGCGGCAAAGGAGATGGCGGGATCGATGGTGTGATCAAACAAGACGAGCTCGGTATTGAACATATCTATTTGCAAGCCAAACGATACAGTGCTGAAAATAAAATTACTGCTGAGCAGGTGCGCGGTTTTTTAGGGGCCCTTCAGCTCAAACACGCAAAAAAAGGTCTTTTTATTACCACATCATCCTTTACAACCGATGCACGGGAGACAATAAAAAATGTTCCCCATATTGTTCTCATAGATGGCCAACAACTCTCTACCCTTATGATCAAATACAATATTGGGGTTCGTATTATTCAAACAGTAGAAGTTAAAGCCCTCGACCAGATGTACTTTAACCCCGACGCCGCCATAACAGAATAAGCCCGTCTCCTAGAATCAGCAAACTTCACCGTAAGGGAGCGGTTTTCATTCTTCTCCTTCACCCCAGTCCCCAAGATCATGCCCCCCAGGACTATGCCTCAGAACTACGCTTCAGAACTATACCTCAGGATCACGCCCCAAGGTCATACCCACCAAGCTCTGTTTTCCGCTCTCCCCATGAATATCAGAGATACAAGCAGCCTACCAAAGCCCCTTTATCCCTTTTCTGCCCTTTCATCGCACAGTCCATGCTGACTTATTTCCTATCAAGATAAAAGCCATTCCCTGTTTTGAGGGAATGGCTTTTAGTGGCGCTATGGATCAATGCTGATTAAGCAGAGAGTAAATAAAAATATAATACCCCAATAGCAGCCCCTGTAGTGCCTAATATGGTTTCTAGCACAGTCCAGGTTTTAAGGGTTTGGGCTTCTGTGGCACCGGTAAATTTTCCAAAAAGCCAAAAGCCTGCATCATTAACGTGCGAGCATACAATGGCCCCCCCGGAAATACAAATGGCCAAGGCAGCATATTGTGCCGGCGAATAATTCATTTGCGTTAACACAGGCATCATCAACCCGACAGTCGTCAGACAAGCCACGGTGGCTGACCCCTGAATAATCCGCACCATAGCTGCAAGAATAAAACAGGCAATAGCAATAGGCAGCCCAGTCCCCAACAGAGCTGCGCCAAGAGCTTTCCCCACCCCTGAATCAACCAGAACTTGTTTGAAAACACCGCCTGCCCCTGTGATCAGCAAAATAATCCCTGCAGGCTGAATAGCTGCAGCACAAGCGGCCATGGTTTGCTGGCGGGTCAGGCCATAACGCGGGGCCAAGCCATACATCACCACTAAGCAGGAAATCAGTAAGGCAGTAAAGGGATGGCCAATAAAAACCAGCCATTTATCAAGAGTTGTGCCAGAGGCTACCAAACGAGAACCAATTGTCTTTAACCCCACCAACACCAGGGGTAATAACACCATGGCCACACTAACGCCAAAAGAGGGCTGTTTATCCCGCGCAACTTCAGCCCCAACGGTTTCATCTTCTACAGTATCAAAGGTAACCACTTTGCTGATCACACTCCCAAAGAGAGGCCCTGCAATAATCATGCCTGGAATGGCTGCTGAGATCCCAATAATAATCAACCAGCTGAAATCAGCATTCAACTGGGAGGCCAATAACATGGGCACTGGCCCTGGCACCAAGAAGGCAGCAGCAGAAGCAATACCCGCAAAAAGCGAGACCATCATTTTCACCAAGTTCCCCTGGGAATGACGAGCAACAGCAAAAGCAATCCCAATCAGCAACACGACGGCAACTTCAAAAAACAAGGGAAGAGCACAAATTAATCCCGCAACCCCAAGGGCAAAATGGGCCCGTTTGGTACCAAAAAGGCGCATCAGATTAACGGCAATTTCATCAAGGGCCCCACTCTCATGCAGGACTTTCCCAAACATCGCCCCCAAAGCCACCACAATGGCCAAAAAGCCCAAGGTGCTTCCCATCCCCTTTTCCATGGTGGCACAAATTTGCTCCAACGGCATGCCCGAGAACAAACCCGCACAGATGGAAACCAAAATCAGGGCCACGAAGGCATGCATTCGCACCTTCATAACCATAAATAATAAGAGTACCACCGAACCAACTGCGGTGAGTACCAAGGTTAAAGTATTCATAAAAAACCTCTTATTTCTGGCAATTTCGCCTAATAGGCAGAGACCCAAAGGGGCTTTCCCTTCAGCGATGCCTTTCCAGCATGAAAACACTTAAAACAGGGCGATTTTGCCGCGCTGCGCTACGGAACAAGTGATTCTCCTGTACTCTCAGCATGGGTAATGCCCTGGTTAAATACGCTCTTAAAAGATACAATTCTCAAATGTTATAAGTAACCGATGGCCTTTTGCCAATGCCCAAACCCCTATATTCTTATAGCTGGCCCTGCGGTTAGGTTGAGCCTAGCGCAATACTGCGCATATTCAAATAGCTGTGAGGCCCAATAAGGGTTTATCTTTTGACTATTCTCTATTAATCTTGTTGGACTGTCGTAATTTTATCTTATTCAAAGATGGGTCATTATCTTTTGAGACGGCCTGGTATGATTTTTTGAGACCGCTTGATATGTGATTTCCAAAAACTCTTGTTCTTTACAACTAAAAATTTTTTACAACTAAAAACTCTTGTTTTTTACAAAATGCGAACAAAGGCAAACTTCCTGCTCTACGAACCGTTACAAGCTTCATAAAACCTCAATTATAAGAGAGGCCATTTCCATGAGATTTACAAACAAAGTTATTATTGTTACCGGTGGTGCCAGTGGTATTGGCAAAGCCTCGGTAGAGCAATTCTGCACCGAAGGTGGCAGTGTTGTTATTGCCGATAAAAACCGCACCGAGGGCGAGGCCCTGGCCAAAAACTTGCAGGGCAGGGAAAGAAAAGTTTCCTTTTTTGAGATCGACGTCACAGACGAGCAGCAAAACCGTAAACTACTAGAGCATACCCTTTCCTATTTTGGGCAGCTGGATATTATTTTTGCCAATGCGGGTATTGCTGCAGATGGCCCCATTGCTGAACTTTCCCTTGAGCAGTGGCAAAAAACCATCGATATTAATCTTACCGGTGTCTACCTTCTTAACCGTGTTGCCATAGAATACTGGCTGGAGAAAAAAAGAGAGGGCGTTATTGTGAATTGTGGCTCTATCCATAGCTGGGTTGGCAAGTCTGGCTTGACAGCCTACAGTGCTGCTAAGGGGGGTGTAAAATTGCTCACGGAAACCCTAGCTATTGATTATGCGGCCAAAGGGATTCGGGTTAATGCCGTCTGCCCTGGTTACATAGAAACCCCTTTGCTGTCCTTCCTAAAGCCAGAAGAGAAGGAAAAGGTTAAAGCCATGCATCCTATTGGACGACTCGGCAAACCCGAAGAAGTTGCCAATGTGGTAACCTTTTTAGCCAGTGATGAGGCCAGCTTTGTCAATGGAGCCTCTATTCTTGTTGATGGGGGATATGTCGCCCAGTAATTTTTCTGGAGTTTCTCGCCCCTCACCCTCTCCCAACCTTCTTATCGCTTAGGGCTAACTTAGCACCCAGCAAGGAGGTAACGCCCCTAAACTTCTCTTCTTTTCGATCAGAGTCTGTTCCTGTTTTGTAAGAGGAGTTTGATATCGAAAAGCTCCAACAAAGCCTTCACCCCGAACGGGATGCCCTGTTTGGATATCTGGGGTTACAAACCTTGTATGACCGCTATCTGCTGAAATACGGATGACAAACACTTTGAAGCCCCTCAGCTGTTTTTAATGCGGGTTGCTATGGGCCTGGCTATTCAAGTTCTGTTTCGTGATATAGGCCAAATTTTTGGCAAGACCAAACTTGGGGTCAGGCCAATTTTTAGGTTAAGATAGGCCGCAAGCCCAGAAGAACAGGGTTCCCTTCTTTGATCAACCCATCTCTTTGAGAAACTTATGATTTATTGCCTTCAAAACCAAGAGGGGATTGCTGACACAGAGTTCTGCTGTGGTTAGGTTGTACATACACACTATTGCTCATAAAGATTATCACTCAAAATAAAGGTTACCACTTAATAAAGGCTCCGTAGCTCCTCCGCATCTCCTTGGCCCGCGGGGTAAGGCTTATTGCCTCCGATACTGCTTTTATGTAGGGAATGTAGGGAATACTGAGCGAGCAGAAGGGGGATAATCCATCCCTTATGGGGTCTTCGAGCCAGACATAGTCGTTTAGGTGTGGTCGTTTAGGCGTAGTCCTTCAGGCGTGATCGTTCATAAGAATGTCGAGATGAAATCCTTTAGTGGTCTTGCAAATTATCTTCTCCATAACCAGCCCATTATAGGACCTTATGCCCGTATTCGCCCCGAGTTAAAAGTGAAAGAGGGAGCACCTATTGGCAATTTTGTAGAAATTAAAAGTGCTCATATCGCTGAGAAAACAAAAATCCATCATCTCAGCTCTCTGTTGAAGGCCTTTGCTGAAGAGGCTAGAGGGCAGTCTAAGCGGCAACCGCACGAAGGCGATTTTGTAGGGGAGTGCCGCTTTTTGAGAGACGCTAGGCGATTACGAACTCATAGGGACAGAAAAAGGGTTACTGAGATTTTTTGATAAAAATCAAAGCTCGACCCCTTTCCCTTATCTCCCCTCACCCTTATCCCTCCCAAGGGCTGCTAAGAGCTCCCTTATCCCAAAAATCTGGTTCCAAAAGTTTAATCCCAAGATTTTAGTCCAAAGATTTTAGTCCAAAGATTTTGGATAATCCTTTTGGGATATTTATGCTCATGGCGTGATTCCTGTGGAGTAATTCCCGTAAATTGCTTCCCATGAGCCGAAAGTCAAAACCCTAAGAAGGGATTTCATTTCCAACATTTCTTCCTCTTTTTAAAGCCCTGTTTCTCACAGAACCCACCACCAACCACTATGAACACTATGATTCAGTGCGCTCAAAGCCTGCCCTTTGTCTTTGTACCCCTCTCTCCGATCTAGGGTTCCATAAAGACAAGATAGAGGACAAGAGGAGCTAAAATCTCAATGATGCGCACTCCCAAGGGGTCAGAAAAAGGAAGAAAAGCTTTTCTAGAAGGAAATCATCTTCCCTGGCGAAACATAGGAATTCACCCGCGCCCAGGATTTGACCAATGGGATCACAAAGGGAGAGATCTGCTCGGCAAACGGTATGGGAAAATGCCGGATGGAAGAAAGCAAGGCAAAATCGTCAGTCTTTCCCAGAAAATCATCGCTAATGGCTTGCCCAATCCGTACGGTTTGGGCAATACCATGACCGCTCCAACCATGCACAGCATAGAGAGAGGCGGCTTCACCTTCATATTCTTTCCGGCAATCCACAGCACCATTACAGGTTAAGTCGGTCTTTCCACTCCATAAACACTGGAAATCCCACTCTTTCTGTTGGGGAAATATCGTAGCCAGACGCCCCTCTAGATAAGATTTGACCTGCTCAGGAGCCAGCTGGCCACCCGTTCCTTCCCCCCCAAAAATAAAGCAATTGGCATTGACAGGACGGAAATAATCAATCTGGAAACTCGTATCATACACGGCTTTATGAGTGGGCATCAGGCTATCGGCCAACCCTTCCACCGGTGCGGTTAACCCTACATAACTATAAAGGGGCATAGTGGTTGGCAAAATCTGGCCCAACAGGCCCGATGTTGCATGATGCACCCCTAAAATCACCGCTTTTTTAGCGCGGGCCTGGCCATGGGGTGTTTTCACTACAAACCCGTTCTCTGTTTTCTCTACCGCCTGCACGACGCTATTTTCAAAAATTCGGCCACCTTCCTTTACAAAGGCGTAAGCTAGCCCTCGCACAAAAGCCAGAGGGTGCAAATGCCCCCCAAGCGGGTCATACAGACCTCCAAAATAGAGAGGGGAATGAACATGGTTTTGAATTTCTTCCCGATCCATGACCCGTGCAACGTCATCGCCCAAATAGATGCGTGCCTCTCTCCCTTTTTCCAAAGTCTGGATATGACCTGGGTGAATAGCAGCTGTGATATGCCCATGATGCCGATCAACCTCAAACCCGTACTCAGCTGTTAGGCTATCAATAAGGTCCATGGCTTCAAAAGAGGAAAAACGCCACAGGCGCTTGGCCTCCTCTTCTGAAAACTGGGTAATAAGCTTTTCAGCCTCCCAGCGGGCAAGCCCTGGGGTGAGCTGCCCCCCATTACGACCCGACGCCCCACTGCCAATATGCTTTCTTTCGATTAAAGCCACATCTACCCCTGCCCTGGCCAGATGCAAAGCCGCAGAAACCCCCAATAGGCCACCACCGACCACCACCACATCGGCCTGCACGTCTTCCTCAAGGGTGGGCTGGGCGATCCAAGGGGTAACAGTGGCTTCATAATAATTGGGAATGGTATGACCATCTTGTATCCTGCCCTCTTTAACTTGGCAGGACCACTCCTCTGCTGAGGTGTAACCGGTAATCGAAAAATCTGCCTGCCCTAACAGGGTTGGCTTCTGAATAGACACTTTATAAATCCTTTATTATTTGACCCCTCCCTTTTAGGGGACTTCTCTAATGTATGGCTTTAAGATGAAAAAGGGAAATATTTTCTCTTTTTTTATTGTCTGATCGGAGTTTCTTATGTCTGGCTAGAAGTATTCTGTCTGCGTAATCCCCTTCAGTGGAGTAAAACCAGGTATGGTAAAAGGCCGATTCCCTTATCAAGCCAGCAGGGAGCACCACATAACCTTCTCACCAAAACCATCCCTTGAAGTTCCTCTCACAGGGATGATCAGCCTGCAGGCCAAGTCAAAAAATGCTTCCTTCTTCTGGGTACAAACTCTCTCTTGATGGGACAGCCTCCCCTCGCTCCTCTTGATATTCCTGCCTATACCGATTTTTTTTATGAAAACCCCTCCTCGTTTTATAAAAACCACCCCTTTATAGGGGAAAGCTGAGAGACTTTTCTGGGGTCTATTTCTTTAACGAAATAGTCATTATAGCGAAATAATTATTATAGTAATCATTTTCAAGGCTGTATGGGCTTTCAAAATGCCAAGCCAGAAAATTTTTCTTGTTAGCCTGGTTCCTCCCATCCCCTTCCCCAAGGCCCAAGGCTATACCCCTGAAAACCCCCACCCCTCAGAAAGAAATCTGCGCGTTGAAAGCCTGGATATCACATGCTCCTCTCCCTCCTCCCAACAAGAATGCCCATGAGGTGGGCCCTTCCCTCCCAGGAAGAATAAAACTCTCAAGAGAAGTAACCCCCCCAAAGGCAAGTAAAACCCTAAAGGCAGGGGAAGAAATATTTTTATAACAATGCGGGTATAACCCTATTGAGGCAAGCGAATATGGTACCAGTCAACGGGATGGCAAAAATCTTGCCCAGCACCATAAGGCTGCCATCCACACACAGCCAATTCCACTCCACACTAGCCCTAGAATAAAGGCGTTTCTTTCTATATTACTCCATAAAAACAACAAAGAAACAATGCCCAAAAGAGGAAATAGCGCTGTATAGACCCATATCTTGCCTTTCTTGCCTTTCCTCTCAATCCCCATCCGCATCAGAACTGAAAAGTTAACGGCTGTAAAGGCCACAAGAGCTCCAAAACTTATAAGAGAGACAGCAACATCCAACGAAAAAAACATCCCTCCTAAGGAGGAAATCCCCACAAGCCCCACACACCACATGGGGGTTTTATAACGCGGATGCAGATAAGATAACGGCCGGATAGGAAAGATATGATCCTGACTCATAATATACACAAGCCTTGCCGTTGCAGCATGCGAGGCAATGGAAGAGGCGATACAATTAAAAAATATGCCACAGAGGAAAAAAGACTGAAACAGCCTGCCCCCCACGTAAAGCACAATTTCCGGCATAGCCTGGGTAGGGTGTTTAAACTGGCTGTTATCGGGGTAATAGAGCTGGATAAACCATGAGGCGCAAAAAAAGATCGCCCCCCCCACACAGACAGTAATAACAATGGCCCGAGGGATATCCCTTGCTGGATTTCCCACTTCACTGGTCATAGTGGTGAGGGCATCAAACCCCAAAAAGGAGAACACCACAACCGCAGCCCCCCCTATAACAGGCAGCAAGGAAAAGCTGCCATTCCACAAGGGAGCGATTGTCCATAAAGTGTGGGTTTGTCCTGTTTTTTGCATAACCAGCAGAATAAACAGAGCCATAAACACGAGAGGTGTATAAGCAAGCAAAAAGCTGATTTTGGTTAAATACCCAATTGGAAACATATTAATCAGGGTAATAAGGAAAGCCATGCCGATAATCCATATCCACTGCGATAGAGCCGGAAATAAGGCATGGAGGTAGATGCTCTCCAGCAAAACGTTAATCAAAGGCAGCATAATATAGTCCAGCAAGGTGGCCCAGCCCACAAAGAAGCCTATCCGTGAGCCACAAACCTGACTAACATACCCATAGGCCGAACCCGCATGGGGAAAAAGGCGCGCCATTTGCCCATAGCTTATGGCCGTAAGCAAAATACAAGCCGTAGCCAGCAAATAAGCCAATGGAACATGACCATGGGTTATGCGAGAAATAATTCCAAATGTATCAAAAACCGTTAACGGTGTAAGGCAGGCCACTCCGATTGTGACAAGAGAGAAGACTGTAAGCGGGCGCCTCTCCTTCTTTCCCAATGAACCTGAAGTGTTTACGGATTGAATTTTTGCAAGCACTTTTTCTTCTGGCAATTTCTTCTGACAATTCTTCTAGAGTATTTTTTGGGAGTGGTTCTTCTGGAGTCATTTTTCAGGAGTCATTTTTCTGGGACAATTTTTTCAGATTTTCTTAAGCAATTTTTCCTCGATTCGTTTATATGAGAGTCATTTGTCTAGGAGTCGTTTTTCTGAAAGTCATTTTTTCTGGAAGTCATTTTTTCTGGAAGTCGTTTTTCTGGGGGCTGTTTTTCCTCAGATCATTTGTCTGGTTACTTTTCTACGGGAAGTTGCCCCTATTATTCCCAGCTGCCATAACGGCGAACATTTTGTGGGGAGTAAACCAAACGGTCTTTTCTCTATGGAAGACTACCTCTTCCTGATTCTCCCCCTTTACTCTTACTGACTATTCCTATTCCTGAGCTTTTTTTCTGAAATGGCAACAAGTTTTTTCTATCATACCGAAAATACCCACTCCCCAAACAGAGTGACTCATGCAAAGATCCCCCAATAAAGGGCATTAAGACATGGTCAGTCGTTATCGTCCCAATACGAATCATAGAGGCATAAAACTGTAGAGAACCCCCATTCCTCTGGCGTAGGATCTTGAACCCATTCCCTTTAACGGTAACAGAAAATGAATCGCACAGCTTTTTTTGAGCCGGTTGTTTCTTATTTGGCCAGTGGTAGAAAAATTCACCTGACATGGGGTGATGTAGCAATTCATTATAATGGTAACCAAAAAATAGTCACCAAACCCCATTTGTTCCCACCACATGACTATTACAGGCAGCAGGAAGAAGGCTCCTTATACTGCTTCCGTAAAGGCAGAGGATATTGTAAAAACAATTGACTTGGTAAAGTACAAAGTTGGTAAAGTACAAAAGCTAGTGAGCTTTCCTATCTTCTTGCACAGTACCAGAAAAATTAAGGGCAATAGGGGCCCACCAATGGCTGCTTCTGGGCCCACATGGCCTATGCAAAACCCGCGTGTTTCACCTGAAAACGGCCATCCGTAATAAGGGCTACCTTACGGTACCAGAAAAACGATGCTGCACCAGGCCCCCAAAACGGGTTCATTCTCTCATAGCTGCCATAGCTGCAAAATAGCTCATGGCCGACAGACAACTAGGTTGTTCAAATTATGATCAAATCGGCTGTCACCAGCATCAACGACAGAATTCATCACTTACAAAAAGCTTGTGACACGCGGGGAAAAGAGAAGGCTCTGTCCACAATATCCTATAGAGAAATCCTATGGGAGGAACGAACCTTTTAAGAGGCTGATTAAGAGCAAAACATTCAATGTCCCTAAAAGCTCAATGTCCCTGCCCCTAGAAAAATCCACCCGAAAGAAGGCGGAGAAGCGATTATTGAAAGCCAGCCCATTGGCATTCTATTTGGTGTTCAGCCATGGAACTTTCCTTATTACCAGCTTGCCCGCATTGCAGGCCCAAACCTGATGGCTGGAAACGTGCTGATTGTTAAGCATGCCTCAAACGTTCCGCAAAGTGCCAAAGCCTTTGAAGCCCTTCTGCTTGAGGCAGGAGCCCCTAAAGGCCTTTATTCAAACGTCTTTGCCACACGGCCTCAAATTGAAAAAATTATTGCTGATCCCCGTATCAAGGGGGTAGCCCTTACCGGGGGTGAAAAAGGCGGGGCGGCTGTGGCTTCCGAAGCAGGAAAGGCTCTTAAAAAATCCACCATGGAGCTGGGCGGCAGCGATGCCCTTTCAGCTTGAAGGCGCAAAACTTCCCTAGCAGGATTTTCCCCATTCAGAAATATTTTATAAAAAACCCCTGCTTTCATCTCTTGTTTTTGAAAACAGAACCTATTGATCCTATATGAATATAAGATCAATACCTAACCAAAAGCCCTCACCTGCTTTTCCTAAGGATGATATAAATGTTTCAGAGTTTTAAAGGAAATTTTTGGAGACCTTACCCACTCCATTGCTCCCCTATTGATCTCCCAAAATAAAAGCAAAATGAAGAGAGTCCACTCGCCTTTTCGCTCTTAAACAAAGTTAATAACTTACATGTTTTCTGTTAGGATAATAAAAAAGCGTTATTTTTCTTCGTTCTTACTATTTTTTACATTTTTTTATGTATTTTTTTAAACTTATAAGGCCGTTTTTCTATATTACATTTGTTCTTAATTATTTTTTACCATGCTTTTCTATATTATACACCCGCAATATTTTCTATTATGTAAGGAAATTTAGTGATGCATACCCATCTCCTCCACTATACTGGTTTTTGGACCATCATTTGGATTATTGCTGCTGCCTGCATTCTTTCTACCGTTCGGTTTGCCTTTGGTCGTCTTGTCCACAAACATAGAGACCCCCTGTCTGCCCCTGCTCATAACCAGAACCAGACCCAACAGAAAAAATAACGTCTTTTATGCCCTTTATCCCTGTAAAGGGCTTGGCAGAAGTTCACCACCACAGTATTCATGAAATGTAAAATCCCATCTGTTCCCAGTTCAGGAGCTTTCATACTGTGCGTATTGCAATGATTGGTGGTGGATATGTCGGGCTGGTTTCTGCGGCCTGCTTTTCAGAGTTCGGCCACGAGGTTCACGTTGTAGAAAATAACCCCCAACGGTTATATGCCCTACAAAATGGGGAAATTCCCATTTACGAACCCGGGCTTGATACTCTTGTAAATACCAATATGCGGGCCGGCAGGCTCTCTTTTGGAAACAACATCGCTGCGGCAATCAGCGATGTTCAAGCCGTATTTATAGCCGTTGGCACCCCACCCCGTAATGGCGATGGCCATGCTGACCTTCAATATGTCTACAAGGCTGCAGATGAAATAGCCCAATCCCTTACCGATTATACGGTTATCATTACCAAATCGACCGTGCCCTTGGGAACAAGCCGTAAAATTGCCGAGCGGATTCGCCAGAAAAACCCCAAACTTGATTTTGATATCGCTTCGAATCCAGAATTCCTCCGTGAAGGAAACGCTATTGGGGACTTTATGCGGCCAGACCGTATTATTGTTGGCACCGATACCGCCCAGCCTGAGCGCTCACAAAATGTGCAGGCTATTTTACGCACTATTTATCGCCCTCTCTCCCTTATTGAAGTGCCCATTCTTTTTACCAACCTGGAAAGTGCAGAACTGACCAAATATGCTTCCAATTCCTTCCTAGCCATGAAGATTTCTTTTATTAATGAAATGGCCGATCTCTGTGATAAAGTCGGGGCCAATGTTCATGACGTGGCCAGAGGGATGGGGCTGGATAAACGCATTGGCCAAAAATTCCTTCATCCTGGCCCTGGGTTTGGCGGTTCTTGCTTCCCAAAAGATACGATGGCCCTCATGCACATTGCTGAAGAGCACCAGGCTCCCTCTCGTTTGGTAGAAGCCACCATTAAGGTTAACGAAACCCGAAAAACCAACATGGCTTCGCGCATTATTGCCCATTGTGGGGGATCGGTCAAAAACAAAACACTAGCTATTTTAGGATTGACGTTCAAACCCGAAACAGATGATATGCGCGATGCCCCTTCCCTATCCATCCTCCAGCGCCTGGATGATGAAGGAGCACATATCCAGGCTTTCGATCCCGTAGGGATGGAAA
Source organism: Entomobacter blattae (assembly GCF_014672835.1). NCBI lineage: Bacteria > Pseudomonadati > Pseudomonadota > Alphaproteobacteria > Acetobacterales > Acetobacteraceae > Entomobacter > Entomobacter blattae. Next base: position 945,426 of record NZ_CP060244.1, on the reverse strand, counting down.
CAGCCCGCCCTCTCCTTCCTCATACGGTTCGGTATTGCAGTAACGTTACCGAAGCCCTGACCCAGGCTGATGCTGTGGTGATATTAACAGAGTGGAACGAATTCCGGGCCTTACCACCAGAATTCCTGAAAACCCACATGCGAGGGAAAATAATCATTGATCTGAGAAATATCTTTGATCCCAAAACCATGATCGAGGTTGGACTACAATACTACTCCGTAGGCAGGGCAGACCTGAGCCTTGCCCCGCTCCCCTAGGCCCAACCTCTATTTTCCACAAAAAAACCAGCTAGATCTTAGCTGGTTTTTTACTCATTTTGACTTTTTACTCATGCCTGAAAAAACTTTCCCCTTTATGAAAAAGCCTAAATGCAGTTACAGATTTTTACCAGGGGCAATCACCATACAATGGCTTAAAGTCTGACAGGCTTTTTGGGCTTGTTCACGCGAAAGCCCCGTTAACCGTGCCCGATAAACCCGCCCCCCATGAGCTGTTACAGCGGGGGTTTGCGCAACAGCTTTAACCCCTGTGCGGGAACGGGCTGACCCTGCAGCCTTAGAAGCCAATTGGGCAGAACTGAAAGCCCCCACCTGAATAGCCCATATACCACTGCCTGACTGTGCTGCCCTATGGGGAGCAGCAGCAAAGGTTAATGAAGAAGGCTGGGCCGGCTTGTGCAAGCTAGCATGTTGAACATGCATGCCAGTAGACGCCTGGCGTGCGGTATAAGCCGTTTTGCGGCTATGGGTTTGATAGGGAGTATAAACAGGGGTAAGCGAAGAATAAGGCGTAGGAGCCGCAATGGGGGGTGCTTGATATGTTCCATCAGCGTCCCCGTAAGAGTCTGGTTGGTAGGTGTTGGTATTATAAACCCCGGCAGAGGCCGGAACCGGTGCAACCTGACTAAATCCCCTTTGTGCCCAAGCCTGGCTCACCTGATCGGGGGTTTCTATACCCGAACTGGAAGAATCAGAGGCAGGTTGCGGTGCAAACGCGACCTGACTGTTTGCGGCCCTTCTGGTCGAGGCATCATCATCGTCTGCATCTTCGGGCGCTGCAGCCATCTGCACGGGTTGGCTGCCATTCATCCGCTGTGCCCAAGCATTCCTGACAGAACTGGCCGAGCCCGTACTATAGCTTGCCCGAGAGCCTATATGAGAGCCTGGAACAGCTGCAGAGGCATAAGCCGTCCCATCAACAGGCACACCACTTTCATGGCTGCTGACCATTAAATCGGCCTGGGAGCGATTCTTAGGATAAATCCCCGCAATTTGCCGGCCAATACTGGCCACATACCGCCGTGTTTCCCGGGGAAGCCCACGGTTATGCGTCAAAAAATCATCCAACCTGCCGGGGCCACCATTATAGGCAGCCAAAAACCCAGGGGTGCCGTAAATATCATACATCTGGCGAACATAAGCTGTACCTGCCATAATATTATTATGGGGGTCATAAGGATCATCACCTAAAGAATATTGGGCGCGCATTTCATCGTAAGTGGGGGGCATAAGTTGCATCAGCCCCATGGCCCCAGGCCCCGAGGTAACAAGTTCCCCATTATGGTAAAGCCTGCCGCCAGACTCCTGCTGGATGACAGCACGAATCCACTCCTCTGGCACATCAAACCGTTGGGATGCCTCTACAATATAAGGCCCCCACGGATCTTCAGGAGGGCCAGGAGGGGCATAATAGGAACGGGCACGAGCACGGTAATTAGCAGCCTCCTGAGCGGCAGGAATACCCGATGGTGCAGGTGCTGTATCGGCACAGGCTGCCAGAAACGCCAGCCCCCCCAAGGCTATCCCTCCACGTAAAACCACTGCCCGTGTCTTGCGTTCCGCTGATCTGATAAGAAGGCTTCCCACAGTACGGTTTTTATCTTTGAAAGAGGGAGAAAAAGGAACACCCAGTGGCATGACGGTAAACTACCTTGTGTTACGGCCTCCATAGCACTACTGCCCTTGAGAGGGGCCGTGCCAAAAACCAACTATGGAAACCAACGATGGACTTTATTTACATTATGACTTTTCTTGATAAGTAAACTATACCAGAAAAACGCCTAAAAAAAGTATAAAAAACTAAAAATATTTTTTTTACTGTTGTACATTTTCCAGTGTGCATTGTTTCCAGTGTACATTGTCCACCACGGCTATGAGGAGAGAAGAGACACTCATCCCAAAAAACAGCCTATACCCGTAGCCACACTAGAGAAAAACGCTTATCAATACCGCAATGTAAAGGAGGGGCCGCAATGTAAAAAAGAGCCGTAATTTATAAGGAAACTTCTCCATATTTTTTGGCCCTCTTAACAACAGCCTATCGTAACGGACCTGCTTTTGGGACTTCCTCATTCTTTTTCTTTCGACTTCCGAGCAAACACTGTCCTCTTTATCCCTTATGCTCCCTCTTACAAAGACTCTAGAAATTGCGAATACTCTAAAAAATTCAAAGGATTTCTTCATAACAGCCCGTAAAACCCAACAAAATTTGGAATTTCTATGTCTCCCTCTATACCTCTCTAACACCCTATTTTTCTTCAAACGAGACCTCTATTGGGCCTCCTCTATGTGAAAGACAGGCCAGACTGAAAGATAGGGCCCAACTGAAAGACAGGCACGACCCTATCCCCTCCGGCATCCTTATCCTAACAGGATGATTGTATAAAAAGCCCTACTTTATAAACCCACCTTATAAAAAGACCACGGCAATTACGGTGCAGCCATTCTTGCAGATTACGCCGGGCAGACCATTATCAGGGTTGTACAAACAAAGACCCAACCAAAAAATGAAAGACCATACCGTCAACCTTTCAGTTATTTCAAAACATGTCATTTCAAAATATTTTGGCCCTAATTAGATTTTGTCCCTGATGAGATAGAGAGTAGCGCACGAATTACCATTGCAACCAGCTCCAAAAACTTTGGATTATCAATCGACCTAGTCCACCTTATGCAGGCCTGCCATCATGGAGACCTACCCACCAAAACAGCAACACCGACCTAACAGCCAAGCGTGAAGAACAAACCCACGCATTTACGGCATTTGACGAGATTACTCTCTTTTTTTCTTTTGGCTTTTTCTTTTGAAGCTCAATATATTTTTGGTTACTGCCCAACCTTTTTGTAGATTTTGTAGATAGCGTTTATTTTTTAATAAACCCTTCTCCGTCATCACCCATTCTAAGTTTGAAGAATCTAGATTTGAAGAGTCCGGGCTTGAAGAGCCTGAACGCAAAAAGCTTGAGCTTAAAGAGTCTAAGTTTGAAGAGTCTGAACTTAAAAAGCCTAGGCTTTAAAAGTCCGGGCTTAAAGAAGGCAAAACCATACCCCGATACCCAACAGGTACAAAGGAAACAAGAATGAAGGGATCCCTTGAGCCTTTCCGTACATGATAGGATAGAGCGTATGATAAAATAGAGCCTGAAAAATTAAGGCCCTTGATAAGAAAAACCCACGCAATAAGCACGCCGGAGTGGTGAGGGGAAACGCCTGGGTCGTATAGATGTGCAGGCTGCTATTGATGGAGATGATGACAAGACGCGTTCTCTGGCCTCGGTTCGCAGGCAAAGGGAGCGTGAGCGTCGCCAGGCTGAGCTGGAAAGGTTACGCTCCGATCAGGTTCGTGTGGTTCGTGAGGTGGTTTTACCTGAGACAATTACTATTCAAGAGTTGGCTAACCGTATGGCTGCTCGCCAGGGTGAGGTTATTAAAGCCCTTATGAAGATGGGGGTCATGGCGACAGGGCCACAAATTATTGATGCCGATACTGCAGAGCTCGTGGTAGAAGAATTTGGCCATCGGGTTCGTCGGGTGGCTGAGAGTGACGTGGAAATCGGGATTGAGGGGATTGAAGATACCCCTGATCAGCTCAAGAAACGCCCTCCTGTCATTACCATTATGGGCCATGTTGACCATGGAAAAACCTCACTTTTGGATGCCTTGCGGACAACCGATGTTGTAGCAGGGGAAGAAGGGTTTTTCTATTTCTTTGGCATGGTAAGTTCCCGTTTATTTCCCTTTCTTCCTGATTTTCCCGCTGCAAAGCTAGAAAATTTCTGTTTTTTTATGGTAGGGTCTACAAACAAACGCCATTTAAGTTTAATAAAGTTTAAAATTTGCTTAACCCCCCTATACTCACTCTCTAACTGACTGACCTTCTGGCATGTCCCTTTCGTCTTCCTCATTTCGTCCTTCGTCTTTTCCTCCCCCCTCCCCGACCAAACAGGGATGGACAGATATAAAAAACGGCTTAGCCCTATGGAAGCTGGCTTTCTCCCTCGGGTGGCTAGACATCAAACTTCGCTACAGAGGCTCGGCCCTCGGGCCACTCTGGTTAACACTGACAACGGCTTCCATGGTTATTTCCATGGGGTTTATCTATAGCCATCTCTTTCGGCTCAACTTACACGACTACCTGCCCTTCCTCGCTATTTCCCTTATTTTATGGCAAACAGGCATTGCCTGCATGATTAGCGAGGCCTGCACCTGCTTTACTGAGGCCGAGCATACAATACGCTCCATCAAGCTGCCTTTTTTTGTGCAGGCCCTGCGTACAGTGTGGCGAAACATTATTGTTTTCCTGCATAATATTATTGTGCCCTTGGCTGTATTTGCCTATGTGGGAGTCTGGCCAGGGTTAAATGCCCTTTATTGCCTGCCAGCCTTTTTTCTATGGACCCTTGACGGGCTGGCCCTATGCTTGTTTTTAGGCTGCATCTGCAGTCGCTTCCGCGATATCCCCCCAATTGTTAACACCTTGTTGCAACTGGCCTTTTATGTTACCCCCATCATCTGGACCCCAACCCAGCTGGGCAGTAAAGGGTGGTGGCTACCTTTTAACCCTTTCTTCTCCCTTTTAGAAATTGTTCGTGGGCCATTGCTGAGCACACAACCCAAATGGGATATCTGGCTTTCTGCCCTCCTGTTCAGCCTGCTCTTATGGGTTATGGCCTGGATGACCTTTAAAATATCCCGTGCCCGGCTCATTTTTTGGCTATAACCCTTAAACTGTCTCCTTGATCCTTTATGCAGAGCAAACCTCTTCCCCCCCCTCAGGCCAGCATTCTTGTTAACGCTCTTTCCCTTGAGTTTCCCATTTACCATGGGGAAGCCAAATCCCTTAAAAAAACGCTCTTTCAAAAAGCCAAGAATTCTCTCCTTTCAAATGCGTTTAGTAACAGGAATAGAACAGGCGGCCAGATTACGGTAAAAACCAACGGCAATACGCAATATCTCACGGTGCAGGCCCTTAAAGACCTCTCCTTTCATATCGCCCCGCAAGAACGCGTGGGCCTTGTGGGGCATAATGGGGCTGGTAAATCCACCTTATTGAAGGTTCTTGCGGGCATTTATGAGGGAAACCCAGGCGCAGTCGCCGTTGAAGGAAAGATCAGCGCCCTGCTCGACGCCACAGCGGGGATGAACATGCAGCTCAGCGGACGAGAGAATATTCACCTCTGGGCCCGCCAACACAAGCTTATCCCTGCTGAGGAAAAACAGCTGGAAGAGAATGTCGAGCAATTTGCCGATCTGGGAGAGTTTTTTGATCTTCCCCTACGGCTTTATTCCTCGGGTATGATAATGCGGGTGGGTTTTGGCCTAATTACGGCCAGCACACCGCAGATTCTGCTTATGGATGAATGGTTTATGGCGGGAGATGCCAACTTTCAAGAAAAAGCCCGTATTCGGCTTGAGAACATAGTACAATCGGCAGAAATCCTGGTTTTAACCACCCATGCCATTAGCATTCTCTACCAATGGTGCACCCGCATTTTCTGGCTGGAAAAGGGGGAATTACGAATGGATGGAGATGCGCCAACGGTTCTTGCTGCCTATCTGGAAAGTGTGGGCTCATCGCTTGAGCAGGAGCTCCCCTGGCTACGCGCCTCCCAACCCTCCACAGCCAATACCGAACCCACACCAGAGGACCTCATACCAGAATAGGCCAGAATAGGAAGGATTGTGGTTCGCAGAGCCCGCCCACCGGCTACCCAAAAAACCTTCAAGGTCATCAATCAAACCCTATAGATGAAAGGACCCACTCCCATAAGGGCATAAAAAGCCTCATGAAGATCATGAAGATCATGAAGATCATGAAGATCATGAAGATCATGAAGATCATGAAGATCATGAAGGAAAGAAAAACTTTTTGAGGCCCGCTGGCAATATAAATGAGTATGTTTCTCAAAATAAATTGAGCATGTTGCTCAAAGCCCTAAGCCCCCCTTACCCCCCTAAAAAGAGAACAGTTACAAGACATAATAATAGGCATATTCTGACTATTATGAACGATGTTACGATTGCGGATTTCTATGACACCATCATGAGAGGCTTCAACCATAGATTGCTCCGCACCACGCTGAGCTGTTCCCCCAATATGGAAGGTTCTCATAGTTAACTGTATGCAGGACTATGTGCAGAGTAGAAAAAATATTTTATTCTCGTTATCTTGACTTGCAAAATCTTGACTTGCAAAAAAAACCTTATTGCTATTGGGTTAATTTTTTTATGCTTTCACTTGCTGATTAAGGGATTATCCTTGAATTCTCCATCGTCTCCCAAGCTACCGGCTGGCTTCTCCTTAAAAAAGATCTCCAGCACTCTTCAATTTGCCCTTATCGCTGCCTTCTGCCTGCTGGCCATATGGCTCATCGGCGATATTCTCATGGTGCTGTTTGCCTCAACGCTGGTGGCCGTTATTCTTTGTGGCCTTACCCGCAAATTTCAAAAATTTATCCCCTTGCCTTACTGGCTAGCCCTTACATGTGTTGTTGTTTTACTGATGGTTGCTCTGAGCAGCCTGATCTGGTTTAGTGGGCCAGAAATCGGCGAGCAGGCCATTCGTCTTCGTACAGCCCTTACCACTCAGGCGGCCCATCTGCGTGAAACCCTTCATACCTCCCCCTTAGGAAACATGTTGTTGAATCACCTTCCTCGCTCCTTGGGGGGAAACCGCATTGAACATGGCAATGAAGGGATGATGGGTATTCGGCTGGCTGGCTCTATGAGCGGGATCATCAGCTCGGCCTTTGGTACCTTAGGCACGCTTGCAGTTATATTGATGGCGGGGTTATATTTCGCCCTCAGCCCCAGTACTTATACCAATGGGATCCTTCGCCTGGTCTCAAAACCTTACCGTATGGAAGCCCGCAAATACCTGGAAGCTTCGGGGAAAACCCTTTGGGCCTGGACAGCAGGGCAATCCCTGGACATGCTGGTGGTTGGCATATTTTCAGCCATGGGTTTATGGTTTTTAAACGTGCCCCTGGCCTTTGCCCTGGGCGTGGTGGCAGGGCTTGCCAATTTTATCCCCTATATCGGAGCCATTATCGGGGCAATTCCTGCGGTCATTATCGGCCTTTCCCAAAGCACCCAGGAAGGAATTTTTGTACTGCTCCTCTATATGGTCATTCAGTTTGTAGAGGGAAACATTCTTGCTCCCATTATCCAACGCCATGCTGTTCACATGCCACCTGGCATTACTATCCTCTCACAGACAATTTTTGGCACCATCCTGGGCATTCCGGGCCTTATTCTTGCAACCCCTTTGACTGCTCTTTTCCTCGCGGTGGGAGATAAAGCCACCCCCCCTCTGACAGAAGAAGAAAAACTTTAAGCCCTCCCTCCTTTAAGCACGCCCTTTCCCCCTTACCCTTGCAAACAGAAGCCCTTATGACCAGTGTTTTTAACAAAACCCCAAAAACCCACCCTAAAAAGGCTGTACTGAGTGGGGCAACCGGCGGTGTAGGCCATGCCCTTGTTCCCCTCCTCATCGCTGAAGGATACCATGTAGGCCTTATCGGTAGAAACCCACAAAAGCTTGAGGCCCTCCATGCCCAGTTCCCCGAGCAGACAAGCCTTTTCCTGCAAGATCTTGCTGAAAAAGAGGCCGCCTCCCGACTTGTAACAGCTATCACCAGCCAATGGGGACATATCTCCCTACTGATTAACAATGCCGGCACCATCACCCCAGGGCCAGCAGAAACGTTAACAGCTGAGGAACATGACCGACAGATCAACGTCAATTTTACAACCCCGCTGCAGCTCACTCAGGCTTTTCTCCCCCATATTGCTCCAAAGGGGAAAATTCTCTTCATTAACTCTATTGGGGGCATTATGCCTCTAAAGGGCAGTGCTGCCTACAGTGCCACCAAGTTTGGCCTGCGGGGCTATGCCCTTTCCCTTGCACAGGAAATGCAAGCCAGACAGATTCGTGTCTCCTCCATCTTCCCCGGTGCGATCGATACCGATATGCTGTTTAAAGAAGCCCAAGAGGGAGGAACTCCCCTGAACTTTTTAGCCGCCCCCTTAACCCCAGAGCAAGTGGCCCTTTTGGTGCTCAAAGCTCTGCGCCAGGGCAAGCTTGAATATTATATTCCCACTCTTGATGGGATTGGGGCTCGACTGGCTTTAAGTTTCCCCGCCCTGGTTCCACCCCTTATGCCTTTTTTGGAATATTGGGGGAAAAGGGGGATGAAAAAATATATGCGTAAAATGCGCACAATACGCCCACCTCAGGCCTGATTTTAATTTTATGGACCTTTTTTATTGTCCAATCCACCTGACCGCCATTTTACTTTTTGATTCTTTTTATACTCCCCATATTTTTTATCTTTCCCGTAGGAAGCAAAATATAGCTGCATTCTCCGTAAATACGCACAAGCTTGCAGCCTGCCCATAAATTCCATTTTCCTATCCCTGCTTCCTGCTTATAGCTGCTCAAACTATTCTGAAAGGGCTAAAGCTGAACCCAAACCATGGAGGACCGACCCCAAAAACCCTATCAGCCTCAGCATCTATTTGTAAACTCTTTCCCCAAATGCAAGAAAGCTGTTGAAGCCCTATAGAATGAAGGCGCCATACAACCCCTGTCTGCCAACCGTGGCAGGAACTCTTACAGATGACATCTGTCTTACCAATGACATCTGTAAGAATCTTTCAGGATATCTCCAAAATAATGGCGTATGGAAAAGGGAACCCTATCATTTAGGCCTATTTCTGGAGTGGGCTTTCAGCACTTACGGGCCTAATCCCCTTTCAAGAAGGTGGTCGGACTATTCCTGAGGCCGTCTTGGAGAAGGCCTCCCTCCCAGGGGAAAGGGAATGAAGGATGATCTGTTACGATTTATAACGCGATGAGACAAATCTTTAAGAGACGGATGTTTTTACAATATCATCTGCCTGTACGAAAGCAGCATTTGTCCCTTTTGAGGCCATGTTGCGTGAACAAAAAAGCTATAGTTTTAAAGATTTTTATTTCACTCCATCCTGTAAGGCAGATGATGTGCTTGTCGTAGAAGAAATAGTATAAGGAGCCTTCTTACTACTGCCTGTAATAGCCATGTGGTGGGAGCCAATGGAGTTTGGTTACCACGTAATGAATTGCTACATCCCCCCATGTCAGGTGAATTTTTCCACCTTAGAAGACAAAATAGCCACAGCCACAGAAGAACATAACCCGATGGGATAAAAAAGCCACCCTCAAAACTTACTCATTCCAGAAGAACAGCATTTTCCCCAAAAGCTGCCATTCCCTTTACACACTGCAACACATTCTCGCTACCCATATCTTGGTCTTATGGTTTCTGGGCTTATAGTTTGCTGGCCTTATGGTTTCCTGGATTCATAGTTTCCTGGGTTCATAGTTTCTTGGCGCATGGTTCGCTCGCTCCTATTGTCACTTTCTTCATTATTATGATCTTCTTCATTATTATGCTTAGGCGATGTCTCGTCCTCAATCCAATGATAGGCTTTAAGGATCTTTTTGGGGTCAGCTGTTTGGAATAGCTCTGATCGGTGAGGGTGTTTGCCAACTCAATGAGCATTTTTTTCAACATCAGGTGTAAGTTTGGTCTTTTCCCATGCGGTAAGCAGCTTTTAAGTTTGGGATGAAGCGTTTTGTCAATTTCTGTCATACAAAAACGCTAAGACTGCCGCGGAGAGCAGAAAATCTGCTCTTACGCTATAACAAAATACGCTACAACAAAAAGGGTACAGATTCCCAAAAAACGCCCTTTAGCTCGTGAAGAAATAAAACTACTGCCAGCCTAACATCCAAGCCCCCTCTCAATGAGCCTCGCATACGCCAACGCCAACGAAAAAACAGTGATTTGATGACCCAGGATTCTAAACTCTTCATTCCAACCCATTCCATAAGGTCTCGATTTTTTTCCTCATCAATAACATTCATGGTCAATAATCTTTATGGCCCCAAAAAGATGACCAAAAAAGGAAAACGAACCTTCCCCCCATAAAAACCGCCCACCCATATCTCCTCCTCTTGCCTATCCCAATTTTTTGGGCGATAACTCTGCTTTCTGTACTCACCTCTAACAGGGGCCTTACCATGAACCCTCCCCCTATTGATCTTAAACAATATATCCGCGAAATACCGGATTTTCCCAAACCTGGTATCCTGTTTTATGATATCTCAAGCCTGTTAAAACACCCCGATGGCTGGCAACTTGCAACGGCACGCATGACCTCGGTGGTATGCCAGTGGAACCCCACCCTTATTGCCGGAATCGAATCCCGTGGGTTTCTTACTGCGGCCCCTCTGGCAACGCGCCTGGGCTGTGGGATGCTTATGCTGAGAAAACCCGGGAAACTCCCAGGAAAAACCATTTCCCATTCCTATAACCTTGAATATGGCAGCGATAGCTTACACATTCAGCACGATGCCATCACGCCTAACCAGCGCATTGTGGTTGTCGATGATTTGCTGGCAACTGGGGGCACCCTTCAGGCTGCCGTAACTCTTTTGAAAAAGGCTGGTGCTGATGTGGTTGGCTGCGCTGTTATGGTAGAGCTGATGGCCCTAAACGGCCGCAAGGCCCTGGAAACAGAAGTGGTTTCCTTATTACAATATGATGATTAAGCACAATATGACGATTAAGATGATAAAACAGCACTGAAGCCGTACACCATTTTAGATAATTTTTTCTAAGAAATAATTAAGAAATAATGGTGCTTATCCGTTAGGTTGTATCTTAGGCTCTTAGGCTGTATCCATGGACACTGCAAAAATAATTCAGTTCGTGGGGCTATTCTCTTGTGCCTGTTAGAGTGCTCATCGGTAGATTGATCATAGGTGGGTTGATCATAGGTGGGTTGATCATGGATAAAAACCAGGTGGGAAACCAAAAGGCCTGAAAGAAAAAGCATAGGGACAAATATTAAACAAGCACAGATCTTAAAAAGAAGAACGCAGGAAAAAGAAAAGTGCAGGGATTTTTTTAAAAGAAAGAGGCTCCCTCTTCGCTGAAAAAGGAATGACTAGAAATATCCTTGGGGTAGATTGGAGGTATCCTTATGGGATTACCATTCAAGTGCGAAAATCTATCGCCCCATCAAGCCGTTCTACAGCCTGCTACAGTCTCGCACAAACCTGTTCCTCATCATCCAGCTTTAACCACACCGGTACATCTCTGGCTGGTATAGCCCCAAACCTATTCAAGTTGCCTATTCAGATTGCCTGTTCAGGTTAGAGTCATTCAATAATGCCTTCGTTGCTCCTTTTAGCCCTTGGCGACAAAATGCTCTAACCAATGAATGGAATACTCACCGGCCTGAAATTGGGGATCTTTCAGGATCTTTTCATGGAGAGGAATAACCGTTTTTATGCCTCCAATGGCAAATTCAGCCAAGGCCCGCCGCATGCGGGCAATGGCCTCTGGCCGGCTTGGAGCATGTACAATCAGCTTGGCAACCATACTATCATAATAAGGGGGGACCTTATAACCCGTATAAAGGGCACTATCGATCCGTACACCGAGCCCCCCTGGGGGGTGGAACACCGTAACCTCACCTGGCATCGGCATAAAATTAACCGGATCTTCCGCATTAATACGGCATTCAATGGCATGGCCACTAAAAACAATATCTTCCTGCTCGTACCCCAGGGGCTCTCCAGCAGCAATGCGGATTTGCTCTTTAACCAGATCTATCCCGCAGACCATTTCGGTAACGGGGTGCTCGACCTGTAAGCGAGTATTCATTTCAATAAAGCAAAACTGCCCATCTTGGTATAAAAACTCCAGCGTGCCGGCATTACGGTACCCTAACCCTTTTAAGGCTTCCGTTGCAGAATGGCCTATCGTATCGCGCTCCTGCTCAGTAATAGCGGGGGAGCCTGCCTCCTCCAACAACTTCTGGTGGCGGCGCTGCAACGAGCAGTCCCGTTCGCCAAAATGAACAACGTGACCATAATTATCGGCCAGAATCTGTAATTCAATATGGCGGGGATTATCAAGATATTTTTCCATATAGACTTCAGCATTACCAAAAGCTGCTTGGGCCTCAGTTCGGGCCACGCTCCAGGCCTCTGGCAATTCGGCAGGGGTTTGGGCCACCTTCATGCCACGCCCCCCACCGCCAGCTGCTGCCTTAATCAAGACAGGATAGCCAATATGCTCGGCAACCTTTACGGCATGAGCCAAATCAGGCAAAGCCCCATCTGACCCCGGCACTAAAGGAACGCCCAGCTTACCCATCACCGCCTTGGCGGCAATTTTATCCCCCATAACACGAATATGCTCGGCCGTAGGGCCAATAAAGGTAATGCCATGGGCCTCCACTGTTTCGGCAAAAGCTGCATTCTCTGAAAGGAAGCCATAGCCAGGGTGAATGGCATCTGCCCCGGTGATGGTCGCTGCTGTCAAGATGGCTGCCACATTCAAATAACTCTCTTTTGAAGCAGGCGGCCCGATACAGACACTTTCATCAGCCAACCGCACATGCATGGCCTCTGAATCGGCTGTAGAGTGTACGGCTACAGTCTTAATACCCAACTCACGGCAGGCCCTTAATATCCGTAGAGCGATCTCGCCCCTATTTGCGATAAGAATCTTGTTGAACATTATTCTACAATCATCAAAGCTTCGCCAAACTCCACCGGTGCCCCAGAAGTGACCAAAACCTTGGTAACCCGCCCCGTGCGAGGTGATTTAATCTGGTTGAAGGTTTTCATAGCCTCAATCAGCATGAGGGTTTGCCCCTCCTTCACCTCTTGGCCTTCATTTACAAAGGGTGCAGAGGAAGGATCAGGGGAGAGATAGGCAATCCCTACCATGGGGCTGGTAATGGCGTTGGTATTATGGCTATAATCCCCTGGAGCGGGGGCTGAAGCGCTTGCCGATGCTGCTGGCGCGGACGAGGGTTCAGCGACAGGTACACTGACAGGAGCAGGGAAAGCCCCACCACCCACCTGTCCCCCAGGTTGCCCCAAAGTGCGCGCAACCCTGATACGGCCGTATTTGTTTTCAACCTCTATTTCTGTAAGCCCTGTTTCTGTCAGGACGTTGGCCAAAGCACGAATGGTTTCTGCATCTACGAGCGGGTGGCTCATTAATTTTCCTCATCCAAAATAAGATCAGCCATAGCCGTTAAGGCCAAAGCATACCCACGAATACCCAAACCACATATCACCCCAGTAGCCATGAGCGATACATAGGAATAGTGACGAAATTCCTCCCTGCGGTGAATATTTGACAAGTGCACCTCTATCACCGGCAAGTCAACCGAGAGCAGGGCATCCATCAGCGCGACAGATGTGTGGGTCAATGCCGCCGGGTTAATGACTATTCCCTTAGCACGCCCTCGACATTCCTGCACCCAGGACACCAACTCTCCTTCACTGTTAGTTTGGCGAAAATCAATCGCCACATCAAGCCGTTCTGCAGCCTGCGCACAAAGCTGCTCCACATCATCCAGCGTTGCTCGCCCATAAACCTCTGGCTGGCGTAGCCCCAGCATATTCAGGTTAGGGCCATTCAATACAGCAATTAAAGAAGGTAGCATGTTCCAATGTGGCTCCTATCATGTCTGCCGGCGACTTCCAAGTGCAAAACAGACCGCCGTTAATATTTTTCAATCCTGTTGTAAGAATTCCCGTAAATAAATTGTTTGGCAAGAGGGTTTATTTTTGTTCACGTGCAATTTTCCAGCCATGTCCACCCTACACCACAATGCTTTATAACAAGATCCCTTTAATGGGAGCACACAGAACCTCTTTAAAACAAGACGTTCAAACCTGTTTAAAACGAGAAGCTCAACGGTTCAACCCTGCCATCCTCAATCATCATTTTTCATTTTTAAAGAGCTCCCCATAACGTCCTTTATATCTTTAAATATCTTTAACGGTCTTTTGGTCTTGCATAAGTAGTGGTCTCAGAAAAGACGGTGCTACTCCTAATGGCTCCTCTTTACCTGCTTATGTGAGCTTTAATTTTTCAGCAGTTCAGACCTTTAAAGACCTGTTCGCCACATCTTTCCTAAAGAACACACAAATTCGCCTGGATGTTATTAATATCCTTGATCACACCTATAAACTCCGTGACGGAACAGGCGTAGGTGCTCCCCAATATGGGCTCAGGCGAACTATTCTCGCAGGCCTATCCCAACATTTTTAGGGGAGACCTCTCCCCCCTAGCCAAACTATTATACAACATTATTATTTAGATTTATTAGAATAACGTTGTCTACAAGACAAGCATTCTCTCTGCTTCTGAGAGATGTTTTTCTTTTCTTTTTTTATGATTTTTAATTAGTTTTTTATTGTGAATATTTTTTGGGCGTATTTTTATGCGCTGAAGGCTGTGGCATGATGTTTGAATTATGTTCATAGCGTGTTAGTGATTTCCTTAATGGATCGGATAACCGTCACACCACGACCCCCGTACTTTTACCGGTAAGCTCCTCGGCTCAAGTGCTGATAACCTCCTAGAAAGAACTTCAAGATAAGGCGCTAGGCTAAGCCGCAAACTAGGATAAAGGGGAGCCATAAAGACCACTAAAGCAGGAACCCCCACCTGACAGGCCAGAAGAATGTGTTTACGCGTTTGAGGCATTGGACCATCTGCAGCAGAAACCACCAGAATAGCGCCGTCCATCTGCGCAGCACCCGTAATCATATTTTTCACGTAGTCAGCGACCAGGACAATCAACGTGAGCATAATGTCTACCGGAAAGTTTGGAGATAGAGAGAATTGAAACGCCTCACAAAGAAGGCCCTTTATTATGGCAGGGTGAGTAATAGCCGCAATTGTTTTCTGGGATGGGAAATTATGCGTGATAGGGCATGAATCCACTGTATGACGCGCTGCTGCACATGAAATAGTTTCACCCTGGGGGGTATCTGGGGGGGTATAAAGTCGTTTTGCTGAAGCCATTCATGAGCGTAGGATAATGGGAAAGATCTAAAAAGCTTGCAAACGACAGCTGCGGCAGACGTGGTGTTAACCCAATAACTCATGAGGCATTATTCTATCAAGATCAACAAAACCTATACGTTTACGTTCTCTTGAAAAACCATACATTTTCTTAAAAAAAACCATATGCTCTCTGTTATAAACATTTGTCTTGTTTTCTTTAATAGTAAAGTAAAACACCTAATAAAAATTTAGTAACAAAGTATTAATATAAAAAAACCATAATATTTCCACATTCCTATGAAACCAAAAAAATACTGTTTTCTCTGTCCTTCCTCCATAATACTCCCCATAAATAACGAACAATTCATCCCCCAATATTAACCTTTTCAATATTTATGTTGATTTTTTCTGTTTTATAAGGCATTAAATTACCAACAATAAACAGAACAAGTGAATGGAACAGTGACAAATTGGTACGGAACAGCTTATTCAGCAGCACACCTTGTCTATAAAAAAATATCCGGTAAAACCCTTGCTTTTGGCTTACTTGCTGCGGGAACTGCCCTAACCTTTCATCACCATCATGCGCACGCCTCAACCCTTTACAGCAACCCCGTTGCTGGGTCTAGTTCTGCCGTTCATACCCCATGGGCAGAAAGTGTAAAAAAACACTTCTCTTCTCCCCAAGCAAACAATTTTCTTCCTAACGATCCTACAGAATCCTCTACCGATTCAGATGAGGCTCTTTCAACGGCAGTCCAAAACTCCAAATGGTCCCAAACGGGAGGAGCTAGTTGGTATACTGGCAGGTTTCCACACGGCCGTCAGCAGCTTACAGCAGCCCACCGTACTCTGCCTTTTGGGACAAAGGTTATGGTTCAATCACCCGATACAGGGCGCTCCATCATCGTAACCATTACCGATCGTGGGCCCTATATCCGTGGCCGTATTATTGACCTTTCCCGCAACGCCGCTGTCAAACTTGGCATATTACGCCGAGGGACAGGGCATGTGGTGATCTCTAAAATCGATTCCAAATCCATGCCTATGGAAGTGGCAGAAGCCCCTCAGAAATAATCTGTCCACAAATTTTGATTATCATTATCTTATTACACTATGATCTAGACTTGATTATCACTGGGGTCTAATGATCATTGGGTTTAAGAAGACCAAGAATGAGGATGTGAGCTTTTTACACTAACCCCTCTTCTTGGTCTATTTTAATGACTGGCTTCATTTCCTCTCATCCGAGCAGCTTGAACACAAAACAAAAACAACAACTGTTGCCAAACTGGAAACCTTGAAAAAAAGCCTTAAAAAAACAAGAAAAAACTTACTCAGGAAGACAGTTTTCCCACCATATCGGTGATGGGCTCCAAAGTGCCATTACCACAAGCGACCATTATCCATTATTAAGATCACCAGAGAAGGACCCATACCCTTTCGGCCAACGTCCTTTACTTTTTTCAATTAAAGGTAGAACCTCAATGCCTCCTATGCGAATCGTATTGATCGCTCTCATTCCCTTTTACGCCCCTTAGAGCAAAACAGACCCTTTGAAACCCTATGGAGGTTATACCCCATACACAAGCAAAACCAGCTTTGAATAGGGATAACAACCATAGAATACCGCCTCCATACCCTTGTTACAATGGGTTATTCCCGCGTACAGGTAGGTTTGGCGCCAACTTCCTTGCTGATATCTTTACCGCTCTGCTGGTCAACAACTCGCATTGAAAGCTTGACTTGATAGTGGGAGCCAATATCTGGAAGGTACAACAGATATCACCTGTACTTTCTGGCTAGAAAATGATCCCCTCGAAATGACCATTTTTAGCGACCCAATGGGTTTATCGATAGCCCTATATTGGCCTCTGCTAACCCTTAAAAGAGCTTATTCCCTAAACAAGCTATGCTTTCTTACCCCTACAGGCCAAAATGCCTGCTTATTCTTATTGGGTTTTGTGACAAAATCTCACCACCTTAAAAAATTACGAATAACCCCGTATCTTCAAGAAAGATCCTATTCATAATTCTGTACCAACACGCATAGTAATAATACAAAATGGAAATGTAAAAAACGCAGAGCCCCCATATTATCACCAGCCTCTCCGCGATCAAGCAACTTACGGAACATTTCAACGCCCGTTACAGTCGTTTTAACAGTATCACGAATACCAACAATATCACCTTCATCATCACAGTCAGACATTTTTCACCCTTCATCGGGCAGAAAAAAGCTTCACCTCCGCCCTTCCTTATCAAAGAGTGAGTGGTCCCTAAAGGGCATGGCCAGAAATCGAGAAAATGTCTTCAATTGGCATAAAAATGAACGATCAACAGGGCGTTATGGTTGCGGAATATAAGAATCAACAACGTCTATCAGATCTTTAATATTGTGTATACAGTTTGCCAAACACAGGGATAGCAATGATCAGCCTAACCTGGGATCGGTTTTTATAGAAAGGTTATAACCGCGAGCGACCGGGCCTCTACCGGTTTACGGATGAAAAGCTGATTATGTCGAGAAGAGGGGTACAGGAATGTTTTTATTAAGGCCAACCGACAATATCCGCCAGCTGATCCATCATGTTTTGCCCTATCAACCGCAGAGGCACATTATTATCTAAATGGAATTTATTGGCATGTTGCTGAAGGCCTATGGGAAAAATGCTCAGGACTATTGCAACAGATGGCTATAGGCTTACGCATATAGAAACAGAAGCACCGAAAAGAAATGATCATTTTCCGTAAAACAGTTTACAAACTCTATATTGGCTCTAGAGAGAAGCTGATGGAGTTGAATTTTCGGTGTGTTATACTGGATATAAGCTAGCTTTTTCGATCTGCATCATATCCACATCCTGGCTCTTATTCTTAACAAACCCGTGCCAGAGTTTTTTCTTTGCTGCTTTACGTGGGGATACCAGAGTGCCTTCAGTTTGGCTTGGAAAACACAAAGGTTAAAGTAGTCACACCTCCTCCGTGGTCATGTTACAAAAAACCGGTTGAGCCCCATCGAAGATCTCCCATCAAAGGTCAGAGAATCCTGAATCTTTAAGTCGGCCACGAGGTTCACGTTGTAGAAAATACCCCGCAACGGTTATATGCCCTACAAAATGGGGAAATTCCCATTTACGAACCCGGACTTGATACTCTTGTAAATACTAATATGCGGGCCGGCCAGACCCTCTTTCGGAAATACCATCGCTATGTTGTGCCTGTTAAAGGAACGCGTGCGACAGCTCTTTTCGCGACACACTATACCCTATTGACAACCCGCGTATTTTCTACAGGGGTTTTAATAGATAACTTGTTTAAAAAGCTTTTAGACAACATGGTCTGCAACATAGGCCTGCCTTTTCCCCATGGGCCGGTCCTCACCTTGTGTTGTATCTGTGTTAACATGCAGCTCCAAGGCGGCATTAAGCTCTGCCCCCAAAACAACAGCATAGGCCGTAACATAAAACCACATCATCACACCTGCCACAGTCCCTAAGGGCCCATAGGTGGTGGTATAATTGGCCATACGCCCCACATAAATGGAAAAAGCATAAGAGGAGAGACCCCATAAGATCATAGTAAACAATGCCCCAGGAATAACCCACCGCCATTTGGCCTTCCGCCGTGAGGGGCCATAGCGAAAAACAAAAGAAAAGGCAAAGAGAACAAATACGGCCAAGATACACAAGCTTCCCATCCGCACAAACAGGTCTGAGGACTGCTCAATAAAATCGACACCGAAGCTTTTACGCAGCTGATAGGGAACTGTAAGGGGAAGATAATGCACCATAGCAGGCAAAGCCACTAAAAGGGCCAAAGTCAGGATGGCAATAAGCAGGGAACCAATCGTCATTAAGAGACCGGTCATTTGATAATGCAGAAAGCTGCGGTGCTCTTCCTCTTGATAAGCAATATTTAAAGCAGAAAGAATAGACTTGGTGCCGGCAGAGGCCGCCCACAATGTGACCATGAACGAGAAAAACAGGTTAAAGGTTAGGGTGCTGTGAGGTTGCTCTAAAAGATTGTGGATTTGCTGGCTGATCATCTGATACAGGGAATTGGGCATGATAATACGCATTTTCTCTAACTGGGGTTCAACAGTATAGGGGTCAAACAACAAGCCATAGAGAGAGATAAGCGCACTAATGGAGGGAATAAGGGAGAGCGTGCCATAAAAAGCGCAACCTGCAGCAGAAAGCCCTGTTTGATCTGACCCCAAATTATGAAAAACCATACGAGCAACACGCTTCCATCCAGAAAAGGGGATCTGCCAGGGAAAGGCTACCCGATAACCTTGGTGAACCGCCTGCAAAAACGGCTGTTGGCGATTAGGGAAATTCCCCGCTGGCCCCTGTTGGACAAGACCCGATGCAAGGAGCTCCCTCTCTTCAGCGGAAGTCTCTGGAAGAGTCTCTGGAGGAATCTCTGAGGGAATAAAGGAAGACTCTGGTTGATTTTCCGGCATTATCTGCTGCATGAATGGCTCAGTTTCTCTTGAATATCGTGCTGTTGGCCTTACCTTGTTTTTAAACCGCTTGGAGTTTTTAACCATTTAGAATTTTTAACCGTTCTGGGAAATCCTCCTGGAAAACCGCTCTAAAAACCGTTCTGGGAGCTCTCATATTTTGGAGGCTCTCACTTAAAGCTTTTAAGAAGGTCTACAAAACCTCATAAGATTTTTCTCCGTTCCCAGAGTGAAGACTTTGAATAGCGCTTTTGTCCCAATAGCACTTTTATCCCAGCAGAAAATCTTCTCCTTCATAAGCATGCATATGAAATTGTAACGTTTAGTCTATACAAAAACAGTTTTCTCTTCGTGACAATACAAAATTGCCCTATAGAAGAAAAATAAGACCATTAAAATAATGGCTGTGGAAAGGATGTCACGTTTAAAGGCCATTTTTCTCTGCTTAAAGTATGAATGCTTTGTTTTTACTTAAGGCAGAGATAAGGTGTTCATGGTTCTTCATACATTTTTCTTACCATTGTCTTAAAAATTTATTCACTTTGGCTTGTGAACATCTTTTTACTCATGATACATATTTTTACTCATTATAATGTTTTCCCCTCTTCATGGTTGCCCTGATCGACCGCCTGTTTTCCCGTCAATAAAAGGATGGGAAATGGCTATAAAAAAAACAAAAGAAATAATAATTTATTTATTGCTTTTTTTTTCAGAAAACCCCATATCCGCAATCCTACGCAACAACGCACGTGCCCCTGGCCCTCAGCGGTTACGCAACGACGTCAAGCGTTCTAGCAATCAGGCTTTAGTGTTTTTAACTAAACCTTATTGGTCGCTGGTCCGTTAGACCGTTCGCAATATATTCTGCCCCTGCAGAATCTAGAATTAAGGGATGAGTGTGCAATGAATCCAAAAATAACCCGTTTTCTGGAAAACCAGGCTTTGCCAACGCCATATCTCGTGGTGGATGTTGATCATGTTGAATACCGCTATCAACAGCTTAAAACCCAACTACCCCAGGCCAGTATTTACTATGCTGTAAAAGCCAACCCTGCCATGGCTATTCTTGAACGCCTGGTCTCTTTGGGCTCTTCTTTTGATGCAGCCTCGTGGGAAGAGGTAGAATTATGCTTGCAAGCTGGTGCTCCTGCTGGGGGTATTTCGTTTGGCAATACCATCAAAAAAGCCTCTGCCATTGCACAAGCCTACCAGGCAGGAGTAAGGCTTTTTGCGTTTGACTGCCTAGAAGAACTAGAAAAAATTGCAGACCAGGCCCCAAATGCCCAAGTCTATTGCCGCCTGATGGTCGAAAATAAGGGAGCAGAATGGCCCCTTTCCCGCAAGTTCGGTACAACTCTGGACAATGCCAAAACCCTTATGCTCAAGGCCAAAGACCTAGGCCTCGACCCTTATGGACTCTCTTTCCATGTCGGCAGCCAACAAACCTCCATACACGCCTATGAGGCCGCTATCGCAAAAACAGCCCTGCTCTTTACAGACCTTGCCCACGCCGGGATCGATCTGCGCATGGTAAATCTCGGAGGCGGGTTTCCCATACGCTATCAGGAAGAGGTGCCAGAAATCGACCAGTTCACCAGCACCATCGCCCAAGCCATGACACAATATTTCAAAAACAACATCCCCCACATCATCATCGAACCAGGACGGTTCCTGGTGGGCGAAGCCGGCACAATCTGTTCAGAAGTGGTCTTGACCAGTCAAAGAGGCATTCCCGATGGGCCGAAATGGGTTTATCTTGATATTGGCCGTTTTGGGGGGTTGGCCGAAACCGAAGGAGAGGCCATTAAATACCAGATTGAGACCCCCTATCCGGAAGGGGATATGGTCTCTGCCGCCATTGCAGGGCCAACCTGTGATGGAGCCGATATTATGTATGAGAAAACGCCTTACCAGCTCCCCATTCAGCTTAAGTCAGGCGATCGGGTCAGCCTGCATTCAACAGGGGCGTATGTTTCTTCTTATTGTGCCACTAAATTTAACGGCTTCAAACCCTTAGCGGAATATTATATCTAGCAAAAGCCTTCAAATTCGGCTGACCGTTTTTTCTATGTGAACTGATGTGAATGTGAACCCAATTTTTGCCTGGTGATGTCTTCCCACCAGGCATTTGGGGGTGTGGCCTTAGTGTGTTTCGGGGAAACTGCCTTTTTCAAAAAGGAAACATGGCAAGGCTTGCTTAAGGGGGGCCCTCCCCCTCGTCCATCTTGGTAAAACGTGGCACGCCATCTCCTGCGGTTTGCATCCACATCTCTCTTGGCCTAACCCAATAAGTTCCTTCCTTCTCGCTTCTGTAAACCACCATCCACTCTTCTGTTTCACTGTGCCTGGCCAAAAATAGCACGGTATATTCCCCACCCTTATAATGGCGGTAACGGCCAACAACCGGTAAAAGAGGTGTTTGCCCGGATGCTTGCCCAGACACTTTCTCAGACATTTGCCCAAACTGGGAAGTATTATTTTCCCCAGGGGAATGATTGACAGAATGGCCAGCCCTTGCCTTCATGGTCTTTTTCCTTCCAGGGTTTTCCGTAAGATCTCCATAAAAACCTGTGTTATGCTCTCTCCTGGACAAGAAGGCAGGGTGCCCAACTGGGGCTCCCACTGCCCCTTACTCCCAATAACTGACAATCGCTTCCCCTCGGCCTAAGCCACCCACAACAAAAACGGGAATATCCTGTATTTAACGAGCCAATGGCCGATTGTTCAAGAGGATCCCCAAAAACCTCAACAAAAAACTTAAGATAAAAAACCTCAATAAAAAACTGGGGCCAATATATCTGTTTGCTTTCCCTGGTCAATTTTTTTATATCATTTATACCACAATGCCAAAACCCTATGAGAGCACTGTCAGAGTCCGTTCAGGCTATAACGCTCCCTTGACCTAACCTGGAGAACGCACAGCAATGTCAAAGCGCCTGTTTGCTTCCTTTCTCGCTGGCATAATGCTCAGCAGCACCGCTATTTCCCCCTTATTTGCCGCTGCTACCCCACACCATACAAGCCATAAAACCAAACATAGCCGCCACCATAAAAGCCACAATACGGCTTCTTCCTCTACTACCCCCCTTATGGTGCCCTTAACTGAACAACCTGGAAGCGAGCTCGACAAGATTGCCCGTAAACTCAGCGCTGATGATCTTGCCCTAGCCGCCCGTCATAATGAAAACCCGCTAGTACTCATCGGAACGGCCCACATCTCCAGTCGGGTCGATGCCAAGGCCCTTTTCATTCAACTCCAATCGGCTGGTATGTGTGGGTCTGCGGGCTGTTCAACGTCAGTCTATCTCAATAAGGGGGGAAGTTGGGTCAATGTGCTGGATTCCGTAAGTGGCCCCATCGCCATTCTGCCCGAAGAACATGACGGTATGAAAGATCTTTTGGTAGATGGGACGGATAAATGGATATGGCATAACGGCCAGTATCAGGACACTATTACAGCAACACCACCCCCCACCCGTTCCAACAAACGCCACCCAGCCAAACGTAAGGCCCACAAAGCCAAATCTGCCTCTAAAACCTCCGAGGAGGATACCCCCCCTCTTAAAGGCTAGCAACCCTGCCATGGCTATTCTTGAACGCCTGGTCTCTCTGGGCTCTTCTTTTGATGCAGCCTCGTGGGAAGAAGTAGAATTATGCTTGCAAGCTGGTACTCCTGCTGGAGGTATTTCGTTTGGCAATACCATCAAAAAAGCCTCTGCCATTGCACAAGCCTACCAGGCAGGAGTAAGGCTTTTTGCGTTTGCTGCCTAGAAGAACTAGAAAAAATTGCAGACCAGGCCCCAAATGCCCAAGTCTATTGTCGCCTGATGGTCGAAAACAAGGGAGCAGACTGACCCCTTTCGAAAGGTATATTACTAAGGAACTGCCGTTTCACTAACGAGCAAGCAATCGTGCTCTTTCGATGTTGCCGCTCTCCCAGCCTTTGGTGTAATCTGATAGTCGGCTTACAGGCAGAATTGTTGTCCGGATTCGAGACATATGTACCAATGCCAAGCTACGCTTGTGCTTCTTTAACACTTATTGCGGGTTAAACATTTCGTTTGTTTAAATAGCCCGTATGTTCATCGCGTAGGAGTGCCTGTAAGCCTTTTTATTTGCGAGTGATATGTCTTATCTTCATAAATTAAAATCTGCCACATCCAGAAAAGGGCTTGCAGAGATCTTGGGATATAGACCCAAGGCATTGACTTCGATTGTTTATATGACCCCGCTCGACCAGAAATACACGATTTTCGAGATCGACAAGAACTCTGGCGGTAAGCGAACGATTAAAGCCCCGGTTCCCAAGCTCAAGAAGTTGCAGTCGCACCTTTCCCACGTACTCAATGGATGCCTCGCGGAAATCGAGAGGGAACGAAGCGCAAAGCCGATTTCTTTCGGTTTTCGAAAGGGCCGTTCGATCGCCGAAAATGCCAGACGCCACAAGAGAAAACACTGGGTTCTCAACCTCGACCTGGAAGACTTCTTTCCTTCCTTTAACTTTGGTCGAGTACGCGGATTTTTCCTGAAGGACAAGGCGTTCGGCCTCCACCCCGAGGTGGCCACCACGATCGCTCAGATTGCATGCGACGGAGCGGCACTTCCTCAAGGAAGCCCTTGCTCGCCCGTAATCTCCGAGCTCATTGCTCAAATTCTGGACATGCATCTCGTTCGATTGGCCAAAAAATATAGCGTAACCTATACACGCTACGCCGACGATATCACCTTCTCGACAAGCCAAAGAGAGTTTCCAACCGGATTGGCAACCGTTGATACAAACGACCCTCCGGTCTGGCATTTGAGCGATGAGCTTGTTGACAAGATCGTAACCTCTGGGTTCACGGTCAACGCTGCCAAGACCCGAATGCATTTTCAGGATAGCAGGCAGATGGTCACTGGTTTGGTGGTCAATGAAAAGGTCAACATCCGCAGCGACTATTATCGCCGTGCTCGCGCCATGTGCGACGTGCTTTTCCAGACGGGGCAGTATTATAAGGTTATGACCCAACCCGATGACGATAATGAAGGCCCCAAGCCTGATCTGACCAGCAACCTCAATCCCCTTCAGGCATCCTTAGCCATATTTACTCAGTAACGCAAACCGAAGAACGCAGAGAACTCCCCGATCAGCGAAAAAAACCGCGTGCGATCCGAAAGCTTTTCCGCCGCTTCCTTTTCTATAAGTACTGCATAGCGCTTCAGGAGCCGCTAATTATTACAGAAGGCAAGACTGATTCCGTCTATTTGCGAGAAGCCATCAAGAGACGAGCGAAATTCCATCCCACCCTCGGAGCGCCCGGCAAGAACGGTTTTAAGCATGCTGTGAGGTACTTTAACTATAACTATGGCAGCAAGTTGGCCAATGAAGTAATGGATTTAAGAGGCGGTACGGGCGATCTGAAATCAATCCCGCTAGACTATCTGCACAACCTCAAACTTTCAAAGAGTTCACATAAACCGTTTGCGCATAAGCCAATGAAGCATCCTGTCATCATCGTTCTCGATAATGACGATGGGTTGGAGCCCGTCGCGAAAGCCGCGAAGGAAGTTCATTCTAAACTAACTCGCAATAACGAAGGCTCTCCCCCTGTTACGAGTCCTGCAAAGGAAACTAGTAATCTACTCATCGAAATACCGTCCACAGCCGATTTCTACCATGTGACAGAGAACCTCTATATCGTAAAAGCGCCCGAGAAAAAAATGCCTACGCCAAAAACGCTCAAAAAAGAGTTATACACTTGTATCGAAGACCTATTTCCAGAGAAATGGCGCAATCACGAGATCAATGGCAAGAAGTTGAGTCTCACCAACGGAAAAGAATTCGATTCCTCCAAGCATTACAGCAAAATGATTTTTGCGAAATCTGTCTTGAAGGCCAACGCAGACAAGATCGATTTTTCGGGCTTCGATCCCTTGCTAGAGCGCATCCAAAAGGCCATCCTGCATCACGCCGCCAAGCAGTAGAGCAAGCTATAGAGAGAGTGTACGATCGAGCCTTATCCGCGTCAGCGAGCATGCAGGCTTCGTCCAATTCCCTCAAGCCCCGGAGCATTTCCATGGGTTGGGAGCATACCAAGCCTGTCCGATTTGGCAGGGTACGCGCGCATATCTGCTGAATAGTGGTCTGAAGAGGGTTTATTGTGGCTTGAAGGAATGATTCCGCAAATTTTTCTGCATATTATCTACACAGGCAAAAATTGGTGATTTTTGTCCCTGTTTTTCAAATATGTGATGAAATCCAAGGATCTGGAGCGGGTGAAGGGAATCGAACCCTCGTATGCAGCTTGGGAAGCTGCCGTTCTACCATTGAACTACACCCGCATACCGTTCTAAATGCCATAGAAGAATTTATGCCCTTCTTGTAGCCAAGTTTTTCTTTAAAAGCAATCGGGTTTGTATTTTAATGTCATCATATTATATGTATAACCACATTGGCCGATAAAGCTGCCCCATGCTTTCCCAGTGAAATGGGGAAAGATTTTGACCACCTTTTTCATTTTTCTAACAGGACTACCCCTTTATGGCTGAAGATTTTTTCCACCGTGCCCAGGTTTTTTTTGATCCGGAAGGCCTGCCGCTAGATTTGGGTAAAAACCTGGGGCGCTTTGAAGCGGTGACCGAAAAAATACATGTCAGTGTTAAGGCCTTTTGGCTCGAAGATCAATCAACACCAGAGGAAGGCCTATTTTGCTGGGCCTATCATATTCGGGTGGAAAACCACGGCAGCGACACTGTAAAACTCCTGAGTCGCCAGTGGGAAATTATCGATGGGGGCGGCCGTATAGAGCATGTTCAAGGGCATGGTGTGGTAGGGGAACAACCCGTGCTGAACGCTGGTGTTGCTTTTGAGTATACTTCCAGTGTTATGCTGCGCTCCCCCTCAGGTTTTATGCGCGGGAAATACACCCTGATCAACCATGCCACCAATGAACGATTTGATATCCAGATCCCCACCTTCAGCCTTGACAGCCCCTATCAGTTTCAACTGGTTCAATAGTCGACCTCCCCTTTTATACGCCGATCAGATATGGATACAACCATGACGACATCTCCCCCCAAAAAAAACCGCCCTACAGCAACCCCCACCCGCACAGAAGCTGAAGACGCCATACGCACCCTCCTCCGCTGGATAGGTGAGGACCCAGAGAGGGAAGGATTACAAGAAACTCCTCAAAGAGTTATTCGCTCCTATGATGAATTTTTCGAAGGTTATAACCAAGACCCGCTGGACTATTTAAGCCGCGTTTTTGAAGAAGTCGGAAACTATAATGAAAGCGTTATATTAAGGGATATCCGCTTTGAAAGCCACTGTGAACACCATATGGTTCCCATCATCGGCATTGTTCATATCGCCTATCTCCCCAATAAACGGGTTGTAGGGATTTCCAAACTCGCCCGGGTGGTGAATGCCTATGCGCGCCGCCTGCAAATTCAAGAACGATTAACCGCTGAAATTGCCAACGCCATTCATACTGCCCTGCAACCCCAAGGCGTGGCCGTTTTTATAGAATCAGACCATCACTGCATGACAACCCGCGGTGTTCATCGCCCTGGTGTTTCCATGAGCACTTCTACCCTACTTGGCAAGTATAAAACCGACCCTGCCCTGCGACAGGAGTTAATAGCCCAAATTTTTGCCCCTCGCACAGCCTTTTTACGGTAACCTAAACCGGTTAGCTTTTAGGCATGAGCCCTAGGATAAACGTAAACTGGGGATAAGAGTAAACTTGGGATAGACGTAAATCTGGGGAGCGTTTTTTCCAAGCCATGCATATTATACACCCCTGCCCTCTTATTCCCCTTCAAGGGGAGACCTCTTCTCTGGTGGAGGAAAATTTCTTTATTGATCAATGCATTAAGCTATAAAACGCCATTTTAATATTTTCTTTTTCTTCTTTAGCTCCCCGATTGTTGTACTTTGTTACACCATTCTGGATCTATTTCCATTAAGCTGACACAAAATTTACCATCGACCACAGCCTTGTTATTTTAATGTCGTATTATTTTAATGCCATAATCCCTTGTTGACACTCTCTCTAAAAAAAGCCTTCTACCAGGCGGCTCCTGTAGGCATTTATGCCGTATCCCTTAAAAACTGGCTTTTCCCACCAGGGTGCTGGAGCTTTTGCCTCCGCACGTGGCTTTCTGTTGTACTGGCCTTAAGTGCTTCGTTCTGGCTTCAGCTAGAGTCCCCTTCGTCGGCTGCTATCACGGTTATGCTCCTTGCCCAACCCTTGCGCGGCCAAGTCCTTTCCAAGGCCATATACCGCATGGCGGCGACTATCATTGGGGCTATAGTCTCCATTATTCTGGTCGCCCTCTTCCCCCAAGAACGCTACCTTTTACTAGGTGGAATGGGTCTATGGTTGTGCACCTGTGTCGCTATTGGCTCTCTGGAGCGGGATTTTCGCTCTTATGGAGCCATTCTAGCCGGCTATACTGCCATTATTATCAGCATTGCCGCCATAGACCAGCCCCAAGATGTTTTTGAGCTTGCCGTAAACCGTACCGCAGCCATTGCCGTGGGTATTGCTACTGTAGCCTGTATTAACGATTTTTTTGGCTCCCCTACAGCATGGAAAAAACTGGCAGAAAAACTGCATCTTATTTCTCAGGAAGTCTATAGCCTGGCCGATCGGGCTATAGAAGGTCACCCGCTGCCCAATGACAAGACGATAGCCGAGCTAGCAGCCCGTATCATTGGGCTGATTTCAGATATGTCCTTTGCCAGGACAGAAATGGAAGACAGCGTTTATCGCACAGCAGGTGCCCGTTCTGCTATGGTAGGAATGTTAGATATTATTTCCTGCAGCCGGGCCATTAACGATATTTTGCACCACCAGCCCATTACCCAGCAGCTTCATACAAAAATACGCACCTATTACACAAGCGAGATGCCAGCAGCCCTTTCCGTTTACCAAACACAAAATGCCCTAGAAACCTTGCTTGAGAAAGACCAGAAAACAGGGCAACTCATTCTTCCCACTTCCCCACAGGAAGCCTTTTTGATTGAGCGTACTGAACGGATTGTTTTGCAAACACGCTGGGTTGCTAACGGGATTGACACCCTTATTCGGGGGCGCAAGGCAGCCTCAGCCTCCCCACCTACCCGTATTGTTCGCCACCAGGATAGGTTTGCCGCTTTTATGAATGCGCTCAGAACCCTGTTTGGTTTTTCCATCACGGCATTTGTTTGTGTTTTATCGGGTATTCCAGCCATTACCATTACACTGAGCCAGGTCTCTATTATGCTCACCCAGGCAGGGCTTAACCCAGCACCAAAAGCTATTGGCTATGGCTCTCTCATCGGCATTCCCCTCACCATATGCAGTGCCGCAATAGTGAATTATTTTGCTCTCCCTTACGGCAACAGCATGGTTTATCTGGCCATTATCCTCCTCCCCCAGGTGTTTCTGGCGTGCCTTTTGCTGCTTAACCCAAAAACCAGCCAGATAGGCTTTAATTTTGGGGTGTTCTTTTTTGCCGTCCTCTCCCTTGAGAACCGCCATGATTTTGATCCCACCGCTTTTGTGGACAGAAGTGTTTATTTCCTCTTTGCCTCTATCCTGATTTTTATCTGCATTGTATTGATCTTTCCTGTTTCTGCGCGCCGTCGAAGGTTTCGGATTGCCCTTTCTGTTGTAACTGATCTTAAAAACCAATTCTTCCATATTGGCGAACATGAAGGTCCCGCCCTGGTGACCCGCCAATATGACAGACTGGCCCAAACCCTATTATGGAATGACCAACGCCCACAAACCCTGGCTGCTGAAAAGGTTTTCTCACGGTTAATGTCGCTGGGGGATTTAAACGGGGCCCTGGCCAGAAGCAGGCGCTATCTGGAACGAGCCTGCCATATTCCTGCCGCCCTGCCAGCTGCCCAAGAGGCCCTAAGCGCCATTACCGACCATGACAGGGCCATAACCATCTCTTCCATCCTGTTCTGTTGCGAGACATTTTTACAGATACGCGCAAACCTTATCCGTGAAGAACAAGGGGTAGTTTTAAGCTGTGCTGCAGCGCTTTACCATGTTGCCCACCTGTTGAAGCATAATACCCGTGCCCTTTACCATTCCGATATTATTGCTGTGAAGGCCAATTAAACCATGTCTGGTGTGATTGATATTAACGGTGTGCTGATTTCCTCTTTTGTCTACAATGCCCTCTTGAGCCTGGTGGCGATCGTATTAATCCGCCCCGTGCTGACAAGGCTTAAAATCCATACCCTGTTCTGGAACTTACCCTTAGCAGAATTTGCCTTACTCATTTGTTTTTTAGCCTTATTTACCCTTTTATTCTGATGGTTTTGTATTTTTTTTATTTTCATTCGTACTGCTTTTATTTTCAAAGGAATTTTCTTCGTGTTTAAACGCGCACAGCGTATTATGCGCCTTTCTCTTACGCTGTCCCTCCTGGGAGTAGCAACAGTGGTGGGAGTTACCCTTTGGGATTATTACACGGCCTCGCCCTGGACAAGGAACGGTCAGATCCGTGCACAGGTGGCCAATATCGCCCCGCGTATTTCCGGCCAGATCATTGCCATTGCCGTTCACGATAACCAGTTCGTCCATAAAGGCGATATCCTCTACGAAGTAGACCCTTTTGATTTTCGCATAGCTGTGGCCTCTGCCCAGGCCAGAGTTAACGAACGAATGGCCGATATGACCCTTAAGCTTTCCCAGCATGCCCGCCGCCAGCAGCTTACCAATCTTTCTGCCTCTGCTGAGGAAAAACAAACCTTTGAAGCCACAGCCGCCCAGGCCAAGGCCTTGTATGGGGAGGCCGTAGCGGCCCTTTCCCAAGCACAAATTAACCTTGAGCGCACAAAAATACGAAGCACCGTAAACGGCTATATTACCAACCTCACCATGCGGATAGGGGACTTTGCCACGGCTGGCCAAGCCAATATCCATATTATTGATGCCGATTCCTATTGGGTAGATGGCTATTTTGAAGAAACAAAATTATGGGATATCCACATCAACGACTTAACCCGTATTGACCTGATCGGCTATCAAAAACCGCTTTCAGGCCATGTGGAAAGCATTACCCGCGGCATTGCCACGGCCAACGCTACACCCTCGACCCAGGGGCTACCCCTGGTAGACCCTGTCTATACCTGGGTCAGGCTTGCCCAGCGTATTCCTGTACGAATTAAGATTGATTCTATCCCCGAAGGAGAAACCATTAGTGCAGGCATGACAGCCACTGTCACCATTCTCGCTGACGATGGCCACCGCCCACGGCTCTCCCTTAAAGATGCCCTAGAGCGTTTCAAAGCCCGACTTTTTCACTTCGGCCCCTATCCCGCCCAAAAGCCTAATCCCCCTGCGATCTAACCAAGGCTGCTCTCCCACAAGACCCCATAAACAAGGCCCCATAAACGGCAATATCTCTAAAAAGGCTGGTTCACAAAAGAAGGCTAGTTCACAAAAGCGGGCAATAAAGTTATCCTGCTTTTTAAAAGAGGCCTCCAAACCCTGATGAGCCTTTCAAAAAGGCACATTTCCCCAAGGGTTCAGCGGCACTTCCCTATTTGCAGTCTTTCAAGAAGAGGCCCAAATGTTTACAGCCTATGCCATAGCTCGTGCCCTTCATGTGCTTGCAATCGTCATCTGGATTGGTGGGGTATGTATGGTGACCACCATTCTTCTGCCCGCTATTCGTAAAAATTTTCCGCCCGCCCAACGCGTAGAGCTTTTCCATAAAATTGAAAGCCGCTTTGCCACACAAGCCCGCGTCACCACCCTAATCGCAGGGCTGTCAGGGTTTTATATGGCCTGGCAAATGCATTTATGGGGCCGTTTTGCCCAGGCCCATTTTTGGTGGATGCATGCCATGGTTTTTGTCTGGCTGATGTTCACCTTAATGCTGTTTGTTATTGAACCCTTTTTTCTTGAACAGAAAATCCATAAGGATGCCCAAAAAGAGCCTGTAAAAACCTATCATCGTTTGCAGATTATGCACTGGGTTATGCTCGTGCTAAGCCTTATAACCATTCTCGGGGCTGTAACAGGCAGTGTGGGATATAGTTTTTTCTAAAGGCTTTTTTTGAAATATTTGGCCATACGGGCATAAAGGGCGGGAATAACCAACAAAGTTAGAGCTGTAGAGGATACAAGCCCCCCCATCACCACTGTGGCCAAAGGTTTTTCAACCTCTCCTCCCTCACTC
This sequence comes from Entomobacter blattae, assembly GCF_014672835.1. Lineage (NCBI taxonomy): Bacteria > Pseudomonadati > Pseudomonadota > Alphaproteobacteria > Acetobacterales > Acetobacteraceae > Entomobacter > Entomobacter blattae. Next base: position 913,636 of record NZ_CP060244.1, on the reverse strand, counting down.
ATGGAAAAAGCCATGGGGAAAAAGCCCAAACAAGCCACACTGGCCGTAGCCATAACCGGCCTGAAACGGTCTTCCACTGCTTCATGAATGGCCTCTAGAACTGGTTTTTCCTCACGCTGGCGTTTATAAGAGATATAACTCACCAAAACCACCCCATTCAACACGGCAATACCAAAAAGCGCAATAAAGCCAATACTGGCAGAAATACTAAAGGGCATACCCCGAATATATAGGGCAATAATCCCCCCCGTGGCGGCAAAGGGTAAGTTCACCAGCACCAAAACCGCTAAGGCAACATTGCCTAAGGCTACAATCAAGAGGCAAAAAATCAGGAAAATCGCAATCGGCACAACCACTTCAAGCCTAGCTAGGGCTGATTTCATATTGTTAAACTGCCCACCCCATTCAACTCTGTAACCATGCGGCAAAGGCAATTGAGTGCGGATCTTCTCCTGAGCTTCCACCACAAAGGAGTTAATATCGCGCCCGCGTACATTGGCCTGCACCACCACCTGGCGCGAGCCACGGTTATGGCGGATACTCACAGGCGTATCCTCCCGGGTCATATGGGTTACCTGCGAGAGCCTAACGGGAACACCATCGCGATTAAAGACTGCCAAATTACGAATATCGTCCAGGCTATCACGATCTTGCAGCATAAAAACGGCCTGAGTGGGAATTAAACTCCCATTCATGGAAACAGGCGGCCCAATATAGCCTGCCAGGGCAGTCACGGTTTTAAGAATTTCCTGGGTATCCACATTCAACCGCCCTGTCATGGTTCTATCAACATCAATATGCAGGGTCGGGTTACTTTCCACCTCCCTGGCCGCTACGTCGGCAGCGCCGGGGATCGTCTTCATAAGGGTCGCTGCCTGTTTGGCTAAGCTGACCAGCTTACGGACATCATCCCCATAAAAGGAGAGAGCAATTTGAGAGCGCACACCAGAAAGCAGGTCATGCATGCGCATTTCAATCGGCTGAGACCAGGTAAAGGTAGAGCCAATAATGTTTTTCTGTAACGCTTCATCAAAAGCCTTGACCAGCCCTTCCTGGGTTGAGGCGGTTTTCCACTCAGATTTTGGTTTCAGGTAAATAAAGGTATCGGTTTCCTCCCAACCTTGGGGGTCTGTGGGAATAATGGCAGTACCCGTATTACTAACAACCGTTCGTACATCGGGAAAAGACGTCAGGACTTTTTCGATCTCCTGTACGGAGCGCAACGATGAATCCAGCGAAATGCTAGGATAGCGCACAGAATTCAGCACCAGGCTGCCTTCTTGCAACTGGGGAATGAACTCTCCCCCCAAGCGGGTCGCAAGGACACCGGAAAAAACCAGCACAATAAGAGCTATACCAAACACCTTGGTGGTATTTTGCATGCACCAATAGAAAATCGGGGTATAATATTTGCGTACAAAGCGAATAAAAAATGTATCCTTATGGTGGCTTCCCACCCGCACACATAACCGCGCAATAATCGGGATGCAAAAAAGGGAAAACAAAAGAGAAGCAATAAGGGCTAGGATAACCGTTTGCCCCATGGGACGAAACATACGCCCTTCTACACTTTGCAAGGTCAGAATGGGGAGATAAACCAATATAATAATCATAATGGCAAAGGTTACAGGCCTGACCACCTGGGTCCAGTTATGAGCTACCAGATCTGCCATATCGCTATATTCTATCCGGCGCGCACTCATAACCTTTTCAACAATCACCAAAGAGCCATCCACGATCATGCCAAAATCAATGGCCCCAAGGCTGAGCAGGTTGGCTGATATTCCCAAATAATGCATCCCCACCATGGCCATAACCAGCGAAAAGGGAATCACGGAAACGATCACCAAAGAAGCCCTTAAATCTCCCAAGACCACAAGCAACACCACCAGCACCAAAATAGCACCCCAAAGCAGGTTTTCCTTTACGGTATGGATTGTTTCATCAGTTAAGTGAGCGCGGCTGTAATAAACATCCATACTCACGCCCTGGGGCAAAGTGGCCTGAATACGAGGTATAGCCTCCTGAAGATTTTTTAAGGTGGCCTTGGCACTGGCCCCTTGCTGCAAAAGAATAACGCCGTTAATAATCTCTCCCTTCCCATCACGGCTGGCTCCCCCAAACCGTGGGCGGGCTGCAAAACCCACCTCCCCAATATCTCGCAGATGGATAACAGAACCTTTCTGACTAGCACTGACCTGAATATTGCCAAAATCTTCCAAGTCTTTTATCAAGGTGCGACCGACGATATTGCTGTGCTCATCATTAATATCCAGCCAGTTGCCACTAACAGCCTTGTTAACTCCATCCAGCGCATCATAGACACTCGAAAGCGAGATATGGTTTTCAATCATCCTGTCGTTATTAATGCTAACACGAAATGTCTTTTCAGCCCCGCCATTATTGTTAACCTCGATCACCCCTGGCACCAGCTTTAACTGGGGAATTACCTTCCATTTCATGATCTGAAACAAGTCTTCAAGCTGATAATTTGCCCCCTTCAGTTGGAAAGAAAGGATCTCCCCCATCCCTGTTGCCAATGGGCCAAGGGAGAAGGTCACATTTCCTAAAAATATGTTCGCCCGGATATCATCCAGTTTTTGGGAAACCAGCGTACGATCCAAGTAAATATCTGTATCTTCCCGAAATTGAAGATAAAGCACCGTAAGGCCTGTACGAGTGATAGAGCGTAGATTAACAATGCCAGGAATCCCCGCCATGGCCGTTTCTGCTGGCAAGGTTACAAGCCTTTCCACCTCTTCCGTTGGCAAGCCCGGCGCCGTAACAGACAGCATAACCTGCTTAGGAGAAATATCAGGCACAGGCTCAACAGGTAAGGTGCGCAGGTCTATAATCCCCGCTATGGTTAACACCGCACACAAACCCATGATAATGCCACCATGGCGTAACAGTGCCTTGATAAATCTTAACACTTCCCCGCCTCTCCTACTGCCTCATAGCGAGCTGAGATTTTAAGTCAAAGCTGCCACTTGTTACAATCTCATCACCTTCCTTCAATCCCTTCTTAATCAGGATATCCTGATCAGAGGAAGGCCCGGTTACAACAATACGGCAAGCAAAACGATGGGGGCCAACTTTTACAAAAACCACAAAATGGTCATCAATCCTCTGAAGGGCCTCCTTGGGGATGACAAGCCCAGGTTGAGGTGTGTTGTAAATCCGTGTTCTTACAAACATGCCAGCCCGGAGCTTACCCGTATTTTTCACCTCACTCCGCACCAGAAATTGGCGTGTAATAGGATCAACACTACTATCTATGGTTGTAACTGTAGAAGAAATGGGCAAGGAAGGCGTATGTTCAGCAATGATCGTGCTTTGCGGATTGCCAATTTTAACCTGATCGAGATTATGGCTTGAAACCTGAGAAACCACCCAAACCGTAGAGGTATTGACAATTTCTACCACGGGCAGACTGCTTGAACCGATCATATCGCCCATCGAGATATTAATGGTTTTCACCATTCCTGAAACCGGTGACATAACGCGGGAATAGTGGCCATCAAAAATAGTTTCGCTATTATTGCTAAACTGGCTCAATCGCATGCGCATATTATGCAAAAGAGCCTGCTTTTCCCTAACCAGACCAGACATATGCTGCAAAACAGTCTGCCTTCTCTGCACCTCTCCCCTTGGCAAAGCCCCCCCTTGCAACAAGTTCCCCCTTTGGGCAGCATAGGCCGCTTCCGTTTTCTGGGCCTGAGCTTCCTCGACCACTGCCTTGGCCGCATCAACCTGATTGATCACATCGGTTAAGGTATAGTTTTCATAATCCAGTAAAGGCGTGCCAGGCACCACAACCTGACCGGGATACGTATAAACCTTAACCACGCGCCCATTCCCAACCGGGCGGATTTTAACCAAACTCCGATCATCGGCCTCAACATAGGCCGGGCTAACAATAAAGCTGCTGATTTTACCGTTTCGTACCTTGGCCGTTTTAATCCCCATCGTGCGGAATATTTCAGGGGTTACGCTAAGAAAACCAAGATTAGCCGATTGAGGCCCAACTCTGGGTTTACTGGTGCTAGGGGTTACGCCCTTTTGCCCAACAGCCTTTTTGGCGGCCACCCCCCATGCTGGATTGATGCCTACACAAACCAAAGACAAAACAAGCATTGGCCCAATACCCTCGCCCAGAACCACCCGACGAAAGAAGGTGAGTGATGTTTGACAACCACCCTTTTTCCACAGACCCATTGCTCTCATCCCTATTGCTCTCATCCCCATTTCCACAAAGATCGCCTCATAGAATTCGAGTCAATAGAACTCGAGTCAGTGGATTTAAAATGCAGGCCTCGGGGCTGGGCATAGTCATATCCCGCATGGTCATATCCCGTGTGATCCTTTCCATAAAGTTTATTTCCTGAAGGTTTATTTTTTGACGGTTCATTTTCTGGGGCTTTATTTTCTGGGGCTTTATTTTCTGGGGCTTTATTTTCTGGATTTTCTGGGAAATTTTTTTCTGGAGATTTTTTTTGGAGGAGTCCTGAAAATGCGTTTCCAAAAGGGTTTTCCTGAAGTTTTTTTCTCATAATACTACGGAAATGTTGTCCCATGTTTTTTGGAAATCTTTCTCCCTGAAGGGTTTGGCAGAAGGCTTCTTTCATAGGGGTTTCCCTGCTGTTTCTGCCTGGTATCTTTCTCTCAACGGGCTCATGGATACCGCCTGCCGGTAATTAAAATGCGCAAAAGGGCACTTCGCCACATAATATCAGCAGCAATTTTTTCCCTTCGTGCCAACAAGGCTTGGTGGCGAGCACGAACAAATTCAATACTGGCGACCTCCCCCACAGACCACGCCTTGGCCATACTGTTTAACCGGTTCTCAAGAGCGTTATATTTTTCAGTCGTATGGCGGACGACTTTAAGAGAGGCCCAAAAACGCGCCCGTAATTTGATATACTCTGCATAAATAGCACGCTTGCTGGAAACCACCAGCTGTTCGGCGCTGGCAATTTTCTTTACTGCATCCATCTGCATGGGCACATTGCGAGCCTCGCTCGGAAGGGGGACACTAACCTCAAACCCAATACGCGAGTTCCACGGGCTACCATACTGTTTTTCGTGAATCCCCATAACCCCCACTTGAGGCGCTGGCATAAAGGACGACTTTGCCCGTTCATGGGTAGCTTCAGCAGAAGAAAGAACCGCCTGGGCAAGCTTCATGCGCGGGTCATGTTCAACAATAAGGTTTAAATCCTTTACGTTCTGCCGTAAAAGACCCTGACCATCAATCATCAGAATATCGGGGACTTCATCTTGAAGGGTAAGCTGCTGCACCATAGCCCGAAAATTAATATATTGCTCCTGGGCTGTGGCCAGCTCTCGTTCAACATCTTCCAACCAGGCAATAATGGCATCTAAATCTGTTGAGGCAATTTCCCCATGGGTGTAAAGACTGTCAGAAAGTTTTCTGATATGAAGCAGGGCCTCTTTTTCCTGCTCAAGAATCATAACCTGGTTTTTGTAGAGTGAGGCTTCTGTTGCTGCATCTAAAACCCGTATGCCAATCAGCATTTTTTCAACGGCGAGGTTTTCTATCGCAACTTTATTGTTGGAAAGGGCTTCCTGAATAGTAGCATCCCGCTGGCCTGGCAACCAAACAGGTACAGAAACCCCAAATTGATAGGTGGTATAGCCCTGGTTGCTGCCTATGGCGTGGTCATCAAAATACTGCCCATTGAGGGTTGGGCCACCGGGAAACCAGGAATGAGCGGCATCGGCCTTATTATATTCGGCCTCCTTATCGGTAGTAAAGGCCTTACGAGCAGGGTCGACCTGCCACGCTTTGGCAATGGCTTCCTGTAAAGTAATAGCATAAGCCGTACTATTAAAAACAACAACGGAGAGGATCATCCCGATACAGTAAAGATACGGCTTATTCAATAAAAAAAACATAATTAATACATAAATAGTACAGCTATTTTCCTCTTCTCACTTACCATAGAATAGCTTCTATACTATAGCCTATTTTTTGTGACAAAATATAACCGTCCTCATGAAAACGTGCAGCACGCTGCGTGGCGGCCATTTCTCTGCGATGGTTAGTGGCAAGTTAACAGCCAAAATAGCCGACAAGCCGCTCAGAGTAACTCCCCTTAGGTAAGGCCAAAGGGTAAAACCCATACCCTGTTTTAATAGAGATTTAGCAGGATTAACAACCATGAAAGGACTTCCTACCTGATGGAATCCAAAGGGACGGCCGCTCAACTTAGGAAAACCCACATCCTGCTTGAATGGAAGTTTGACAGAATGAACAACCGTAACAAGGCTTCTCCCCTATGATGGAAACCAGAGGGGAGCAATTTCACTCTTGAGGGCTCTTACTTTCTGCTCTTTCTTTCGTCTAACACTTTCATCTAACAGCCCTCATCTTATAAGTCTGTTAGGAAAGCTTTCCCCGCATAGCAGCATTGCCGTTTTTACACCCTTTTGGAGAAGATGCCCTTCCTCCTTTTCTCTCTCCCAATATCTCTCTTTCTCTCTCTTATATATCTCTCCCTGACGGGGTGACCACGGTCCGACGAACACTCCTTCCCTCAACGTCAATTGCTTCATAACAGGTGCAGATCTTGTCATGCAGTTTCATGACATCCCTATTTTCAGTTTCATCACATCCCTATTAAGGGCATATTCTCTCTCACCAATCGTAGCAAAATCTGCCAACCCCCACACCCCTTTAGCCTTTACCTTTACCAGCTAGCCATGGCCATCTATTCGCTCTAGCCAAAAATATTTCTAAAAACTGTTTTTTAACAAACAGCTTTCGGAGGGAGAGAAGGAAAAACCCATCAAATTGTGCTTCACGACCACGCATTGGAAATAAGCGGGAAGAGAACCCGCTTAAAACTTTCACCGGTCTTTATGACCAGTAAGGGCTCGTAAGTGCCCCAACTGTTTTACCTGCTATTTTCGACATTAAACAGGTCGCACAACAGAGCTGAGAGAAACCAGGGGTCGCAAGGCTAAGATCATAAAACCCCAACACACTACCTTAGGACGGCACAATAATCAGCTTCCCATTGGCAGAGCTGAGAATATTGTTCGTCAACATCATCAACACACGAGGCCTCAAGCCTGAACTTCAAGGCTTAAGGGAACATCCCCCACCAATTTGGTCGCCATCAAAATCGGCATTAAAGGCCGTACAAACCAATGGATGACGCTGAATGGCTTTGCCTTCTACCAAAAATGAGCTTAAAAGCCTGAATGCCCACCCAATACAATGGAGGCGCACGGTTGAGCATAACAGCCTCCCCTTCAGCAAAAGAAGACCTCCTTCCTCCCTGCCCCGTAAAACAAGTCTTTGATTTCTTCCGCCAAAATCCCCAGGCAGAATTTCCAGGCAGAATCGTCATGTGACTGAATCTTTACGTAAGCCGTTATTGGAGGATAAAGTAACAAAATATATTATTGAATCGGCTGATATAAAAGATGAGATGGTACCGGCGGAGCAATTAACAAAGTTGCCCCAGCCAAGCTGTCGTCGTAGCTTTCTCTTCTATTGCTATTATATTAAAAAAATCTGGTTCCTTATTTACAGCATGAAATGACAGAAGGTTACATCTAAGCCTTTTTCTCCTACCCTTGATGGGTCCTCAAAATGGCTTCTTTATGCAAACCCTCAAACATAAAATTTACACGCCATAAGCGGCCCATTCCAGATCCTGGGACCAAATATTACGGGGCCAGATATTACACGACCCAAAATATTACGGTCATTAAACATTACGATCACTGATGATACTCTGGTCTTTCGCACGACCTTATAACAATCCTTTGGCCATCAAGCCTATAGGCCCAAATCTCCGGTATCTAACCATCCTTCCTAATCAAGAGCGCGTCACGTTTCATCCGAGAAAGGGTGGTCGTTGAAAGCGTCAACTGCTCTCATGGTAAAAAGCTAAAAATTGGGGGTTTTTAACCAGCACTGTAATACCAAAATTTGAAACAAAAATTTAAACGTCTTAAAACCGTCCTATAACTGTCTCTTCTTCCCTCTTTTTCTCAGCATGTTTATTATACCTTCTCCTGGTTATGGCTTCTCCTGGCCGCCCGCAACCTGGCTACACGCACATGACAGAAGCCCCTTACATCGACAAGCTTAAAATATTGAAATGGCTTTTGAGATAAAAGAGTGAGAACAGTGCTATTTTTCGAGGAGACCCCGCAACATCGATTTCAGCTCAGGCAAGTCATCGGTTGTTATGGCCCTGCGGAGATAGTTAATCTGCCGGCGGGCTGAATAGAGCTGGTCAACCAGGGAAAGGATAAGGGAAATATGCTCTTCATGAACCCCCATATCGTCGCGTAAATCACGAATAAGGCGCACCCGGGCTTCATCAATTTCGCAAAACATATAATGGCCCGAAACCCCATCTGGACGCACCCAGTGATTGTCTACCCAACGTTCAATCTCTGATGGGTTAAGGCCAGAAACACGCCCACATAATGCTTCAATTGTAATCAATTTACACCCCCATATCCTTTTGACTCACTCAATCAATATGTCTCTTTTGGCAGGGTTCAAGGTGACCAGTTTTTTAAAAAATCTTCAAGCTGTGGATTAGTCTTACCAATGACAACTTGAAGAACCACATAAAGGTTGCCATCTTCCTGCCCACCATGGGCCTTAACCCCACGCCCACGCAGCCGCAACACTTTGCCCGAATCAGAATGGGGCGGAACAGTAAGGTTAACCTCGCCAGAGGGCGTTCTTACGGAAATGCTGCCCCCCAAAACGGCAGTTTTTAAATCAATATCCTGTGTCATGCGCACATCATTCCCCTCTCGGGTGTAAACGGCATCAGGCTTAATCGAAATGGTAATCAGGGCGTCTCCATCTTCGCCTCCTTGAAAACCTGGCGCGCCCTTGCCCCGCAAACGAAGCACCTGCCCCTCTTGAATGCCAGGAGGGATCTTAACATCCAGGGTTGAACCATTGGGCAAGGTAATACGCGATGTTCCACCATTAATGGCATCCAAAAGAGGGATACTCAACGCATAAGACGCATCACTTCCCTTAGCTGGGCCCCGCCTTTGCCTGCGCCCACCCCCTTGAGAGAAAAGATCTTTGAAAATATCGCCCAGATCTGCCTCTGAATAGGCATGGGAGAAAGCTTCTTCTGGCCCCCCACCATGGCTATAGCGAAACCCTTGCGCGCCTTCGGCAAAATCCCGATACGATCCCCCACCATACCCCCGCCCGAAAGGCGTTTCCTGGCCAGAGGCATCAATCTCACCCCTGTCATAGCGGGCCCTTTTCTCTTTATCGGAAAGAAGGGCATGGGCTTCCCCAATGGCCTTAAACTTCTCTTCCATTTCCTTATTATCGGGGTTAAGGTCTGGATGATATTTCTTGGCCAGGGCCCGATAGGCCTTGCGGATCTCAGCCTCGCTGGCTGTTTTCTCCACTCCGAGTATTTTATAAGGATCCTGGCTCATTTCAGAAAAATTCCCTCATGCCAAAAAGCATTTTTAAATCGGGCAGACCAGCTCGCCAAAAAAAGTGCACCTGCTGCAAGATGTTTCCCCCATTCTACCACGCTTTTGTTTTTGCCTGCCATTTAACCCTTTGGAAGGAAAACTTGGCCCTTCTCCAAACGAGGCGTTGGCATTGACGATATCGCATTATCATAAAAAATACAAAACCTGCTGGCAAGCGCCATTCCTCTGAAGCGGCACACCCCTTTAGCCTGATCTTCCTCTTAAATCTCTATAGCTCTTTAATCTTGGAATAAACCCTACGCCCTGGTTTAGAAACGCGTTGGAGTTCCTTAATCGCAGGCTCTCCTTCATTATACTTCAACTCAATACGAAGCTGAGAAATCCCTGCTCTTATTTCCTCGACAGTATAGCCACGAATATAACCTTCACGACGAAGGGCTTCAAGAACATTTGCACGCAATTTTGAAGAAGGCGCAACACACACAGTATGCCGAGCACGCTGTGCATTTCGGATACGAGTCATCATATCCCCCAATGGATCGGAAAGTACCATGATATAATACCCTTACCAGCTTGACTTTACCAAGTCTGGAATTTGGCCAGATGATGCCAAATCTCTCTATCATTTAATACCATTTACGCTCTATCGTTTAATAAGAGCCCATGTTTTGAAATGAAAATTAACTTTGGGATGAAAATTAAAAGAACTTTGAGAAGTGTTCATCTTTACCTGTCTTCTTAAAATTCCCATCCGCTTTGGAAAATAAAACATGAAAACAAAATAGACTGGGCTCTTAAGACTGGGTGCTTAAGTTTTTTCTTCACACTGGCGTTTCTACATATTGGCGTGAAAAATCTCATGCTAAAACCCATTGACTAAACAACAAACTTAACTCAACAATAAATCAGCGAAAATTCAGGAAAAAGGTTCGTCTCCCTGCCCTTAAAAGAGATTCCTTCTCCCTTGCCATATCCAAAGTGGCTGCAACCATAAGGGGGAACTTAATAGGGGCGCTCAGTAAATTTCCTTAGAAGAATTTTCAGCTTCACCTCATGACCTTTTTCACCTCATAACCTTTTGCCCCAGACCACTCCTTTTTCCCAAAATCAATCCTCATATTATTAGCAAATTATTAGCAAAATTCTCTTAGGCTTTACACCCTTTACAGGAAAGGGCACGATCATCATCTTCCAATAAGGAAACCTTTTTTTCAATAGAGCGGAGCTCATCAGATACTCTAACGTGATGAGCCTATTTTATCGTTTCCTTCCCCACGGGGAGGGGCATAATGAAAGGAATTTGATATGAAAAAAACAGCTTCTGCCCAATGGCATGGCAACCTTAAAGACGGAAAAGGCACCATTTCCACCCAAAGTGGTGCACTTTCCAATGCTCCTTATGGGTTTAAGGCCCGTTTTGAAGAAGGTCCAGGGACAAACCCTGAAGAACTGATAGGAGCTGCTCATGCTGGCTGCTTCACCATGGCCTTTTCCTTGTTTTTGCAAGAGGCCGGCTATACGGCAGACACCCTAGACACCAAAGCAGAAGTAACCTTAGAAAAGGACAGTAACGGATTTACCATTACAGCTATTCATCTGACCCTCATCGGCAAAGTGCCAGGCTTACAAGAAGCCGAGTTTAAGAAACTGGCTGAAACTGCCAAAGAAAACTGCCCCGTCTCTAAACTTTTTAACGCCAAAATTACCCTTTCTGCCACTCTACAAGGGTAGACGCACTCAGAAAATGAAGAAAGCTAGTGATTAAATACGTTTAAAGATTAAACACGCTAAAATTGACTCAACACATTAAATCACGAATGGGCATTTGGCAGACCCTATTTTACAGACCATAAATTGACAAGCCATAAAAAATACAGGCCATAAAAAAGTGAAGATACCTTATCTTATGGCTTGTATTTTCTTTGCTAAGCTGAAGCTGGGGCCTATGCAGTTCCAACCTTTGGGAATGCTTAACGATTGCTAGATTGTGCCTTCATGTCTGCCTTGCGTGGTTAGCCTTGGCAGCCTTTTCGTTATACATTTCTTGTTTGTACGGAAGTGCAATATCAGATATTCTTTACAACTTTCATCATTATGCGCTTTCAGCTTTGTAAAATATCCTTAAATTTTCGCTGATGACGTCTTGCCATTTCAGCGCCGTTACAAGGGTTTTTTCTTCACAAAGGTTTTTCTTTCATGCCTTTTCCTGTTCGTACTGCTCTGATGGGTTACGGATATGCCGGCAGCACATTTCATGCCCCTCTTCTTTTATCCACCAAGGCTCTTTCGCTTGACCTTATCCTTTCCAGCAAAAGCCAAACCCTATCAGACCTCTTTTCTTCCATGGGCGTCAAAACCACTTCCCGTGAAGAGGATATCTACCAAAATCCCGAAATCGATCTAGTCGTCATAGCAACACCCAATAATACCCATGCTGCCCTTTGCCAGAAAGCATTAGAAAGTGGCAAGCATGTTGTTGTCGATAAACCCTTTACCCTTACAGGGGCAGAAGCAAGAAAACTCACCGCCCTTGCCAAGGAAAAGGAGCTTATCCTCTCTGTTTTTCAGAATCGTCGATGGGATAGTGACTTTCTCACCCTCTCCCAAGCCGTGAAGGATATTGATCTGGGAACCATTGTTGAGTTTCGCTCCGAAATGAGCCGTTTTCGCCCCCAAGTTCGTGACCGATGGCGCGAACATCCTACCCCAGGGGGCGGGCTGTGGTATGATTTAGCACCCCATCTGCTGGATCAGACCTTATGCTTGTTTGGCTTACCCCAGTCCATTTTTGTCACTTTACAAACCCAACGCCCCTCAGCATCGACAACAGACTGGTTTAACGCTCTCCTCACCTATCCTAACCGTATAGCCATTTTAGAAGCCAGCATGCTCGCCGCCGACCCAGCTTGCCGCATGCTCCTGCGAGGAAGTAAGGGCGCCTTGTTCAAACAGTTTGGCGACAGACAGGAAACCATGCTTCTTGAAAAAACGCCCCTTTCTGATCCCCTTTGGGGCGTAGATCCCGACCCCATGCTGTATTTCAGCAAAGAGGAGAAAACGCCCCAACGCCTTACCCCCTTACCTGGGCACTATCAAGCCTATTATGCCAATATTGCAGCAGCCATCAACACAACCACCTCTCCTGTGGTGAGTGCTGATCAGGCCTCTTCTCTCATGGTCCTTTTAGAAGCAGGGCTTCTTTCCGCCCAGAACGGCAAGGCTGTTACACCTTCCTATACACCAGATGAGCAAAAGACCTGGCACCCCTTGCTGAAGTAAAAGCAGGGTAAAATAGAGAAAACCGACATAACAGGCCCTTATCATATTTTCGCCAATTTATTATACTTTCACCAATTCTGTATTTCACCAACTTTTTGTGGTAGGAAATGTTAAATGTTAAAGAGTACTGTAACCATCGCTCCAATTGTAATGGAGAGTGTATCAAGCCTTAAATTCTAACCCGTATGAAATTGCCCGGCAGCAATCCAATTAAGGAAATGAACCTGAATAACGAAAAACTGGTTATGTTGAAAACTATACACAGAATGTGTCTAGACCTACTTTTATAAAAAACTCTCTCACCAATGAAACCAAAAAATCCTTCCTATGACAGAAACAGACCCCCATTTTACCCAACTTATGACAGACACCCGTAACGGAAATAACATGTCTGGCTTTAAGCTGTTACAATATGGAATTGAAAAGAACTTTATCCCCGCTCTTCAGATTGCTGACATAGAAGCGACCTTGCCGGGCGGGGAGCTTCCGCCTGATATCCCTAAAAAAATTGTTCAATACTGGCATAACCCCCACCGCCCAGATTATATTGATACAGCAATAGAGTCGATGAAAGCCCACAATCCTGGATACGACCATCTGATTGAAAATGACGCAGGCGCGCGCACCTTTATCCAAGCCCATTTTGGCCCCCATTATGCCACCTTGTATGACCACTGCCTTCATGTCACTATGAAGGCCGATTTCTGGCGACTATGTTACCTTTATATTTTTGGTGGCATTTATATTGATATCGATAATACTTGCGTTGCGCCCTTAACCACTCTTATGGCCAAACGCTCTTTCGAATGTTTTTTTCATTATGCCGTAGGAAAACCCTGGTGTGTTAACAACGGCTTTATTGTCACCACCCCCAAAAACTCGCTTATTCATGCACTTTTAAACCGCACAGCTGCAAATATCGAACATATTATAGAAAATCCCGCCTCTTTTAGCAATGTGTGGGAACTCACCGGCCCCGGGGCAACCACACGTGCGGCAATGCGCCAAGTAGCCCTTAACCCAAGCTTGATCACCCCCACCCCCAAGGGGCATATTCCGCTTCTTCTAAGCCATGAGAATACCGCCCGCTATAGCTATCATCACGAGGAATTTGCCTATAAACAAACTGCCGAAGGAAATTGGAGACTATTCACCAACCCTCACTCTGTGTAACCAATAACCCCTTTCTTGTCTCCCAAAATCTGGCCTTTAAAGGCCAGATCTGCATCCAGTTTTCCGTAAACAGGGACCCCTAACCCAAGCGGTATCCCTTCGGCACGCACTTCAACCACTCCCCCAATCGAAGAACCCGCCTTTCGTAAAGTGGCATAGAGACTCCTCCCATAGCGAAACCACACCTGTATCAGGACAAAAAAACGGGTTATTCTGAATTTCAGCATCATCCCAACGGGCATAATCCACACCGTACTGCCCCATTTTCACCAATGCGCCCGTTATCCTTACCGCAGGGCCCAAAAGCTTTCACACCCAAACCCGTTCCTTAATGGCCCTGTTAAAGGGAGGCACATTTTCCTCACCACACACAAGCATACAAAAGAAGAGACACCTGACCCAAATGGCTCAAGGCCATGGAAGCCATTGCTGATGCGATCCGGATGGAAAGTTCAAAATCCTATGTGCGTTTCCATAAAAAAACTGACTCAGATGCCCATTTTGTGCAGAAGGAGAGAAAAACCAAACCAAGGGCTCTTCCAGCCAAATCTTTCATGGCTTGATGGTTGACGTAAGTAAAATCTGACCTGGGTGAAAGAGGGCGTTAACATTAAAAGATTACCCAAAGAAATACACTCAGCAAAAACAGCGCACCATTTTGCTGCCCCCACAAAACCATGTCCCTGGCAAAACCATATCCCTGACCATTATCCCTGTTGGCCACGATGGCGTAACAAATGATCGGCCAGCACACAGGCCATCATAGCCTCACCCACTGGTACAGCCCTTATGCCTACACACGGGTCATGCCGGCCTTTGGTGATCACCTCAACATTATCTCCCGTCGATGAAATGGACGGTACGGGGACAAGAATGGAGCTAGTGGGCTTTACGGCAAAGCGGGCAATGATGGGCTGACCGGTAGAGATCCCCCCCAAAATTCCACCGGCATGGTTGCTGAGAAAACGCACCTCTCCCCCCTCTTGACGAATGGGGTCGGCATTGTCTTCCCCCCTGAGATTTGCTGCAGCAAACCCCTCGCCAATCTCTACCCCCTTAACCGCATTAATCCCCATTAAGGCGGCAGCCAAATCTGCATCCAGTTTTCCGTAAACAGGGGCTCCTAACCCAGGCGGTATCCCTTCGGCACGCACTTCAACCACTCCCCCAATCGAAGAGCCCGCCTTTCGTAAGCTGGTAAGATACTCCTCCCATAGCGAAACCACGCCTGCATCAGGACAAAAAAACGGGTTATTCTGAATTTCAGCATCATCCCAACGGGCATAGTCCACGCTGTATTGCCCCATTTTCACCAATGCGCCCGTTATCCTTACCGCAGGGCCCAAAAGGGTTGCAAGCACCTTAAGGGCTACAGCACCAGCCGCCACCCGCATGGCCGTCTCTCGGGCAGAAGAGCGCCCACCACCCCGATAATCCCTAATCCCATATTTCTGATCATAGGTAAAATCCGCATGGCCAGGACGATAACGCGCTGCAATATCACCATAATCGCGGGAGCGCTGGTCTGTATTTTCAATCATTAAGGCAATAGGTGTGCCTGTTGTCTGGCCTTCAAACACTCCAGACAGGATCTTAACCTGGTCGGCCTCCTGGCGCTGAGTGGTAAAACGCGATTGCCCAGGCCTGCGTCGATCAAGAAAGGGCTGGATATCCGCCTCAGATAAAGGAATACGCGAAGGGCAGCCATCTACCACGCATCCAATGGCTGGCCCATGACTTTCACCCCATGTCGTAACGCGAAACATATGGCCAAAACTGTTAAACGACATACTGCCCCCTTCCTTTACACAGACCCACTTTTACACAGGCCCACTTCAGCCAGAAAACCCGTTTTTAAAAAGGGGCTTGCCTTGTTCTTCCTTATAAAGTTTCTCCCCATTGCCTAGAGCAACACCAGGACAACACTAGGACAACAAAAGAAAATCTAGTCTTCATTAAGGACTAAGGCAATATCTGGGGCAGCAGGGTTTTTCATCCCCACCAGATGGTAGCCATTATCCACATGATGAACCTCTCCGGTAACACCACCCGAAAGGCTAGAGAGCAGGTAAAGCCCAGCTCCCCCCACATCGTCAAGGCTAACATTGCGCCCCAAGGGGGAGTTAAGCTGGTTCCACTTTAAAATATAGCGAAAATCCCCAATTCCGCTGGCTGCCAGCGTTTTAACAGGCCCTGCAGAAAGGGCATTCACACGGATATTCTCTCCCCCAAGATCGACCGCCATATAACGTACCGAGGCCTCAAGAGCTGCCTTGGCTACCCCCATAACATTGTAATGGGGCATAACACGCTCTGAGCCCAAATAGGTTAAGGTTAAAATAGAGCCGCCCGGGTTCATCATGCTGGCAGCCCGTTTGGCAACACCAACAAAAGAATAGCAGGAAATGTTCAGGGCCTCCAAAAAGGCCTCCCGCGGAGTGTCAATATAACGCCCGCGTAAATACTGTTTATCTGCCCAACCAATGGCGTGAACCAGAAAATCAATCTTGCCTACTGAGTGCTCAAGCTCCCCAAAAGCCCTCTCTATATCATCATCACTGGCAACATCGCAGGAAATAACAACGGAGCTGTTCACACTTTCTGCCAAAGGGCGCACCCGCTTTTCCAAAGCCTCACCCTGATAGGTAAAAGCCAGCTCGGCCCCTTGCTGGGCACAAGCTTGTGCGATGGCCCAGCCAATTGAACGATCATTGGCAACACCCATGACAAGGCCACGCTTGCCCTGCATAAGATTGCCCCTTACAGGGACGGATGAACCTCCATCTGACATATTGCAACCCCTCAATTATTTTGTTAACGTTTTCCAACGAAGCTGCCTGTCTCCATTCTGGTCTCTTCTGGCAGCCCTGTGGCCAACTTCCCTTAACGAAACAGCAACCGCCCTTAAAAATCCAGCAGATACCCCTTGCGTTATGAACGTTCGGGAATTTAGCAAAAAAAAACCCGCTATGCGAGTGTAAAGAAGTATAAAGAAACAGCCCCTCATACGCTTTTTTGTGAAAAGAGACAATTTTGCCTAAGCTTGTCCCCTTGAGCGCGCCACCCCCATTTAAGGCCTTTGTTATGAACTCTTTCTCATTTTTATTGTTATAGATCATGCCCCGTTACGGCAAAAAGCCCCTATTTTAAGATTAAGACCCTCATGTTTTATGATAAACCCTAATAGACCCCACACTCTAACAAACTTCATGAATTGACAAGCTTGACGCATTGAACAGACTGACTAACCCTCTAAAAGTTCTTATCTCATGACTGGATCAAAATTATTATCAAAATTTTACAAACCTGATTAAAATGGCCCTCACAGGCCTATACCCATTATCATGATACCTATTTTTCTTATTGTTTATAAAATTTGCTTATAAAATGCTTTTAATGACGGAAAGAACCTGGAATGTCTACCCCACTGATTGATATGAACGCCAACCCGTTTGACCTCTTCTCCCGCTGGCTCAAAGAAGCCGAAACCTACGAACCCAACGACCCCAACGCCATGTCGGTGGCCACAGCAGATAGCCGCGGTCGACCTTCTGTACGGACTTTACTCTTAAAGGGTTTTGACCAAAGAGGGTTTGTTTTTTATACCAATACGCTCAGCCGAAAAGGCCAGGAATTGGCAGAAAACCCTTACGCTGCCCTTTTGTTTTACTGGAAGAGCCTTCATCGCCAGATCAGAATTGAGGGAAAGGTGGTTCCCGTTTCTGCCGAAGAGGCAGATGCCTATTTTGCAACCCGTAGCCGAATTTCGCGTATTGGAGCACTGGCCTCTGAACAATCCCACCCGCTGGCAGACCGGGCCATACTAGAACAAAAGGTTCAAGAGCTGGAAAAACACTACCCTGGTGATATAATCCCTCGACCCGATAACTGGTCCGGGTATAGAGTAATCCCAAATCATATAGAATTCTGGCAGGATCGTCCCTACCGCTTGCACGACCGTGCTGTTTGGACCCTTTCCAGCCAGGGAACATGGAGTGTCACTAGGCTTTACCCATAATTTTCTCTGAACCCCTCTCCTCCCGCTTTTCAGAAAGGCTTACAATGAACATTATTCAAAAAATTCTTGTTCCTCTTCAGGGGTCTCCTAACGGATCATCGGCCATTGAGGCAGGGCTACATTTTGCCCAAACCTTTGGCGCCCACCTTTCTATCCTACATGTGCGCCCCGATAGCAGAGACATTGCCCCCCTAGCTGGTGAGGGCATTTCAGGAGCCATGGTTGAGGAGATGATCTCTTCTGCTGAGGCTGAAAACAGTGAGCGCCTGCAAAAAGCGCGTACTACCTTTGATACCTGTATGGCCAAACATAACATTACCCTGACCAGCCCTTCCCCTAGAGAGAGAAAGCCTGGAACCGTTTCCGCCAGTTTTTCGGCCCTAACAGGAAATGAGAACGAAGTGATTGCCTTTCAGGCCCGGGTTTCGGACGTTATCGTGGTACCCCACCCGAATGCTGGCGATGAAATCTCTTCTTCCGAAGCGCTCCACTCCGTTTTATTCGATAGTGGAAAACCCGTTATTATTGCCCCCAGCACCCTACCGCCCGCTTTGGGGAGCCGGGTTTGTATTGGTTGGAATGGTTCACCGGAGTCGGCCTCGGCCTTACAAAGTTTTTTACCATGGGCCTACAAGGCTGAAGCCGTGCAAATCTTGTATTCTGAAGAATATCAGCGCCGTGGCCCGCATGCTACTGAAGTCAAAGATTATTTGGCCTTTCATGGCATAGAAGCCAGCGTACAAGAATTTGGCGTTATCCGTAACAATGTGGGGGCTAGCCTGCTTTCAGCTTGCGATGCCTTTAAGGCCGATATGCTCTGTATAGGGGCATACTCCCACTCCCGTTTACGCCAGCTTATTTTGGGGGGCGTCACCCGCCACGTGTTAGAGCATGCCAAACTTGCCCTTTTCATGGGACGTTAAACTTCAGAGAACGAGCGTTATTAAGCCCCTTTTTGGAGAAAGCTTATTTCCTCCTATGCCTTCCGCATGCTTATTCAACTAAAGACATAACCTCCCGAGTGATAGACTTGGTGATCCCTATCGGAAAAGGTCAGCGTGCCTTAATTGTGGCTCCTCCCCGTACGGGTAAAACCGTACTGTTACAAAATATTGCCCCCAGCACCCTACCGCCCGCTTTGGGGAGCCGGGTTTGTATTGGTTGGAATGGTTCACCGGAGTCGGCCTCGGCCTTACAGAGTTTTTTACCATGGGCCTACAAGGCTGAAGCCGTGCAAATCTTGTATTCTGAAGAATATCAACGCCGTGGCCCGCATGCTACTGAAGTCAAAGATTATTTGGCCTTTCATGGCATAGAAGCCAGCGTACAAGAATTTGGCGTTATCCGTAACAATGTGGGGGCTAGCCTGCTTTCAGCTTGCGATGCCTTTAAGGCCGATATGCTATTGATTGATGAGCGCCCAGAAGAAGTCACAGATATAACGCGTTCTGTTCGAGGAGAGGTCGTTTCTTCCATCTTTGATGAACCTGCTACTCGTTGTTTCCCTGGGGAAACTTCCCGCTTTGGTAAGCTTCCCCCTCTTTTGGCGCTCCTAAATGGGCCCTCTTCTGGATCGCTCCCTGAATTGCTCCCCAGATCGCACTCTAGATTACTCTCTGGGCCACTCATCCGGGGTATAACAGAGCGGGCCGTTTGGAATCATTCATCTGGATCCACTTATCTACGAGCCACTCATCTGGAAACCACTTACCTGGGAGCCATTTATCTGGGGCACTTACCAAAGGGGCACTCACTTCGGGCCATTGAGATTCCCAGCAAGAGGCTACTCCCCATAGGCCCCTCCAAGATTGAAGCATTACGAACAAAAATCCCCCTTCTCAGTCATGATAAGGAGGATTTTTGGTGATCATATTGTAAAATATTATCATCGGTATAGGTAGAGGACATGAAGGGGGAGCATGAGGAGCAGTCGTAAAGCGTCATGTCCCCTTTCACTATAATCACTGCCTACCACTATACCACGACCTGCAGTAAGAAAAGCATGCTCAGGCGGTATCGGTCATAACAATCTCGGAATCTTCCAAAGCCTTGATGTCTAACTTGCTTTCATCCATCACGGCCAAACCATCGTAAGCATTCACCGTAATACCATTCACTTCAATAGAACCCTTGGCAGGAACAATATAGATATGGCGATGGGGATCAATCTTGTGCTCCAGGGTCTTTCCTTTTTCCAGGGTTGCGCATTGAAGCCTACCATCTGTTCTAATCTTTAAGGCCTCCTTATCTTCTGGAAAGCCGCTCGCAAGGGTTACAAACTGCCCAGAACGCTCCCCTTTGGGGAAAGGCCGTGCCCCCCACTGGGGTTCGCCCCCACGTTGGGTCGGAATAATCCAGATCTGGAATATTTTCGTAGTCCCCTTCTCAAGGTTATATTCTGAATGGCGCAGGCCCGTGCCAGCACTCATGACCTGAACATCACCCGCTTCCGTGCGGCCTTTATTGCCCATGCTATCTTGGTGGGTGATCGCCCCTTCCCGAACGTAGGTAATAATTTCCATATCCGCATGGGGATGGGGTGGAAAGCCCGTACCAGGAGCAATGTCATCATCATTCCATACTCTCAGAGCACCCCAATGCATCCGTTGAGGGTCATAATAATCAGCAAATGAAAAATGATGGCGTGTATCCAGCCAACCGTGGTTTCCACCACCTAAACTTTTATAGGGTCTTAATTCTAACATTGTTTTACCCTTTCGGCATAATCATCAAATTTTATTCTGCTTGTCTAAGCCAGAATATCCATATTCATATATATATTCTCTCTTGGCCTTAAAGATAAGCTCATCTTCATATTAAAGAAATAGAAAAAATAGAAAGTTATTTTTTCATAAATAATCTCTATTGTACTATTCTTTTCCTAAATTTACTCCTAACAGGCTTGAATGTAGAGCCTTTTTTAGCATTTCTCCCTTCCTTGCTTTGGTAAGGCTGATCGGACATGTTGGCAAGGGCGCCGACCTCATAATCGTGGCGTTGTTATGAACCCTGTTGATCACCCTCATGGTGGTGAGGATCGGACCTCGGGTGGTCGTCATCCTGTTACCCCATGGGGTAATAAGCCCACTAAAGGATATAAGACCAGCACGCCACACTGCCCTGTACCGCCCTCCCTATACCACTTTGGCAAGAATATCCCCCTAGAGTGAGCGCTACCCTGATATTTAATAAGATACGAGACAATGAAGGCCGAAAATAGCCTCATTGCGCACCATCTTCTTTTTTTGGACCTCAAAGCTTCCTCCTCCAGGGGACCATACATATTGGAAATCCGGCGTTACATTCATCCACGCAGCAACCTGGATGTTATACATAACCTCCAGATGATATTCTGTTGAGCGTATGGGATAAAGGGGATTTAAAAAATGACGTACGTCACGATCATAGGCACGGACACGATTACTGATCCGCCCAAGCCCACCCCCAACCCCAAATTCGTCCTGCTCCCGACCGGGTAAGGCCCCCTGCCATAGCAAGGCCGCATCAGCAGCCAGATTAACAATATTACGGTCTCCCCCATTGCCTGTTAGGCGCCCTGAAAGAGACAGGCTTTCCGGCTTTGTCCAATCTGGCCGCCAGACCATGGCATCAAACAAGGCATAAACCTGCCAGTTCCCCTTATGGCGAAAGGGTTCCCCCCCGGTAAGGGCAAGGAGATGACGCTGGCTATCATAGCGCTGATCAAAAAAATGGGCTGTATCATAATAACCACCCAGTTTAAAAATCGAGGGAAGACCCGGGTCTGTCAAAGCATGCTGTAAATCATCTGGCTGTGGGTTAAGCTGATATTGGAGTTCTTCAATAATGAGCGCGCCTGTACCAAGGTGAAATGCTGCCCCAGAAGAGGTGTAGTTTTGCACGGTAGGGTCTTTGGGGTCATAAAAGGGGCCACCTGGGGGGTTATCATCCACCACAGCACTTAAGAAAGACCATGTATCATCGAGAGCGTAATGAAGCCTTACCCCAAGCGAAGCCAACGGCCAGGAAGGCCCACCCGCATACATGTTTACGGAAGGCGCCAAAGGCCAGCCAAAAGAGGAATTTAGAAAATAGTTAAATGTCGATGTGGTATTGAATTCAGTATCAATACCCATTTGCCCCAATCGAATATCAACCTTTTCATCTGGGAAGGTGTGTTGGTACCACATTTCCCATAACCGTAAAGAGCGATCGGCTTCAAACCCACTAGTGGGATTAAGAACATAGAGCTGGTCCTGGCTGATACTCCTCCCCCGGATCAGGATACCACTTATATTAAAAGTGCCGTTCTCTATCCCCAAGAGCTTTCCCGTATCCACTGTCAAAGATCCTTGGGTAATACCATCGTAAGCCGCACCAGTATGTTTGCCCCCCGAAACATTTCCCCAGACTTCGTTAACATCAAACAACCCAAAGGTTACACCATACGACTCCAGAAGCTTACGGATATCCCACCGTTCTCCCAGAACTTGACCATCGACATCATCATCAATAGAGTTAGGGTTTGCGGCAAAAACTGCTTTAAAAGATACGCACAAAAACACCGTAGCCACCAAGCCAACCCCGCAAAGCCCCCCAACACAGGAAAACAAGGGATAAAAGCACTTTGGGGTCCACCTTTTAACAGCGGGAGACTGGCCGTGTTTGATAGAAAAAACCCTGGTTTTTTTCTTTTCCATTCCCCGATCACAATACCCTTTTAATACTGGCCATCACACCCAAACCCACTCTTTCCTTCTTCGTCACCACTTGCCCCATCACAATGGCGGTTAAGGACAAAAAATACCCAAGGGTTCTTTCTTAACTACTGTGTTTAAAAACTACCGTGTTTAAAAAATATTGTATACTCGACAAAGTCTATTCATTCTTTAAATTTTCTTTATTTTTCCTTAACTATACTTTCCTTTATACGCCCTTTATGTCGAAATCTCCGAACTCTTCTCCTCCTGCCTTCTCTACACCACCATATTGATGGTTCTCCAAAAAGGTTTCCAAAAGGTAAGGCTCCCTTCAGATATGCCAAGCTGTAGCCAAGGGTCTGGTTTCAGCGTCACCATCTCCGATAACCCCGATAATATAGGCCCCAGATAACACTGGCTCCCAATAACACTCATACCCGATAACACAGGTGCAGATTAGCTCTGGGTTATCAACTGCACCATCAGCATGAGCCATAAGCATGAGAAAGAGGATAACCCAACCCTCCCCCTTCATGGATAGAACCCGGTGTGCTAGCAGCAGCATGGCTTGGAATACCACCAGGAAAAGAGACAGGAAAAAAGAACTGTTTGAAAAACTTCAATAACGCTTCCTCATCCTCTATAACATAAAGTTTGTAGGCCGTTGGCTGTGATCATGAAGGGAAGCTTTGAATATTCATGATCTTTGCCGTAAACTCACCTTTTCACCCCGATAAGCTTCGCCAGGATTACCCCCATCAGGATCGCCCCATGCCGTCGTCTAAAACTGCCAACCCTCCAACGCCTTTGTGGAAGTTATGGAACCAGGCCACCGCATGGCTTGCACTGCCCCTTAAAGGTTATCTGTATTATCGCTGTTCCCAAAAAAAAGAAGACCCCACCCGCCTAAATGAACGCTTTGGACGAACAACCCTTTCCCGCCCGAGGGGCACGTTACTATGGTTTCATGCAGCCAGTGTAGGAGAAATGCTCTCCTTGCTCCCCTTGCTGGAATCTCTCAATAACCAAAGGCCTGAGCTCTATTTCCTCCTCACCACGGGCACTCTCACGGCGGCCAACCTGCTCAGAAAGCGCATAGCGACTTCCCCCTTAAAGACTTGCCTCATCCATCAGTTTATCCCTTTGGATGTTCCCCAATGGATAGAACGCTTTCTAGCCCATTGGCAGCCCCAGCTTGCCCTTTTAACCGAGAGCGAACTCTGGCCTAACCTGATAGCAGGTTGCCAGAACCACTCTATTCCCCTTATTCTCCTAAATGGTCGCCTTTCGGAGCGCAGTTTTCGTCGCTGGCGAAAGCTGCCTTTCCTGATTACCCCCATTCTGCAAAACTTTGCCTGGATCGCTGCCCGCTCGAAGGAAGATGGCCACCGGTTCCAGCAGCTGGGTGGGCCCATAGACCTGATTGGAGACCTTAAAGAAGCAGCCCCACCCTTACCCTATAATGAGGATGTTCTTGAAAGCATTCGCCGCCATCTTCATGGGCGCCAACTCTGGATTGCCTCTTCAACCCATGAAGGGGAAGAAGAGGTTATTATAGCAGCTCACCGTCGTCTCCTGCAATTTTTTCCTGCCCTTCTCTGCCTTATTATTCCCCGCCATCCTCATCGGGGTGAGGCCATAGCAGCCTTAGCTGATCAGGCCCCCCAATACTCCAAAAACGCTCTCCCCACCCCTTCAGACCCCTTCTGGATAGGAGATACGTTGGGAGATATGGGGGTATTTTACCGTCTTTCAGAGATTGTTTTTTTAGGCAATAGCCTGCCCTGCATGGCTCCAAAAGGAGGAGGGCATAATCCATTAGAACCCATCAGACTGCATTCTGCCCTGGCCTGCGGCCCCGAAATGAAGAATTTTGCGGAAATTATTAAAGAATTGCAGGAGGATATCACCATTGTCTATAATGATGAAACCTTGGCATCGTGGGTTTTAACCATGCTGAATAACCCCGTCCTAAGAGAAAAACGATCCCTTTCTGCCTTCCATTACGCAACCTCCCTTCAGGGAAAAGCCTTGGAAGAACTCTCTTCGCGTATCCTCTCTTCGCTTTCATCGCTCTAAGCCTGCATCACCGACCCCACCGATTATTCTTTCAAAACACTCTTTATTCTTCTTATTCTTTGTTATTCTTTAAAATACTCTCCTTATTTGCCTATTCCTTCAATAGCGGCCTGATCGTTCTTGCATCATGTTTCCATTTCATCATCTCCACCCGCCCGCCTTTTGGTACAATTCCCCTTCCCTCAAGCCCTCTCCCCCCAAGGCTTTTACCCCTGGTTGGCCCAAAATTCTTGCGCCCTTTACCCTTATAACCCGTATCCTCAGTGCCCATCGGCTCAAGGGAAGAAACAAGTCCCCCTTTCCTATCCCCGTGCTATGCTGTGGTAACCTTACGGTCGGTGGGAGCGGTAAGACCCCGGTTACCATTGCCTTGGTGCAAGAACTCCAAAAAGCGGGGAAAAATGTCCATATCCTCTGCCGTGGGTATGGGGGGAAGCTCAAGGCTGCCACCCGAGTTGATCTTGCCTCCCACGGGGCTGATCTGGTTGGAGATGAAGCTCTGCTACTGGCCCAATATGCCCCGTGCTGGATGGGAGCCAACCGCCTGGAAACAGCTTGGCTAGCCCAAAAGGCCGGAGCGGATTGCCTGGTAATGGATGACGGCTTCCAAAACACAACCCTTACCCCCACGATGGGGCTGCTCATTATTAACAGCCAAAGAGGGTTTGGCAATGGCTACCTTTTGCCTGCTGGCCCCTTAAGAGAGCCTGTCTCTGCGGGAATGGCACGGGCCGCCGGGGTTATTTTTATAGGCCCCCCCCACCAAGAGCTTT
This sequence comes from Entomobacter blattae, assembly GCF_014672835.1. NCBI lineage: Bacteria > Pseudomonadati > Pseudomonadota > Alphaproteobacteria > Acetobacterales > Acetobacteraceae > Entomobacter > Entomobacter blattae. Next base: position 888,167 of record NZ_CP060244.1, on the reverse strand, counting down.
TACGCCATTTGCCACCCTCCTTGGAATATTGGCAGGCCAAACGCAAGGCAGACCCTGCCCTTGCCAAACTCTACAACCGTACGGTTGTAGCCTTTAGCGGGATTGGTGAACCTGAGCAGTTTTTCGCCATGATTCGCACAGCAAAGCCTGCCAAGGTCATCACCCAAAGTTTTCCAGATCATTTTCCCTTTCCCGAAAAAACCATCAGACAATTATACAAGCTTGCCGAAAAAAATAATGCTATTTTGGTTACAACAGAAAAAGACTGTATGAAAATCCCCCCCTCTTTCAGAAAAAACCTGTTTATCCTCTCTCTCTCCCTGGAGTGGGAAAACCCAGAGGCGCCTACCCTCATTATTAAAAAATTCCTTAATTCTTACCTTCCCTGAAATCTTACCTTACTCTGAAAGATTTGCCCATGTTTACGTTCCTTAAAACAAAATACCCAAAACGTTATTATGCCGAATACTGGGCCCTTAAAATGATTCTGCAATTTTTTTACAGGCTAGGGCCTATTAAAGCTTCAAACTGGGGTGGGTGGCTGTTTCGCAGCCTAGGCCCTTACCTTCCCCTTTCCAAAATTGCCGATACCAATCTTAAGTTGGCCTATCCAGTAAGCCTTAAACAACAAAGGCAAAGCATTATTAAAGGCATGTGGGAAAATTTGGGCAGAAATTTTGGGGAGTTTCCGCATCTTTCTGCTCTCAGGCAAAACACGCCTTACGGGCCAGGCTGGGAAGTGACGGGAGAGCAAACCTTAATAGAGCAGGCCAAAAAAGGGGGAGCTGTGATCTTCATCTCAGGCCATATCGGTAACTGGGAAATGCTGCCACCCGCTGTTGCTCACTATGGCCTAGCCTTTTCATCCTTCTATCGTGCTGCCAATAACCCCCTTGTTGACGAGCTCATTAAAAGCTATCGGCTCAAAGCCCTTAAAACCACCATTCCCCTTTTTGCCAAGGGCGCTACTGGGGCCCGTAAAGCATTACTCCACCTTGCACGAGGGGGAAGACTTGGCATGCTGATGGACCAAAAAATGAATGATGGAATCCAGGCCACCTTCTTTAACCATCCAGCCATGACAGCCTCTGCTGCTGCGGCTATGGCATTACGGTTTGGCTGCCCGCTTATCCCTGGGTATGTGGAACGTCTAGGCCCTGCACGATTACGGATTGTGGTCGCCCCCCCCCTTTCCTTTCAACCGACAGGCGATACCCCTGAAGATGAGCACCAGCTGACCCAAACGATCAATGATTTGTTGGAAGTCTGGATTAGAAAGGCTCCTCAAAACTGGCTATGGCTTCATAAAAGATGGCCATTGGCTTAAACGGATACCCACGCATATTATTGCGAATATGCAACATATTGATTAATATTTTATTAATAAAATTTATTTTTTAATAAAATGATGAAAATTTTCCTAAAATGTTATATAGGGTAATACAGGTCAATACCAGACTAACAGATATATAATAAACATTTTAAAGCATTAGATTTAATATCTACTATTAAAATGATCTTTATTGTATATTTATAGTATAATTATAAAACTATTCATGCGGGCTTATTTCATTTTCCATTTACTCTACCTCTATCAACAGCAATGATTTTTCAAAAAAGCAAAAATACTGTTTTTATGGGCTCCGTGGCTTCTCTATCCACGGTGAAGCTATACCTTAATGGTCATTTGCTGCGTAACAAACGCACTTTTAATGCGGTTTTCATATTTTTAAAACAAAGGGTAAGTGTTCATGTTAAAAATTGCATTACATCAAATCCCTGCAAACAATAACCTGAGCGTATCCGTCCACTCCCATGTTATTCCCATGAAAAAAAACTTCCTTCCACGGCACTATGAGTACCTCATGCGTTGGCTTGAGGTCGGCTCCAGCATGGGGCTATGTGATGTGGATATAAGCCCCCGCTTTTCTGCAAACCAGGAACATGACACAATCGACTATATCTTGATCTGGGTGAGGGAAAAACCCGACCCTGCCTATATGATTAAGCCCATAGGGACAAAATGGGTGGTCATTGATCACCTTCGCAATTATCAGCTGGGGCAATATAAGAATTTTGAAGACGCCTTGCTGCGTATTCGTCCTTTAAACATTAGCCACAAGCCCTAGTAGGCGTTTCCCCATCCCTTATAAGGGATGGGCAAGCCGTGCCCTTTCTTTTGCCTGCTGTATGTGTTTGTCTTTATGTGTTTGTCTTTATGTGTTTGTCTTCACAGAGTGTTCAGCCGTTGTTTGCACGGCGGGCTTTTTCATAACAGCGCTTCCTTGGGGTTGAATTTCAAAAATTGCAAGCTCACGGCGGACATGCCCGTTCGGTAACAAGCTAAAGGCACCCCCAACCCCCAAAAACCCTTCTGGTCTGGTAAGGTTAGAGACGGTATACCCCCCGTTCTTGTGTAAATTTCCTACCAAAGCTCCCGAATCATAAGCCAGATCTGCCAATGGCTTGGGAGATGTATGATATTTTGCCAAATATTTGGAGACAAAGCCCCTGCGTGACTCCGGATCAGAAGAGGCATACCACGCCCCAGCCAAACTCCCCAGTTTAGAAGAAAAGGCAGCCCAAAGACCTGGCCCTAAAATACGGACCTTCTGGGAGCTGACTTGCACCTCTTCCAAGGCATCAATAACATATTGTAACTGCACACCCGTATCACCCAGAAGAAGGGCATCAAAAGCAGGGGGAGCAAGCGTCTGCGGAGCTTTAGAAGAGGTACCCGAAGATGCCTGGTCTACTGCTGGCGATGCTGCTGCTTGAGGAGCGCCCGATGAGGTAGCAGCAGGGTCCAACTCTGCCAGCAGGTTATCTCCCCCATTGCCAGAAGATGCAGAGGAAGATGCTGAGCTTGATGAGAGAGAAGAGCTTGTCTGAGTCTGCCGGCCAGTATAATCCGCAAATAGTTTCATGGCTTCAACCACACCCGTTTTTGAGGATGTATGGTAGGTAATATGAGCAGGGGCTAGGTTTTCCTGTTCACAGGCACTAATCAGACCATCTCCCAAAGCATGCCCTAAAGCCGTATCAGGAAGAAAAGCGGCAAAATGCTGCCTTCCCTCGGCTTTGGCAGCCTTTACCAAATGTGCTACCTGCTGTTCTGGGGTAATCCCCATCACCCATACTCCAGGCTGAGCCTGGTGGATATCACTGGTAAAAGCCAGCACGGGAATACCAGCCATTTTTGCAGCAGAGGAAAGCTTGCCAGTATTTTCCGCCGTTAAGGGGCCAATAATAATGCCATCACCATTCTGGATAGCCGTGTTCACCAAGCGGGACATATCGCCACCACTATCATGAATATCCAGTGTCAGGTCTTTTTCATCGGCTAGAGCAAGCTTGGCAGCATTCAACATATTATGCCCCAATCCCCCATTCCGGCCAGAAAGCGGTAAGAAAATACCTACTTTTCCGGGTGTGGTTCCCCCCTGTTCAACTGAAGAACTCAGGGCTGGCTCCCCCCCCGATGATTGAGGAGAAGAGTGACTACAAGCGGCCACTCCCATCAGCAAACACACAGCTAACCCATAGGGCAGGCCCTGTTTTTTGTTGGTACCTTTTACGGTAAAAATATTTCTATACATTCTGCACTTTCCTCTTAAAGCTTTTTTCACACATCCCTTTATCTTGAAAAATTACGGCATCTTTTTGCCAGGAATGTTCCAAAGCCCTTATCTTACCTTATACAAGCTAAAACCCTAGTCCCAATCAAGCAAATGGTTATAATACGCTCTTACCATACCTGACAAAACCATTTCCTCAAACTCTAGGGACCGGCATGCCTGATCTTTACCCCCTTTCCTCTCTCCAAGACCATACCCTCAACCTGCGTGAAAAGGGGATATTCTGCCTGGTGGCCACCCCCATCGGTAATCTGGAAGATTTAAGCGCCCGGGCAAGGCAAGTGCTGGCCCAGGCGGACTTGATCTTGTGTGAAGATACTCGCGTTACCGCAAGGCTTCTACAGCATTATGGCATAACAACCCCCACCGAATCCCTGCATGATCATAATGAAGCCCACCGTATTCCCACCCATATTTCCCGGCTGCATAAGGGGATGACCATTGCCCTTGTCAGTGATGCCGGAACACCTGTTATTTCTGATCCGGGTTACCGCCTTGTTCGCGCTGTAATTGAGGCTGAGCTGCCCGTAACGGCAATTCCTGGGCCCAATGCTGCTCTTATGGCGTTAACGCTTTCGGGCTTTCCCCCCCACCCTTTTCTTTTTATGGGCTTTCCCCCCACACGGCAGGCCGCCCGTTTAAGCGATTTTTCCATCCTGAAAGCCGTAGAGCAAGCAGGTCTTTCCACAACTGTTATCTGGTACGAAGCTCCCCATCGGCTTGCCGAATGCCTTGGTGACATCGCTGAAGTTTTTGGCAGCCAACGCCCTGTGGCCATTGCCCGAGAATTGACCAAACGCTTTGAGGAACTCCGCCGGGGCTCGGCCAAAGAATTGGCAGATTTTTATGCCCATACTCCCCCTCGTGGCGAAATTGTCCTGCTTATGGCCCCCAACAGCACCCCCACTGTTACCACGCAAGCAGAGCTTGACCGCCATATTTTACACGCCCTAACCCATATGAGCCTGAAAGATGCAGCCGCTTTCGTGGCAAAAACGTTAAACCTGCCAAAAAAAACAGTTTATACCCGCGCCCTTGAGCTTGCCCAAAACACCCCTAAAACAGAATTACCGTAACAATAACGCGGCCATACAATAGCATCGCAATAAGTAATCTCCTCTTCTGGCTTCAGAGCTGAAGGGGTTTTCTGGCTTTACTCGTCGTGCTTATTCCGTCCAATATCAAGGCTGAATAATGAAGAGGGAAATTCTTCTCCTTTTTGGAGCTCAAAGAGGTCGACCTGGGTTTGGCGGCCTTGGGCGTCCACCACACGCCAACCGCGTAAGGCAAATGGGTTTTGCCAAAAAACCAGCGTAAGGTTTCCCTCTCCCGGGGCATTGCTGCGTATAACCCGCACCATGACAAAGCCATTGGTCTGTTGAAAACCTGTTATCGTCACATCACCGGAGAGGCGCAAATTTTCTCGTAAAAGAAGCCCTAAAGGCGTTTTATTTAACGGAATGGTTGTGGTCTGATCCAGCTGGCTATCATTAAAAATAAGTTTCCCTTCATTGGCCACCAACAGTAAGGGACTAGGTTTATCATATTGGAACCGCATTTTTCCGGGCCGTTCAATCCAGGCATCCCCCGTTGTACGAGACCCATTTTGAGCAATCTGCTGAAAACGGGCCTTAAGGGTGCTTACACTATTCATCCAGTCTTCAACTTTTTTGACCCAAGCCTGCTGCGCTGCTGTTAAAGATAATGGAGCTACACGCTCCCCCGTTTGAATTGTAATGGTGGTAGGGGATTTGGCTATGGCTTGGGTGCTCACGCCCCCCACGAGCCCATAAACACCAGCAGCCAGTGCAACCGGAATTATTTTCATAAAAGATCCTTCTCTTTACAAAACAGCTTTATTACTAAGGCGCTGTTTTTGGCATTTTGTTACTGATTATAATGCTTTGAAAGCCTGGAATGTTTCCTTCCGTAACAGATATAAGCCAAAATCCCTATCAGCAAATAGGCCAATAAAAGCAATAAAGGCACTGGGTTTCCCCTAAAGAAGGCCAAAACCATATCAATGAGTAACGGCCCTGCCATAACCAGACAAAAGAAAATTCCTAAACAGGGGGTTATTCCCAGCCAGATATTTTTTATTCTTATTGCCCCTAACGGTACCTTGAAAGGGCGTTCCAGCTCTGGGTGAACATTCCGCTGCCAGATCACTGTAAAACACACCACCCCAAATGCTGTGGCTGTCCCTAAACTGACAAGATCACTAATAATATCCAGAGGCAAAAAGGCCGTTGCCAAAGCCACCACAACGCCTATAACCAAGGTGCCTGTCCAAGGGGTGGCAAAACGCGGATGAAGCTTGCTAAAAGCGGCAGGCAGCAAGCCATCGTAAGACATGGCATAAAAAATCCGGGTCTGGCCGAAAAGTAAAACCAGCATAACAGAAAACAGCCCTGTAACCGCAGCCAACTTCAATATACTGCCTAGCCAGGGCATCTGCATATGATTAACTGCAATCGCTAAAGGATCCGCGACATTCAGTTCCCGATAGGGAACCACCCCTACCATGACCGCAGCCGTTGCCATATAAATTAATGTACAGACCAATAAGGAGACTATAATGCCAAACGGCACATCTCGGGCTGGGTTACGGGCTTCTGAAGATGCTGTTGAAACAGCCTCAAACCCCACATAGGCAAAAAAGATAATAGATGCTGCACGGAATATGCCAGAATAGCCATAATGAAAGCCGTCTGTCGCTGGAGGAATAAAGGGCGTAAAATTGGCTTTATGAACATAAAATACCCCCAAACCCACAAACACAAGAAGAACCAGAATTTTAATTACAACAATGATGGCATTGATGGTGGCATTCTCTGAAACACCTAATAACAGGCAAAACGTAACCAGCCCAATGGCCCCTGCCCCCAATAAATCAATACTCATATGGCCGACCAATGCCCCATCAGCCGTAGTACCCAGTGTTGGCGTCACCAAGGCCTGTGGCATGGTAATACCGATATCCTGAAGAAAACTTGTCAGATAGCCTGAAAAACCCGCAGCCACACTGGCATCGGAAATACCATATTCCAAAAGCAATAACCAACCAACTCCCCAGGCAAAAACTTCCCCCAAGGAAAGATAAGCATAACTATAGGCTGAGCCCGAAACCGGCATAACCGAAGCCAGCTCGCCATAAGAAAAGGCTGTAAATAAACAAGCCAAACCAGCAACGACAAATGAAACCAATATGGCCGGGCCAGCATAAACCGAAGCCGCCATCCCCGTCATAACGTAAATCCCAGCTCCTACAATTGAGCCTATCCCGAGCATGGTCAGCTGAAAGCGCCCCAGACTTCTTTTTAACCCATGGGAGTGAAGTTCTGCCTGCATCTGCTGGAAGGTTTTACGTTGACGGGATGAAGATAGTGATGTTGCGTTTTTTTCTATTTTTCCCACCCTGCTGAACCTTATCGTATTATGAACTCCACCTTTTTACCATGGAATAAACCTTCTACCCAAGACAACCACCTTTTCAAGATAGACCGTGCATTTTTCAGTATTTTGCAAGCGTATTTATTTTACAAGCGTATTTCAGAAAAAAGGCTCAGTAGGTTTCCCAGTTTTGAAGTTTCTCAGTTTTACCAGACATCCTTTCTAGAACCAGACACTCTTTCTGAGACAAGACATCCCCTCGCCCTCAAGCCAGAAGGATACTCTTCTTAACAGGCAACGAATCTTGACAAGCAACGAACGAAACCTATTGGCTTTTTTGCCCTGTTAGAGGTTGAAGATTAACAGCTTGGCCATGTGTTGCCAAACCACTATCTACTGCCTTAACACTCTGTGGGGGTGTCGCTGTATTTTGAACAGGGCCTTTCGGATCATTCACAGCACGAGCATTGGGAATGGGCATTTCCTCCGACACTGTCCACCCCCCACCTAACGCAGTATATAAGGTAGAAAGGCTATTCTTATACTGCAAGCGGGACTGAATAAGGGTAAGCTGATTGGTAAGATACGTATTTTGAGCCACCAACGTATTTAAAAAACTATCAACCCCATTCAGGAAGCGGGCTCTTGAAAGGGTATAGTCTGTATGGCTTGCCACCACCCTCTCCTGGTCAAATCCAATCTGCTGGGAATAGGTATGGCGAGACGCCAAGGCATCAGCCACTTCCCTAAAAGCCGTTTGTACGGCCTTTTGGTATTGGGCCACAGCAACACGTTGTTCTGCCTTGGCCTGTTCAAGACCAGCCACATTCTGCCCCGCTGTAAAAATTGGCAAGCTCACAGTAGGGGCCAGCTGCCAGATTAAGGAATGTTTCTTAAAAAACTGGGCAAACTGCGTACCACCCGTGCCCACAGAAGCGGTTGACAGCAAAATGGAGGGATAAAACTGGGAACGGACATACCCAATATTCGCATTGGCTGCCAAAAGCTGATGTTCAGCCGCACGGATATCAGGCCGTCTTTGCAACAACTGAGACGGAACCCCCTGAGGCAAAGGAGGGAAAGGTTCTACCTGCTGTAAAGAGGTAACCTGTTCCATCTGTGCCAGTAAGGGCGGGGGTGGATTGGTCCCTAATAAAAGCACAAGATTATTCATATCCAGGGCCACTTGGCGAGTATACTGCATTTCCTGGCTTTTAGCCTGTTGATAGGCCTCTTGGGCTTCCGCACGGGCCTGGCCGGTTTGCTGGCCATAACGCAACAGACTAGAGACCAGATCCAAATTCTTAGCCCTGTTTTCAACCGTACCTTGAATAACACGTAAGCTTTCCCGATCGGCTATCCAGGTAAGATAAGCATTGGTAACCTGAGTCATCAAGCTGATCTGAACACTCATACGAGTATTGATCTGGGCCATATATTCTTCAAAAGCCTGTTCCGTTAAGCTTCTGACATGGTCAAAAAGGTCAATCTGATAATTGGAAATGCCAAACCCGGTCTGCAGCCTGTTCCAATGCACGGTAGTGCTGGAAGAGCTGAGCGTACTTCCGGGATAAGTTGCATAACTGGCAGAAAACTGACCACTAATGGTCGGAAACAGCTCCCCACGTTGGTACTGATAGGCCGAACGTTGACTAATGATATTTTCGGTTGCAACACGCAGGTCCCGATTGTTGCGCAAGCTAATTTCAATCAGCCTGATGAGAACAGGGTCATGAAAAAACGCCTTCCAGCCAATAGTTTCAACCCCGGGCTTGCCAGCATCATTTAAGAGAGCTGGGCCATAGGCAGGCCCAATGGGCCAGTTTTGCGCAACGGGAAAATCAGGGCGGTGATAGTCTGGCACAAGATTACATCCCCCTAAGGAGACCAGAAAAACCATGCAAACACTGATAACCCACCCAACAGGCCTCTTCATTCGCAAACCCTGGCGCAAACCCTGAACCGGCCTATTGTCTGCACAAGCCCCATACCCTTTTACAAGGCCGCGAACCTGCATTCTAGCGTTTAATGCCTGCTTGACCATCATCATTCCATAGCCTGTCCTGCTGTTGTCTTTGAAGCTTCTTTTTGTATAGGATGGGGTTTCACACCAAAGGCCCGCAACACCACAATAAAAAACACAGGTACAAAAAGCAGGGCCAAAACAGTTGCACTGACAACCCCACCGGTAAGGCTAGTACCCATATCCACATGGCTGGCAGCCCCAGGCCCAGTGGCAATAGCTAAGGGCAGAACACCAAACACAAAGGCCAGTGATGTCATTAAAATGGGGCGAATACGCTCATGGGCAGCAAGCCAGGCTGACTCAAACAGACTTTTACCGGAATCATAATGCTCCTTGGCAAATTCCACAATCAGAATGGCGTTTTTCGCTGAAAGTCCTACTGTTGTTAACAGCCCCACCTGGAAGTAGACGTCGTTACTTAACCCGCGCAAAATGGTTAAGCCTGTGGCCCCCAAAATTCCCAAGGGAACAACCATCATCACCGCAAAGGGGATAGGCCAGCTTTCATAAAGGGCGGCAAGAGAGAGCAAGACAATAACAATGGAAATCGCATAAAGCTTCCAGGCCTGACCCGCGCTTTTCTGCTCTTCATATGACATGCCCGTCCACTCATGCCCTATACCAGGGCCAAGTTTGGCCACATACTCTTCCATAATTTTCATAGCCTGGCCAGAGCTGATCCCCGCTGCCCCTTGGCCTACAATTTCGTAAGAGGAGTAGCCATTATAGGTTTCCACCTTAAGGCGCCCTGTTGTCCAGTGCCCTGTTACAAATGTGCTGAGTGGAACCATGCTCCCTTGTCCATTGCGGATATACCATTTTTGCAACAACTGCTCCGGCTTCATACGCGAATCTGGTGCCCCTTGTACAAACACATGCTTCACGCGCCCACGAAGGTTAAAAAGACCTGCATCGTTAGAGCCAATAATGGTTGCCAGCATCGTGTTGATATCACTAATTGAAACACCCTGGGCACTGGCTTTTTGCCGATCAATATTAAAAGTGTATTCGGGAGCGTCACTCAGCCCATTCGGGCGAACAGCCACAAGCCTTTTATCAGCACTGGCCATTCTTAACAGCTTGCGTCTGGCCTCTGCCATTTTTTGTACCCCGAGATGGCCACGGTCTTCAAGCTCAAGGTCAAAACCGGTGGCATTTCCCAAATCCTTCACAGGGGGTGGAAGAAAGGGAATAATCGTTGCCCCTCGGATGGTCGAGAAGAACTTGCGCGAACGGGCAATAACGGCCTCAGCCGAATCTTGCTTTCCTCTTCGCTCATCAAAGGGTTTAAGATGCACAGCCCCAAAAGCTGCATTCTGTGCCTGGCCCCCAAAATTAAAGCCAATCGCTGTAAAGCACAGCTCAACAGAATCCTTTTCCTGGGTAAGGTAGTAATTCATAATCTGCTCGTTAACGGCTGCAACCTGGGCAGCCGAAGCCCCTGGGGCCAAGGTGGTCTGAATATAGAACTCCCCCTGATCCTCATCTGGCATAAAGCCACCAGGAATACGCATATAAAAGAGTGCCACAACCGCACAAATCGCAAGATAGGCGATCAGGGTGATCACCCAGTGGTTCATCATCACTTTAACACAGCGGATATAATGGCTGACCATCCACTCAAAACCCTGGTTAAATTTCCGGAAAAACCAAAATGGCTTTTTTCCTTCTTCACGAGGTTTCAGCAAGGTTGCACATAAGGCCGGTGAAAAAATAAGGGCAATGATAACAGAGAGAATCATGGCCGAAACAATAGTAATGGAAAACTGCCTATAAACCACGCCAGCAGAACCACTGAAAAAGGCCATAGGAATAAAAACAACCGAAAGCACAACAGCAATACCGACCAAGGCCCCACTGATCTGATCCATAGAGACACGCGTAGCCTCCTTGGCATCCAGATTGTCTTCTTCCATCACGCGTTCAACATTTTCCACCACAACGATCGCATCATCAACCAGCAGCCCAATAGCAAGAACCATGGCTAACATAGTCAAAGTGTTAATGGTAAACCCGGCAAACCCTAAAATGGCAAATGTCCCCAGCAACACCACAGGCACTGCAATAGAAGGCACAAGTGTTGCCCGCCAGCTTTGCAAGAACAAATACATCACCACCACCACCAAGAGCACGGCAATAACCAATGTTTCTACCACTTCATGCATGGAGGCAACCACAAAGGGGGAGGTATCGACTGGGTATTCAACCTTGGTATGGGGAGGGAAATACCGCGAGAGGTCCTTCATTTTGTCATAGACCTCATTCGCAACAGCAAGCTGGTTTGCTGTCGGCGAAAGCTTAAGGCCCAAAGGCGCAATCTGATGGCCGTTAAGCATGCCCAAGGGTTGGAACTGCATAGGCCCCAGCTCTACCTTAGCAATGTCAGAAAGATGGACGGTAGCTCCATTCGTTTTGACCTTGAGTAGAATATTCTGAAACTGCTCAGGTGACATTAAACGCCTAATACCGCTAGAGAGGGCATAGGTCCGTGTCTGGGGCAGAGCCGGCAATTTTCCGAATTCCCCCAAGGGCTGTTCGGCATTCTGGGCCTCGATGGACTGCATGACATCACCAACATTAAGCTGGTAGTTATTCATCTTGTCGGGATCAAGCCACACACGCATAGCATATTCGGACGAAAACAGAAGGTAATCGCCAATACCGTTCAAACGAGTTACGGGGTTTTGTACATCCGTAGCCATAAGGTCGCCCAAGGCCGCCTCGTCCATGGAGTTGTCTTCTGAGCTTAAGCTCACCACCATGCTTAGGCTTTTATTGGACTTACTGATACGAATTCCCTGAAGGGCTACCACCGATGGCAACAGGGAATTCGCCACATTCATACGAATCAGCACCTGGGTGGCTGCCGTATCAGGGTTCGTGCCCTGGGCAAAGGTCAGCGTGATGGTGCTGCTTCCATCAGCATTGGCCACAGCAGAAATATATTCCAGATTGTCCAGCCCGTAGACACTCTGCAAGATGGGATCTACCACTGTTCTTTGAACAGTATCAGCCGTAGCCCCTGGATAGGTGGCAGAAATAGTAATAGGCGGCGGGGCAATTAACGGCCATTGTGCCACCGGTAGACTGATAATTTGAATAACGCCTATAATGGAAATAATAAGGGCTACCACCCAGGCAAAAATCGGTCGATCAATAAAAAAGCGTGATAGGGACATTCTAATCCGTTCTTAAACCTTAAAACCATCTAATACCAAATAACAAACCACCAACCTCCTGTTATTTGGGAACAAACCCAAGCTTGTTCATCCCTTCCTCTGGCTTAACCGTATCTCCGGTAATCAAGGAAGATGGGTCAGAGACAATAACGCGGTCACCATCGTCGATCCCGCCGACAACAATCCAGTTTTCACCCTCCTGCCTTTGAAGGTTAATCACTTTACGGACAACCTTATTCCCCTTGCCAACAACATACACATAAGGGGTATCTGCCAAATCGCGCATAACACCCTCTGCAGGAACTTCAAAGGTATTATCCTCTTTGCCTTCATGCAGAACAGCCCTGACATACATGCCAGGAAGTAAAAGCTTGTTGGGGTTGGGGAAAAGCACACGTTGAACCACTGTGCCCACCTGCTGGTCAACAATAACTTCCGAGAAAAGAAGCTCTCCCTGCAGGGGATATTGTGAGCCATCCTCGAGATAAAGGGTGACTTTAACAGCGCTCTTGCCGTTAATTTTATCGAGCTTATCCTGTTGTAGACGTTGCCTGATACGCAACTGCTCAACAGTGGGCTCATTAATATCAACATAGATCGGGTCAAGCTGCGTTACAGTTGCGATAGGATCGGTCTGGTTCGCTGTAACCAAGGCCCCTTGGGTTGCTACCGAGCGGCTGATACGCCCGCTGATGGGAGAAAACACCTTTGTATAGTCCAGGTCAATCTGCGCCCTGCGGACAGAGGCTTTATCATTGACAATATTCGCCTTGGTCTGCTTTTCGGTGGCCACCGCATCGTTATAATCCTGCAAGCTGACAGCAGAAATGTTCTTAAGAGGCCCATAGCGCTGGGCCCGTAAATGCTGGGTGGTATAAAGGGCTTCATCATGGACAAGCTGGGCCTGAGCATTCTCGTAAGCCGTTTGGTAGGGGCGTGGATCTATCTGATAAAGCTGCTGGCCTTTTTTAACATCTGCCCCTTCCACAAACATACGTTTCCACAAGATCCCTGTAGCCTGTGGGCGAATCTCCGCAATTTGGACGGAGTTTACACGGCCGGGAAGGTTAACTTGCAGCTCTGTGCTTTTCTTATGCACGGTTACAACATAAACCTGCCGGGCAGCCTTGCCTTTAGGGGGAGCTTTTTTTTCGCACCCTGCCAATGTGGCCGCAAATATGCTTAACCCTGTTGCTAAAATCGCCCACTTGGTCAAGCGCGCATCGAGCTGTCGTTTACAAGAAAAAAACTGCATTCTCTACTCCGGCTACCTGATATGAGCCTTAATTTCAACCAGAGTTACACCACACTCATCATTTCATGAAGTAACACTACTGTTGGACATTACCATTCGGTAGTTATCTGGAGATCACTCCCCAAGTCAAGAACTTTCATTCATTTCCTAATGATAGGTTAACCAACAAAAAATATCTTTAATTCCACGGTACTCTATTCATATCCATCGTTGGAAAGACCATAAAGGTAATATTGCAAAACCTTGTCCAAGGTCATGTTCTCCTCAGACCTCGGCCCTATTCCCCAACCTTGAAAGGATTCTGCTTGTCTTTCGGGGGTGATCAAGAATGATCCCTGCCACTGATCCTGCCCATTGGTGAAGACACAAGCCGTTTTTTATAAGTTTTTATCGTGATCCATTCTCTTAATAGATTAACAGAAAAAAGTTGGAACAATCTTTCTGGCCTCGTGTTAAAATAACCAACCATCCCCTTGCCAATGCAACCCTGTAGGGGCAACCCTGCAGGAGAAGGTAGTGGTGCTCTTTGATAAGGGCAAAATCCTTACAGGAGTAAAATAGCGTGCCTTTTATACCTTTTATGCCTTTCCAAGGAATATGGGCCAAGGAATACGGCTTCAATCCCTCACCTTTTCGGCTGGTCTCGTACTTGTAGCGGCTATGCTGTAGCTTATGATGCAGGCTCCATGTCCCACCTTCATGACTGCCACCTCCATGACTATAAGTCTTTATCTCTGTAAAATGACTGAATGATACAAGAACTGAATGATACAATAAGTGAAATGAGAACCCTTTACCCCCCAACATTCATTATTATCTCTTAACAAAGCTGTTATCCTATTCTCTTTCAGATAAAGGACATATAAAGGTGCGACAGGCCAGGTGTCTTCTTTTCTCGTGCAGGCGTAAGTTTTTATTTCTTCCTCGCGATATTCTGCATTTTCTGGCCTGTTTTTCTCTGGTGTTTAGCCTTGCTATACCTTCTGCTCAAGCTCAGTTCTTCAGCGCGCCTCAACCAGAGAGCCTTCATACCCCCAGCCATATTCACACCGTTCAATCCACCCCAGAGGAAGAGCAAAAAAAACCGTCCTCTCCCCCTGTTGCCGATCTGGCCAGCCCCAAGAAAACCGAAGCCAAACACGATAGCGAGCAACAAGATCTTACCCCCCCTTCCATGGCCTTGGGTGAACTTTTTGCAGCCATTGGGCAAGCCCATATTTTTACCGATGCCAAAACAGTAGCCGACATTATCCCCGATCGCCCCCCGGCAACCTTACTGAAATTGTATAACAAGCAAAAACAGCAGGATAATTTTAACCTTAAAGATTTCGTAGCCCAGCATTTTACCCAACCTCCCCTTAAAAAAGTCTCCTTTAACCCCAGGCCTGATATGTCTGTTCTGGATTATATTGCCGATATGTGGGAGGTTTTAAAGCGCGAGGCAGACCGCTACGAGCTCTACTCCTCCTTGCTGCCCCTTCCCAAACCTTATATTGTTCCAGGGGGGCGCTTTAGCGAGATTTATTACTGGGACTCGTATTTCACCATGATTGGCCTTTATGAGGCTGGAAAAGCAGAACTTCTACGAAATATGGTAATAGACATGGCCTCGCTCATAGATCGGTACGGCCATATCCCCAATGGAAACCGCACCTATTATCTGAGTCGCTCACAACCCCCTTTTTTCGCCTTAATGGTTGACCTCCTTGCAGAACAGGATGGACAAAAGGTCTATCTCACCTACCTTCCTGAATTACAGCGTGAGTATGATTATTGGATGAATGGGGCAGAAACCCTTAAAGCCGGAAAAGCCTACCGCCACGTGGTACGCTTAGCCGATAACACCGTTATGAATCGCCACTGGGATGATATGGACACCCCCCGTGATGAAAGCTACCCCCAGGATATTCATACCGCCCAACATATTAAAAACCGCCCCGCTGCTGAAATCTATCGCAACTTGCGGGCAGGCTCAGAAACAGGATGGGACTTTTCATCACGATGGCTGACCGATCAGCATACCCTTGGACGCATGAACACAACAGAATTACTGCCCATAGAACTGAATAGCTTGATGGCTCACCTCGAGCAGGTCCTAGCCCATGCCTATCTTTTAAAAGAGGATCCTGAAAAATCCCTGTTTTATGAGCGCTTGGCCCAAAAGCGCATCACGGCCCTCAACACCCTTTTATGGGATGAAAAACGAGAAGGCTATTTTGACTATAACTGGACAACCGGCCAACATACTCCCGTTTACAGTGCCGCCATGGTGGTTCCTCTTTTCCTGCATCTTGCCTCCCCGCAGCAAAGCCAGGCGGTAGCGCAGATCTTAAAAACCAAACTGCTTAAAAATGGTGGTCTTGTGGCTACAGACCAAAATAGTGGCCAACAATGGGATTTCCCCAATGGTTGGGCCCCCTTGGAGTGGATGGCTGTAAAAGGGCTCAATGCCTATGGCCAAGCTGCCCTGGCCCGCGATATTGCAACACGGTGGATGACCCGTGTTATTGCAACCTATGAAAAATCTGGCGTATTGTTGGAGAAATATGATGTCGTGGCAAAAACCATAAGCCCCGTCGGAGGGAAAGGTGGGGGAGAATATCCCATGCAGGTGGGCTTTGGCTGGACGAATGGAACCCTTTTGGGCCTGATGAACCGCTACCCTGAGGAGGCCGCAGCCATCCTGAAGAAAAACCCCCATGCAGCCCCCACTCTGGCTGTAAAATTCATGCCCCCTATTGATGCTTTTACCTCGGCAGGGCATAGCCTTATCAGTGCCCAGACCTCTTTGGAAAATCTCCCCGCTATCCCCTCGCATTCTCTTCTCAGGGTTGTGTTCCCTTATTTACAGGGCATTGGTTTACAAAGCATTGAACACACAGCAATGGAGGGGGAAACGGAGTGGACCTTTCCTCTTGCGGGTTCAAAGGTTAGCCCTTCGCAAGAATTCCTCACAGCGTTAAACAGGGCTATCCAGCCTAACGCCTTCTCTTCTACCCTCTTCCCATCTGGGGACTCTTCCCTTGAGGCGCCCGAAGCCTCCTTTTTAGAAAACACCCCTTAAAAACTCGTTTTTAGCCCTGATGCCATTCAACCATGGGAGAATTCCATCGGGCTTCAAATAACTTCGCCACATGAGGAAGATCACTAGTAATATCATGTGTTTTCAAGCTTTCACATCAGGTTTCAACCAGCTTTGCCACATGGGAAAGATCATCCGTAATATCGCGTGTCATATCGCATGTTTTCAAGCCTTTACGAGGACTATGGGCCAAAACATCCCTTGTATTTACCACGGCTTCATTCTGCATAGATTATCCTGCACAAACCATTCTACACAGAAAATAAGGAACTCTAGAGAAAGAACGTAACGCGCAGCATTCTCAAAGGGACCAAAAAACCGTCTTTAGTTTTTTTCTCTTAAACCGTACGACTTGCCATCCCGAAAGACCTTCGCGGAAAACAGCTCTCTTCTCTCTTCTCTCTTCTCTCTTCTCTCTTCTCTCTTCTCTCTTCTCTCTTCTCTCTTCAGGACATAAAAATCATGATCAACATAGTTTTGCTATATACACTTTTTACACGAGCGTAAAAGCCAGTTTTAGAGCACCCTCACCTGCTTTAAGGGCAACATTGCCCGTAAAACCATCAGTAACAACAATATCAGTCGTTCCTGCGGTAATATCGTGCCCTTCAACAAACCCATAAAACTGCTTTGAAAGAGGGCTCTCCTTGAGGATCTCCGCAGCAACCTTTAAGCGTTCATCACCCTTCAATTCTTCAGAACCAACATTCAGAAACCCTATAGAAGGAGCATTAAGACCTAAAACTGCTTTTGCAAAAGCATCACCCATAACGGCGAACTCTACAAGATTTCTCCAATCACAATGAACATTGGCCCCCAAGTCCAGCATCACAACATCACCCTTAACCGTAGGGCTAATGAATGATCAACTTATTAAAGTCATTGTAAGACAGATGCCGTAACAGGTCGTAAACCAGAGGCCAAGCGCAATAAAGTGCCCGCTTTACAGGATTGTCTGCAAAAGCGGGGTGTGCAAAAAGAAGTGTATATACATGTGTTTATACAACAACACCTAAAAAGCCGAACTCCGCCTTCGTAAGCCTGCAAACCTTAACAAGGGCAGCCAAGTGCTCTTTTCAGGTGCTCTTTTTGGGCACCTTAGCATACTCCTCCAAAACGAGCAGGAACCGACCACTATCCGCATTCCCATATCTGGAGTTTATGACTTGATTCTGATATCCCCCATTTTAGCGTAACCCAATAAAAAGTCATATGATACGCTTATACAGAGCCCGTATAATAAAGCTCCATATGCCAACACTCAACAAGCAAAAGCCCGTACCGCAAAAGAGGTCGACATAAAAAACAGCCTAATAAAAAACAGTCTAATACGTAAGCAGCAGCCTAAAGAGAGACCCAAAAGCCCGCTTACACTGCGAGGAAGACTTATCCCAAAGGGACGTTAAATTTGGGCTTCCATGAAAATACGGGCTGCCTTATGTTCCCACGGGCCTGCAAACCGCTCCAACCAATGTTCTGCCTGGGTTTTTCCGCCATGGGCAATAGAAAATAAAGGAGCAAGATATTGGCGTTCATCTTCCCCTTGCGCATTTTTAACCCCCCTGGCTTTAAGGCCTGCCTCTGCTAATTCCAATAAACGTAAGGCCCAATAGCGCATGGGTTTTCCTGCAAGGCTTGCGCCAATCCCTTTTTGGGGAACCTCCAAACGGGCCGCCACACATTGCTGATGAGAAAGGCCAGCGGCTAGCCCCACCGCTTCCTTTAAAGCAACCTCATCATAAAGCAGGCCAACCCATAAGGCAGAAAATGCCACCATCATTTCAGGGCTGCCTGCATCTGCACCCCGCATTTCCAAAAACTGTTTCAGACGTACTTCAGGAAACACCGTTGTTAGATGATCATCAAAATCCCCAATCGTTGGGGAGTACCCTACTAACAGCGGCGAAGGGGTGCCTTCCAGCCATGCCCTGAAGGAACAGCCAGCAACATCAATCATTTTCCCATCGCGGATAATAAAATACATGGGCACATCCAACGCCCAATTCACATAAGTGGCAAAGCTAAAATCCGGCGAGAAAAAACATTCTGGCATACCGCTACGCCCATTATCGGTATCAGTCCAAATACGGGCACGGTTAGACATTAAACCATTCGGTTGGCCCTCATAAAAGGGAGAATTGGCAAACAAAGCCGTAGCAACGGGTTGAAAAGCCATAGCCACCTGCATTTTCTGGCGCATATCCTCTTCTGAGGAAAAATCCAAATTGACCTGTACCGTGCATGTGCGGGTCATCATATCCAGGCCAAGCTGCCCAACCAAAGGCATATAGCGACGCATAATGGCGTACCGGCTTTTGGGCATCCAGGGCATGGCCTTTCGAGGATTTTCTGGGTGAAATCCCAAAGGAGCAAACCCTAACCCCAAGGGTTGGGCGACTTCTCGTACTTCCTGAAAATGCGTATGCAACTCGGCATGGGTTTCATGCAAGGTAGCAAGGGGGGCTCCAGAAAGCTCAAACTGCCCTGCTGGCTCAAGGGAAATGGAACGCCCCTTATTAGCACCCTGGCCTTTCAGGCCAATCAGGTTTTCTCCATCCATGATGGGCGCCCATCGTTCTGGCCCATTATTCTGCATGCCCGTTAAAACAGCACGAATTCCCCCATGATCATAAGCAGGAGGAGAAAAAGCTGGCTTTTCTGCCCCATCGGTTGCAGAGGGGAGAACAAAGCCAAATTTTTCATGCTCTGTTCCAATCCGCCAGTCCTGCCGGGGTTTTATGCCGTTAGAGAGCACAGCCACCATCTGTTCAAAAGACGTAATCGGTTGTGTATTAATTTCCGATGGATTGGACATTAAAATAAAGCCTTAAAACAAATACAGATATAACAACACTCTACACACCCTTACCCCCAAGGGCAGGTAATCCCAAGGACAAGAGCTGGCCCAACATATTTTTAAAGCCCGCACACGCCAGACCTTATCCTAAAACAGACCTTACCCTAAAACAGATTGGCTATGCAGCCCCCTGCTCAAAATTTTGACCTCGACACATCTTGCCCCTCTCGCACGATTTTACTCCATGCTTCAACTGAAGGCCAACATTGCAACAAGCCCAAAGCCGTAACCGCTGCCGTTTCAGCCCTGAGAATACACGGCCCTAAAGAAAGCGGTACAACAAACGGCAGGGAGAAAAAATACTTCTTCTCCCCTGGCGAAAAGCCACCCTCTGGCCCAATCAGAACCCCATCAGCAATGGGCAGGCCCTGCCTTATCCGTTGAACCAGTAACGACTGTGGTTCAAGATAGGGACCATTCTCCATTCTTTCAACAGCTACGGCCAGTATTTTATTGGGAGGCCAGGTTTGCAAAAACGCCTCTACTGCTTGAAGCGGCTCAAAGGTGGGAAGATCCATACGTTCACATTGCTCAGCAGCTTCACGGGCTATCACCTGCCAGCGTTCTTCCTTAACCTTGTGGGTATTGGAATGAGCACAAATCACTGGTGCAAATCTTCCCACTCCCAGCTCTGTCCCCATACGGACGACCAAATCTGTTGCCTCCCGTTTCAGGGGGGCGAAAGCCAAAACAGGGTCTGCTTCAACCGTAACAGGGGGGCGGGCCTGGGAGATAAGGCGGACATGACCCTTTTTCCTGTCTGTCACAACCAGTTCAGCCTCCCACTCTCCTGCCTGCGCGTTAAAAAGCCTAATACGATCTGAAACCCCACAGCGCATGACCGAAACCAGATAATGCATAATTTCTACTGGTAATGGGCAGAGCTGGCCTTCATAAGGGCTCTTGGTAAAATGATAATAAACCCTTGGAAGTGTCTGCATAACACACGCCTTATCCCTCGTAATGAAACCCGACAAGCCCAAAAAACCCTTGCCAGCCCAAAATTGCCTCTCACAACCTCCTTGTCAAAAATTATCCCTCAAAAAACCAGAGCAAGAAAGCCAGGGCAATAGGGTCTTTATGATCCAATTGGATGATCTGATTGATATCTCTTCATACTCCAAAAACCCTCTCCTGCCAAACACCTGCCACTCCCGGCCTATGGCAGACAGTTTTATGGCAGATCTGTCAAAAAACCTCCCTTTTGTGGCCCCACATGCCCTGCGCGTTTCATAACTTCATAACACGGATAGATAATATGTAAGATGGTCAAAAATTCTCCCTTTTTGCTCACTATTCCTACAGCTGCTCGCTACCCCTGCAACTTTCAGGCCCCGCAACTCTCTAGTCCCGCAGCGCTCTGGCCCTGCACATAAAAACATCACACAACGATTACATAGCCCTTCTTGAGGCCTCAATCTGGCGAGCTGTAATCCGTTCAGACTCCAGCGCCTTAAGGCCAAAAGCTCCAAACTTCAGTACCATACCCCCTTCTCCGTACTCCCATTGGCAAGACCATGGATCCGCCCCTTATAAGCCTTGCAAAATTTCGTGCCCTTCGGCGAAAGCATTCTTCTTTTTCCAAGACATCTTACAAGATTCACCCCAATCCCCTATCGTTGAAGCGCTTGCTCTGTCGCACGACGATCCTGGGTCAGGAGATCGGGCCAGAAGATCGGGCCAGTGGATCTGACCTGGGGATTAGGCCTAGGGACCAGACCTGGGGGCCCTGCGCCATAATCTCACCCGTGAAAATCAAACTTTCACACCACACATTCCATACGTTGTACGCGCTGTCGCAGTGCCATAATCACTATCCACCCGTAAGGTATGCCCCGTAAGATATGCAAGGAAACACGCCCTTCACGATACCATTCAATCCGCGCAATCTCCGCACCACCAAAACGATCGCTGCAATTTAACGACCACTACAATATATACGAATACCCTGAGCATCCAAACGCATAGCAGATTAAACGAATCCTACACCAACGCCGTCCTCTTTTCGTGCTGGAACCCCATACGGACTCATCATGCAGACACAACAGGCTGCAAGGGCAAAAAGCATAAAATATTGCATCTTGGCAGGGACATTCTATATGGTTATAAAACTATATGGTTATAAAAATAATGTTTTTTTAAGCGGATTTCCTGTATTCGTAAGGCTACTGCAGCCTTCGGAATTCTGGAAATTAAAAGGGCAATTGAAATGAGAGGTGAGAAGCAATAACCTTATGGCTGCTTATACTAGATAACGGCTTATGCTAAAAAACTTTCGTAACTTGGGCAAAACGTTTTTAAATAAAAATTTTAAATCTGTTAATCTCCTCTTGACCTTTTCATCGCGCTTATAGCCCTTTTTTAAAACATTTCCCTCTTCACAATCCTATTTTCTTCACGAGCCTGTTTTAAGATATCCCATGCCCCTTACCCCTACCCCTTCTGACATTGTCTATCATAACTGGATCAGTCGCCTGCCTTCTTCTGTCCAGCCTTATCTGATCCTTGCCCGGCTCGATAGGCCAATTGGAGCATGGCTGCTTTTTTTGCCAGGGGCGTGGTCTATCCTTCTTGCCGAGAAAACCCCCTCTATCCAACAATTCTGGCTACTTGCCCTTTTTGGAGCCGGCAGTATTATTATGCGCAGTGCAGGGTGTGTGATCAATGATCTGTGGGATAGGGATATAGACCGCAAAGTAGCTCGCACCGCCGATCGCCCCTTGGCCAGCGGACAGATTAGCGCAAAAAAAGCAACCATTTTCCTCGCTGTTTTGCTAAGCCTTGGCCTGCTCATTCTCCTCCAGCTTAACCCGCTTGCCCAAATTCTGGGGGCTTCCTCTCTTATTCTGGTGGCTTTCTATCCCCTTGCCAAACGCTATACCTGGTGGCCCCAGCTGGTCATGGGGTTTACCTTCGGTTTTGGTGCCCCCCTTGGCTATGCGGCAGCTGCCAATAAGGTTGATATGCTTTTGGGGCTGGTCTACCTGGCAACTATCTTCTGGCAGTTGGGGTATGATACAATTTATGGCTTTCAGGATATGGAAGATGATGCCCGGATCGGAGTAAAGTCCACCTCTCGCAGATGGGCTAAAACCCCACGCCGTTTTGTGGCCGCTTGCTATTGTGGCATGATCTTTTTTTTAGGAATAACAGGATACGCAGCCGCTCTGGGAATTTTATATTGGGGGAGCCTCGCTCTTGCCGCAGCTTATCTTTGCCGCCAAATCGTTCGGTTGGATACAACAAACCCTTCTTACTGCCTATACCAGTTTAAAGAGCACCGCCTGATAGGCATTATTATTGCCATAGGGTTCGGGTTTGGCCATTTTTCTTTTTAACACCTTTCCCTCTTCACTGTTTTAAAGAATTTACGCGCCTCCTTTAAGCTCACCTGTTTTCATCACGAATAACAAGCGCCTCTCTGCAACTCTGACGAAGCGGATTTGTAAAACGGCACCATCAGATTCCGTGATTGGAGCATTAATGGCGCTGATTGAACATCCAGGCCTCTGCTAATATCCAGCCCCTGCGTCCCGTGGCGTTAAATAGATCCGGTTTTTTCTGGAATAGTATATACTGAAATAGTGTATAATCGCTTATAGGAAGAGGATTTTGAAATGCCAATAAATCCGCATATTCACCCCACCTGACTATTGGATAACCGCATCACGCCCCTGTTAAGGCTAAAGTGGGAATACCATACGTCCATTTTTCTACACCCAATCAATGGCCTTATCCCTCTCCATAACCCGTCCATTCTTGAGCAAATGAGTCAATAGGCAAAAAAAGCTCAGACGCCTGCTCAGGCAGCAGAAAAACTCTGCCCTGTAGGTAGTTTACAACCGTTTAAAAATAAAGAGGAGGAGAGTTAGGCACGCTGATGGGCCTACCAGAACCCATATTGCGCTCAGACAAACAAATGTCAGGCTACGGCGGGTAGAATAGCACCGTGTCACAGCACGCCCTAGGATATAACGTAGCACAATGAGAGGAGTTTTTCTATTAAAATCACAGCGAACACCACGGGGAAAATCACTGGGGGGAACATATGTAAGGAAGAGGGAGTTTGAACCTAAGAGGTTCCTGTAGAGGTAGACAATAGCTGGTTCTACCGTTTTCCTAGCCTTTAGAGCGCTATCTGGGCTTTGGGCTTTGGGCTTTGGGCTTTGGGCTTTGGGCTTTGGGCTTTGGGCTTTGGGCTTTGGGCTTTGGGCTTTGGGCTTTGGGCTTTGGGCTTTGGGCTTTGGGCTTTGGGCTTTGGGCTTTGGGCTTTGGGCTTTGGGCTTTGGGCTTTGGGCTTTGGGCTTTGGGCTTTGGGCTTTGGGCTTTGGGCTTTGGGCTTTGGGCTTTGGGCTTTGGGCTTTGGGCTTTGGGCTTTGGGCTTTGGGCTTTGGGCTTTGGGCTTTGGGCTTTGGGCAACATTGACCCTTTTCCACCACTCTTGCAACCCTCATCGAACGATTAATTCTTACAATCTGCAATACTCATATCGGGGCGGCACCACCAGCGTTCATTCTCTGCCCTATCAGAGAGGGGCAGAAAATCATGGGGATTGCCCTCATAGGTTACGGTATTGGTGGGGGTTTCTTCCAGCATGATTTTCTGGCAGGCCAAAATATTCCCATTCGCCTGCAAAAAGGCATTCAGCTTGGCAAGAAGTAGGCAGGCGGTAAGCTCGGTGGTGGGATCCCCAGGGGTCACCATAATCCGCTGGGCACGCTGGGGTTCATGGGTAAAAAACCACTCCAGCAACGGGTCATCCTCTGAAAGTTGCAGGGCGTGATCAATCTTGGTGTCTACAAAACGATGCCAGGTGGATTTAGCCTCAGAAAAAGCCTGAATCATGTTGGCCCGGCCATCCAGCCTTACGGTTTGCACGGGATGCAAATACACTTTAACATATTCATTATGGCCATGTGGCAGAGCGCAGACATCGCTCCCTGAATGGATCAAGCGATGGCCCATAGAAAACCGCCGGGTAAAAACCATTTCCGGTTTCATTCTTTTCTCCTCTCTTGCGCTCCCTGCAGGGCCTGATAACGGTCCCATCCTGAGCGACGCAGCTCACAAGCCGGGCAATGGCCACAGCCATACCCCCATTCATGCCTGTGGGTTCTCTCTCCCAAATAACAACTGTGACTTTCATGGTTAATAAGCTCCACAAGAGGTTGCCCACCAAGGGAGTCCGCCAGCTGCCAGGTGGCAGCCTTATCGCGCCACATTAAAGGGGTATGCACCACAAAACGCCTGTCCATCCCTAAATTCAAGGCCACCTGAAGAGCCTTTATGGTGTCATCTCGACAATCTGGGTAGCCAGAATAATCTGTCTCGCACATGCCACCAATGATATGGCGAATATCCCGCCGATAAGCCAAGGCCGAGGCAAAGGTTAAAAAAATAAGATTGCGGGCCGGCACAAAAGTATTGGGAAGGCCATCTTTCTCAAAAATCTTTTCCGCTTGACCCGTCAAAGCCGTTTGGGAAAGCGCTCCCAGAACCGATAAATCCAGCACATGGTCTTCCCCGCATCTTTGCTGCCATTGGGGATTGAGGCGTTTTATCCCTTCCCGCAGATGAATACGACACTCCATTTCCACCACATGGCGCTGCCCATAGGAAAAACCCACCGTTTCAACCCGCTCAAAACGATCAAGCGCCCAAGCCAGGCATGTTGCAGAATCCTGCCCACCAGAAAATAACAGCAAGGCCGCTTTATGAGACTCAGCAACAGAAGAAGACATGGATTATGGAATTCCTATCAACTTATGGGTTTGCAGGGAAAGCTTCCACTCAGGATGGTTCAGACAATAGGCCGTAGCGCGTTCAATATTGTGCTGCTGGTTTGGCCCATCCTGTGGTTGAAGCCAAAAATGCTGAAAAGAAAGGGAAAGGAAGAAGGCCGGATCAACCTCTTCCATCTGGGGGCTTTCTTGCGGATAGACAAGCTTGAGCTCATGACCAGAGCACTGCATGAGGGGAGTATACCCCTTGGGGCTGACACAAATCCAATCAATCTGCTGAGGGACAGGTAAAGTACCGTTGGTTTCTACCGCCACTTCAAAGCCTTTTTCCTGCAAAGCTTCAATAAGAGCAAGATCCACCTGAAGCAAAGGCTCGCCCCCTGTGAGCACCACATAGCGGCGGCCAGAACGCTCCCCCCAGCAGGCTTCAATAGCATGGGCCAAGGCGTTTTCATGAGCAAAACGCCCACCCCCCTCTCCATCCGTTCCCACAAAATCCGTATCACAAAAACGGCATTGGGCCTGACTGCGGTCTTGTTCACGCCCGTTCCACAGGTTACATCCTGAAAAACGGCAGAACACCGCTACACGCCCACTTTGGTGGCCCTCCCCCTGAAGGGTCAGGAAAATTTCTTTGACACTATAAACCATTGAGCTTTGTAAGAACCCTTAAGCCTTGTAAGGAGGTGAGACAATAAAAACAAAGCCTGTTAATCAAAAACAGCCTGTTGCGGTTTTTACCCCTATCCTTATTCGCATATCAAGCACAATTTCTCTAGAATGCCCCCCAAAACTCTTTACAAGAAAATTTGCAGAACATATTTATTCTCTCTTATAATCACAGGGCTTGTCAGACAATTTCCCACTGTCTACGCGCAACTACGTTTATGTTTTTGCGTATGAATACTAAAGGCAGAAACCCACACGGTACAGAATCATTACTCTTTTCAGGATATTATACTCAATGGAAATGGAACAGCTGCACCATCCTAAAATCCGTGGTAAGGACATGACCCTCAATATCAGAACCATGAGAGGGCAACCCCCCACACTTGTTTTTTTACATGGCCTTGCCAGCTCGCTGGAAAGTACGAAAGGCAACTTCCTGCTTGATGTGGCCATGAAATATAAGTTGGGTATCCTCCGAATGGATTACAGAGGCCATGGGATGAGCGATGGCAATTTTACAGAATGCACCCTGACAGACTGGAAAGAAGATACCTTATTGGGCATTGATAATTTTACTGAAGGCCCTTTACTGTTTGTAGGCTCTTCTATTGGGGTATGGGTGGGGTTGCTCGCCGCACTAGAACGCCCCGAGCGCATTATGGGGTTTGTAGGGATTGCTGCAGCAGTGGATGTGACCCGCCACCTCTATCAAACCCTCTCCTCTTTTGAAAAGGAAGCCCTGGACCAAACCGGACTATGCAAAACCTATTCCAACCATGCTGACCCCATTACAATTACGCAGCGCCTGATGGATAGCGGCCAAAATAACCTGCTGATGGACAAACCTATTCCTCTGCACTGCCCTGTAAGACTTCTCCATGGAGAAAAGGACACGGACGTGCCTTACTCTTACTCTCTAGAACTGTCCAAAGCCCTTGAAAGCGAGGATGTCCACACCATTCTCATCAAAGACGGGGAGCATCGTCTTTCTCGAGAGCAAGACCTAGCTCTTCTGGAACAGACGATAGAGATGATGGTCAAAAATTACCATAAAAATACCCCCCTTACCAAACCTGTCGACAGGATAAGCTATTTCTAAGAGGTGAGATTGGAAGAAGCTCCACCATTTTCTGACCCCTACTTTCTCCAACAGACCCTCGAAAAGGAGCGTCTGTTTATTGCAGACCAATATTTATTACATGACATGACTAAATTATTGCCTCACCAAACAGGAATTTTTATGGTTATCGCTCTTTTTTAACTATCATCAATCCAGTTCAATCAATCCCATTAAGTCAATAAACCTGAACAACAAAAAACTGGTTGTACGGAAAACTGATTATGTTGAAAAATATACAAAACCATTATGCCAGCTAGAGCCAATAGACCCACACTCTATGGTAACACAATGTGTCAATCTATCGCCCAGAGGTACGAGACTAGGGGTATCGCCTAAGGATATCGTCTAGGGGTCGTCCTGCAAAACCCGCAACACGCACACCTAAAAAGAGGAAAAGAAAAGCTGCATAAAATATTAAGGCCGGATAAAGAAGTTAAGGGCAGCTAGGATGATGTTATAATATTTATAAGGAAGCTTACCTTAAACCTTTTGTCATTTAGTGAATAAGATTTCTAATTTAGAGAATTCCCTTACTGAGAGCAGCCACGTTATTTTAAGATTGACCCCAATATTTTAAGCATTAAGTATTTTAAACATTACCAGAGAGTGAAGCCCATAACATTGAGGGAGAGGGAGAGGAAAGTTGAGAGGGAGGATTCCACCTTGCTAAAAATCTGCCAAAAACAAGAGCGGATTAAAGAGATAAAGAATTTGAAAAGAGACATTGGCTCGACAGGTTATAAAAAACAAAAGACCTCATTTCTTTGAAAAGATATGTGTAAGCCCCCATCCCAGGGCTATCGTAGCCAGCTTAATGGACTGCCAGTTTGAGAATAAAGTTTGAGACTAACAAGGGCTACAATCATCATCGCTACTACACAACCTTGTATCTCATATTATTAGGGTCTCCCCAAAAAGAGCACCCCGAGAAGAATGGAGCCGATAATGCCAATATCTCTCCATAAAGCATAGGTTACCCTCAGAGAAATAGATTTTACGGGGAATAAATTTTACAGGAAATAAATTTTCCGGCGTAAGCAAGGCAGGCAACACTGACCACTCTCCCCACACTTGTAACCACGGTCAGAACAAGCCTGCTAAAACCGATAGACTCCTTCGTGACTGCTGCCCAAACCACTTCCAAAATACCTGCAACCAGTCAACTGATCCACACCATTTAAACCTTTACCTTCATGCTTGGAACTGTTTGTATTAACCTTATAATCAGCCCTGCTATCATAAAAACCTCATAGCCATGAAGGCCCAAGGGCCCTTTACGGTTCCCTCCCTTTCAGATCTTCTATTGAATGGGTGCTTTCTTATGGCCTATACTGAAAAACTGATATAAAACCTCAGGAATGAAGGGGTAAGAAGCACTTTCTTATCGCACGCTGTTCTGTAAAGCCCTTTTTCTCTCTAGGATCTTTCTTGCCTACAAACCTGCTCCTGTCAAAAACTGTAAATGAAGGGGGTTGGGTAAGCATTCTTTTGCAGCACTCACCAAAAATGATTAATTTTTCGTGATGGAAAACCTGATCTTTATAGGAGATAGCTATATTGAAGCCACGGGAGATGCCACCCACATCGGGTGGTGTAACAGGGTTGTTACCTTTACCCAAAAACGCTTTCCTGCCTTGGCCTTGACCAACACTCTCCTGGGCGTGGGAGGAAATACCTCAGCTGATATCCTACACCGCTGGCAAAAAGAGGTGCAAAAGGCCCTTCAACCTCATACAACCACCCGCCTTATCTTTGCCTTTGGACTGAATGACTGTGCCAGAAAACATGCCGACCAGCTGGCTATCCCGCTTACAGAAACCCTTCAAAATTCCGAATCCATCCTTACAGAAGCCACCAAGACATTTCCCTGCCTTATGATTGGCCCCGCCCCCGTGCGAGAAGACCGCCGCCGCCTGGAGGATGTTAAAGCGGTTTCGGATGGTTTAGCAGCTCTGTGCCAGAGGCTGCACATCCCCTATCTTTCGCTTATTCCCCTTTTGCAGGATAACCCCACCTGGCAGGCTATTCTCCACCATTATGATGGTCTGCATCCTAACGAAGAAGGCTATGGCCTTATGGCAGAAATTATTGCGAATTGGCCTGCATGGAACGCATGGCTCATGGCAGAAAATAGCTTATAACCCCACCTATTCGATCAAGAAATTGTGACAAATACTATTTTCGACACAAAAAACCCGATATGAATAAGGCAGCATTTTATTCAACGATTTTGCTGCAGAATGTTCTTGCGCCTTTTGTGCCAACATTGATCTAGCACAAACGCAAGAAAGAATTTATTCTGAATATCAACAACTGAAAAACTATACACTTACTATATACTTTAGGACATTTCTTGTTATGGCATATGAAACCATCAATCCATTCAATAATGAAAAAGTTAAAGCCTTTTCAGACCTTACAGATTCTGAGCTGGAGGATGTTATCAGCCAGGCTCAAAAAGAATTCACCCACTGGAAAACCCTTTCTTATGCTGAACGAGGAAAAATACTGAGCAAAGCAGCCAGCCTTCTTCGTAAAGATATCGATAAATACGCCAAAATTCTTACTCTTGAAATGGGCAAGCTGATTGGCGACGCCATTGGAGAAGTAGAACTTTCGGCCGATATTTTGGACTATTACGCTGAAAACACCGAAAAATTCCTAGCCCCTAGAAAAATCCACCCGAAAGAAGGCGGAGAAGCGATTATTGAAAGCCAGCCCATTGGCATTCTATTTGGTGTTCAGCCATGGAACTTTCCTTATTACCAGCTTGCCCGCATTGCAGGCCCAAACCTGATGGCTGGAAACGTGCTGATTGTTAAGCATGCCTCAAACGTTCCGCAAAGTGCCAAAGCCTTTGAAGCCCTTCTGCTTGAGGCAGGAGCCCCTAAAGGCCTTTATTCAAACGTCTTTGCCACACGGCCTCAAATTGAAAAAATTATTGCTGATCCCCGTATCAAGGGGGTAGCCCTTACCGGGGGTGAAAAAGGCGGGGCGGCTGTGGCTTCCGAAGCAGGAAAGGCTCTTAAAAAATCCACCATGGAGCTGGGCGGCAGCGATGCCTTTATCGTTTTGGAAGATGCCAACATGGACAAGGCCATTAAATGGGCGGTCTGGGGGCGTATGAATAACACCGGGCAGTGCTGTGTTGCCGCCAAACGCTTTATCGTGGTTGAAAAAGTTGCTGATGAATTCATCCGCCGCTTTAAAGAAGAGCTGGCCAAACTGGAACCCGGTGACCCTATGGATAAATCCACAACACTTGGGCCTGTATGTTCTGAAAGCGCTGCCGTGGGCTTACAACAGCAAATCGACCGTGCTGTAAAGAATGGTGCCAAGGTTATTCTGGGTGGCCATCGCATTCAACGGCCAGGGGCTTTTATTGAACCCACTATCCTGACCGATATCGCTAAAAGCAACCCTGTTTATTATGAAGAATTCTTTGGCCCAGTGGCCATGATCTTCCGCGTGCCTGATGACAAAGCAGCCGTAGAGCTTGCCAACGATTCTCCCTTTGGCTTGGGTGGTTCTATCATCACTGAAAATGTCGAGCACGGTAAGGCGCTGGCTCGGCAGATTGAAACTGGTATGGTCTTTATTAACCAGTCTACCTGGACAGCACCGGATTTGCCATTCGGAGGCGTTAAAATTTCCGGCTACGGGCGTGAGCTTGCTGAACTGGGAGTTCATGAATTTGTTAATAAAAAACTCATCCGTGTTCACGAAGGGGCCTAACTCCTTGTCCAAACCCTAAATATATTTAACCCTAAATGCATTTCTGGTCTCTTGTAAGATAGAGGCCAGAAAACGGGCTATAAAAAGGGACCAGAATAAGCCCCAAAAAAAGGTGTAAGAACGAGTGCTAGAACAAGGTGCGAGAACATTGGGTGGATATTACAGCAAGGGTCTTCCCCTATTCTTGTGGCCCTATCTATTGTATTTAAAATACCATTCGCCATTTTTGGCTCATCACCGGAAAAAAACTATGGGCTACATTAATATACTCATTAATCACTACCCGCGATGGGGTTTCCTTAAAGGCGTATAATTCTATAATAGCCATACAGAGCAAAGATTTTAAAACAGGATCAATACGATTAAGAGACCATTCCGCATTATTGCAGAGTGTCGATATTTATCGGCTGCGTAAATAAATGCGCTCTAACCAGTCTACATCTATTCATCAACGTCCTCTTGTACAGAGTGGGGATAGTATTGAGACCGGTGATAATATTGCCGATTATGAAGAGAAATTTCTAGCCGTTTTATCTGGAAATAGATGCCTAATTGACTAAAAGAGTTTTATAAAAAAAGCCTATATTCTCTAAAAAACTAAGGCATCAACTCCTCTCCACTGAGAAAAAGCAGAAGGGTCTTTCCTATCTGGAGTAGTAGAAATTGAAGGGCTATGCCAGTCTTGCTTACAGGAAAAAAATTCTATAAAACCAGCTCCACTGCTTAACTCGCACTTTTTTGGACTATAGGATGAGACTTCGTACCCCGCTAAAGCAAGAGCATGACCAGTTAGCGGCTGTAAGCAATGAGCTCCAAAATAAAAGACTCCCTTAAAATTTATGCCTTGTTTACCAGGGTATTTTTATCTCATGGTTTCATTCTAGACTTTTATTTTGAGCTTTTATTTTAGATTTTAGATGGTTTTTACTTGAGGCCTCGAAATTCCTGCCCCCAGGCCCAATCTCCGCAAAAAGCCCCTATCGTATCGGCCCTTCCCTAAAAGTTTCGGCCAGGCCCTTTTTAAAAAAATTCTTTTCCTAATAGGCTCAAAGATTATCATGCAGGCCATGATGACTGTTTACTAATATTAATACTGTTTACTCATGTTCATTGTAAAGAAAGAGCAAAGTGCTGAGTGAAGAAAAAGCAAGGTGCTGGCCAGGTTTAAAAGGACTGTTCCGAATAGTTTTCCCTTGAGACAATAAAACAGCGTGATAAGCAATGGTTCCGAGAACTAAGACCACTTTTAATTGCTCAAGCTTTTCAATTTCTGCTTTTAGATAGGGATTTATGTGGAAGAATGATCTCCCCAGTGTTGTAATAAGGCCTGCTGAAGCAAAATAACTGTTTTGGCATCTATAATCTTACCTTCCTGTACCCACTGAATCGCTTCTGGCAGGGTCAGCTCAATCACATCAATGTCTTCCCCTTCAGCTTCTATCCCACCCCCGCTTGAGAGACGTTCGCCACACTCAGCAAGAAAATAATACAATTTTTCAGTCAGGAGCCCAGGGCAGCTATAAAGAGAAAATAAATAATGCAGTTTTCTGATCTGCCAGCCAGTTTCTTCCATAACCTCACGGCTAACCGCGCGCATGCTGGCTTCCTCCCACGAGCCACCTTTTAAATCCTCTGGGTCGATATTGCCCGCACAAACTTCTATCACCCCAGTAATCCCCTCCATCGCAAAAGGGGGAACCCGCAATTGGCGAGTTAGAACAACCGTGTTGGTTTCTGCACGATAGAGCAAGACGGCCACGCTATTAGGGGCCTGCATCACCTCACGGGTAATCTCCTGCGTTTTTCCAGAATGTCTGGCAAAAGCTACGTCAATTTTTTCCAGTTTAAAATGTCCATCCGAAACTTTTTCCCGTTTTATCACTTGAGGTAAATAACCCTGTTTTGGCCGATTATTCATAAGAAACTCCCCCCCCTATACCCCAATAATAATTCTGTAAAATTATTGTCTTTCGTTATAAAATACGACTTTACTTTTTGTATGAACTTTCTTGCAGAATACTGGCTACGCTTTTAAGCGGCTTATAAAAATACTTTACTCCTGATAAAGACTATTTCATGATAGAATTTGTAGAGCACTATCCAGAACTGATTGTTAAAATTCAAGATGAACAAGCCGGAAAAAAGCATTATGCCGTTATTCTGGATGGACAGGTGATAGAAAAAATCGCCCATGACCACCGCAAGAAAAAACAAGCCACCTTTTCAGTTAACCTTAGCCAATACCCCTTAGCCCAGTCAGTCAATATCTATTGTTTTGAAAGCCATACCCTTTTGGCTGCGCAAGACTATCCGCTTTTAAAATTCTTTGGGTTTTCTCTTACCGCCCTTACCATAAAAAACCTGCATATCAGCGGGCAATTCAGCCTTCACCACTCTCAACGGCATCAGGAAATCTGGCTTGAATGTCTTGATGAACGCGATAACACGCCCCTTGCCTTTGGCATGGCCCAATGGGAGAACAAAACCCAAACCTATCATTTCTCCCTACCTTTGCAAAAACTCATCGATACGTTTGAGCCTGTTACTGCCCTTTTCCGATTATTAGGCATAAAGCTTCATTCCCCACGCTTGCAGCTTACGGATGAAAATACCGGCATGGCAGGGTTTGTTGACCATATAGAGGTAGGCAAAATCAATGGCTGGGCCTATAACCCCCAAGAGATTAAAAAACGTGTCTCTCTAGACTTAGTCTATAACGGCCAGGTTCTCCAAACCACCAAGGCCAACATTTACCGACCAGACCTGTTTGAGAATAAGCTGGGAGATGGCCATTGTGGTTTCACCTTCGAGCTAGACCCCACTCTGGATTACAGCAAACAACGCATGATCTCAGTAGTTGTTTCTAAAACTACTACCCATCTGCGCAATAGCCCGGTTGCTTTTTCTCCCCCTTCCATGTTGCGGGGCTTTTTTGACAGGGTTCGGCTTGGCACGGCAGAAGGCTGGGCGATCGACTATAACGACCCCGAAAAACCCGCTATGGTTGAAATTGTCTGGAAAGAGACGGTGCTTGCTGAAGGAGAAGCCAAGTTTTATCGGGGTGACTTGCTTGCTGCAGGCCTGGGAGATGGGTTTTGCGCCTTTAAGGTTGACCTCTCTGCTGACAAAACCGAACTTCTCTTGGGAGAATCCGTATTTGCCCGCATCAAGGGCACCAACCATATCTTACCTGGCTCCCCACAGGTTATAACTCAAAACGAGAATATTCTGGCTTATCAGAAACCCAACCGGGGCATTCCAGCGGCTTCGATAGAGCGCTTTCGGCGAATGGCAGCGCATCGTTACGGGCATAACCTCATCTCTCTCATTATGCCTGTCTATAACACGCCCGTCAGTTGGCTGAAGGAGGCCCTCGATAGCGTACTGGCCCAATGGGTCGATTGCTGGGAATTGCTCTGTATTGACGATGCCTCAACAGACCCCGCCATAAAACCCCTGCTCACAAGCTATGCCGAAAAAGATAGCCGCATAAAGCCTATCTTCCTTCAAAAAAACAGTGGGATTGCTGTGGCAACCAATAAAGGGATTCAACACGCCCAAGGCACATATATTGCCTTTATGGATCATGATGACTGGCTGGAACCCGATGCTATTTACCACCTTTCCAAAGCCATTCAGGAAGAGCATCCAGACCTGATCTATACCGATGAGGTCGCAACCTCAGAAAATCTCCGCACCTTTGAGGAGATCAAGGCCAGGCCAGCCTTTTCATATGATTACTATCTATCTCATCCCTATTTTGTGCATCTGCTTTGTGTTCCTAAGGCGCTGGCCGAAAAAATTGGGGGTTGGGATGAAGCCATGCCCATTTCCGCTGATGTCGATTTTGTTTTGCGAATATTAGAAGTGGCCAAAACAGTCACCCATATCCCACGGGTTGTTTACCGTTGGCGCACCCATGAAAAAAGTACAGGCCATAGTCGCCAGCGCACTGTGATGGAAGCCACCAAAAAAGCGCTCCAAAACCATTTAAACCGTGTCTACCCAGGCCAGGCCACCGTGGAAGACGGAGCAAGCTTTAACCAATATAAAATTAACTGGAAAGATGATAAAGGGCGCATCCTTATTGTTATTCCCACAAAAAACCGAGGGGAACTGGTTAAAACTGCCGTAGAATCCATTGAAAAAACGGCCAATCGTCAAGACTACAAAATCGTTATTATAAATCATGATTCCGATGACCCCGCTACGCTGGACTATTTTAAGTCCATAGAAAAACGCCATATTATTATGCCTTATTCGGGTGTTTTTAATTATTCCCACATGAATAACCTGGCCGTAAAACACCATGGAGAAGGGTGCAAATTTGTGCTCTTCCTCAATAACGATATCGAAGCCATAGAAAAAGGCTGGCTTAACAGGATGCGTGCCTTAGCAGCGCGCCCAGATGTGGGGGTAGTGGGGGCCTTACTGCTCTATCCCGATGATAAGATCCAGCATGCAGGCGTTATTATGAGCTTTAATGGCTCAGCAGACCATGCCTTCAAATTCATTCCCGCCTATATTGGCAAAAAAGCCAACAACAAACGCAATATTGGCTATAATAGTAACCTGACCTCCGTGCGGGATTTTTCAGCCGTAACCGCAGCCTGCCTGATGATGCGGATAGAGGTTTTCAACCAGCTGGGGGGATTTGATGAAAAATTCTCGGTAGGGTTTAATGATACTGACCTCTGCCTCCGTGCCAAGGCGGCAGGCTATAAGGTTCTCTATGATGGTATGAGCGTGCTCTATCATTATGAAAGTGCAACCCGCAGCCATACCAAACAGGTTCTCCACCCAGAAGATTCTATTTTACTGCTTTCCCGCTATGATAAAATTATTACCGAAGGCGACCCTTACTATAACCCTAACCTAAGCCTGGTCACGCAAGACCATGTCATTCGGGATGATAAGGGGGGGAAATTTGCCCGCAACCGCACAGTAACCGTTGACTTCTCCGGGCACACTCCTACCCCTCCGTTGGTAAACAAAGCTTCTTCATCTTCTGCTAATCCTCCCACTTCACTTCAAGCCAAACTTCAAACCCAACCCCCTTCGTCCCCTATAAGCCCCAAAATAAAAGCCGCCCCTTCGGGAAAAGCCAAAAAATCGCCTACCCAAACCCCACAAAAACCTCCCCTAAAAGAGAGAGAAAATACCGCAAAAGCTCCCAAGAAACCTGCCATCAAAGCCCCAACCGCAAAAAAGGCAGCCCTGAGCAGCGCTTCAAAAACAAAAAAACATAAGTAATAGCCAACCCTTCCCAAAGAAAGGCTCTGGAATTGTCTTTTCCTCCTCTCGGTTATGCTCTATCGTGAAGAATCCTTCACCAAGAGAGTGCTGGACAAAACAAACTTTTTACCAGTATAGCTATTGTTTAAGAGAGTCTTGCCGGTCCACTATACCGGTTTTTATTAAACAGCCCTGCTGGGCTATCCATTCTGCTCCTTCCGCAGTTACCCTATTTCAGGATTACTGATATGATAAAACTCTATTATAGACCAGGTGCGTGCTCCCTCGCCCCCCATATTGCCCTGGAATTCATTGGCCAGCCTTATGAGGCCGAACTGGCACAAAGGGATTCCACCGCTATTTTAGAACTTAACCCTGCAGGCGCGGTGCCTATTTTAGACACAGGAGAAGGATGGATACTCACCCAGGCTGCAGCCATACTCCAATATCTTGACAAACGCTTCCCCGAGGCCAAATTAGGCTCTACCGGCGATCTCAAACACGATAGTGAACTTACAAGATGGGCCAGCTTTTTAACGGGCGATCTCCACCCTGCTTTTTACCCCATTTATTTTCCAAACCGCTATACCGTATCGACCAAGGAAGAAGACCTTGAAAACGTCAAACAGGCAGCGCTAAAAATTATCCGCAGAAAACTAGCAGTTATTGAGCAGCATCTGGATAAGAAAGATTATATGGTCGGTGCTAACCTAACCTATGTTGATATCTACCTGTTCCCTATGCTCAGATGGGCCAAATTCCAGCTTGCCGATGATGGGGGATTGAAGAACTATACCAATATCGAGCGTTTATTTGCCAAGCTGAAACACCACCCTGTCTTTACAAAAACCCTAGAGCTGGAAAGCAAATAAGCCCCTTTCTTACGAACTCATTAAGGTTACATAAGAGCATAGTGTGCTCTGGGGAGTTTACTTTTCCACTTTCGTGGATTGGGTGAAATTTTTCCCAATCAGGGAACCTGCCCATGCAATACAACTATGAGGAGCATTGAATACACGAATTTTGGCTTCTTCCCATGGTTGATATGCTGCATTCTCGGCATGCTGCGCGCGCTCTGGGATATGCTCTGGTGGGGGTACTCTCTGGGGCAACAATTCGCCTGACAGCGCGCGCCATGAAGCTTGGAATGTTTAAAACCTTTTGCAGCAATAAACTCCCCACAACATTTCTTTCTAAAAAATCTGAAAAAACAAAACTGGCTGCTCTTTCTAGCCAATCTTTCTGGTAATCTTTCTGGCCAAACTCTCTATCTGCCAACACACCCTTTACTTTCAACAAGGGTCTTAAGGCTAGAAAGACCGTAAGAAACGTTAGGCCATCGCCCCCGATCTAGGCTAAGGGCTTGCAACAACACCGTACCTAAACTTTCAGGGATTGCCCATATACTTGCCAAGGAATTCTACGGAAAACCCGTTAAAATAGGGTTCCACCATACATGTGGAAGTAAAATGGAGCGAGACATATCCTCTAGGGTCCATTCCTCTCTGGGGAGGAATCATTGCCTTCACAAGGAAGGAGACAGGATATTTTCCGACTTATATTTGCAGGCTTACGATATATGAAGAATTCGCCCACCCTATTGTCCCATAAACTCTAAAAACAGCAAGCCAACCGGCTATTTTTTTAGGTTTTATAAGGGAATTTACAAAGCCCCAAACCCTATTCTGAATATCCCATACTAAACAGAGTGCCTGACTCGGATTTGCCCTGCCTCGGATTTTCCTGGGCCGAATTATCTGACCAGATTACCTGACCAGAAAGCCCTTGTTTAGCCCCAGATCGTTGGAGAACACCTTTAGGTTGGATATAACACCCTTTAGAGAGAGGGGCCATAGGATAAACATGGTTGGTCACTGGCTTTTTACCAGAGAGAATAATGGCTTGTAGAGCCTGCCCAGTTTAATGCCATAAGAATACTCTATTGACACGGCGATATGGGTTGCACGGCAATATGGGGTAGGAAGGGGCAGGATTAACACATGTTTTTCATGTGGGCTCCTACACCCCCCCTACCCTATGGGAGAACAATTCCTCTCACAAGGGTACCGTGCAGGCTTAGAACTATTTAAAATCTTAGATGGAGTCATCCACAACGTTTCTGGCCAAGGCCCGAAAGAATGAGTTAATCGGCCGTGGGTCTTCCACAAATTCATCGCCATACATTGCTTTAAAGCCCACAAAGGTTTTTCCATTCTTGTCGGTGGTCACCCAAATCATCACCTGAATTGTCCAGTTCCTGAGGCTTTCTCCATAAATTTTACCTTGCTGGAAATCAATCCAGTTAATGGCAAAATCCAGATCCTGTAAGGTGTAAATGGTTTTTTGCATGATTTTGAGCGTATCGGATGTATCGAAAACCCGCTGGCGATCAAGAGAGATCCCTTTTTCCTGGGCATAAAGCGAGGAAACGGGAGCCAGTAAAAAACCCAAACCGAGAAGGCCTCCTAACAACCATCCCCGTTTAGTACGTGTGTCTGTGTGTTTTACCATGTGCATTTTAACACCTTGCAGCCTTATGATTGCGAATCTGTACGTTTTTGGTCAAGAAGCTGATCCGTATCCTTGAAGAAATCCTCGTAAATACTGGGGTAAGCCCCTGGTTTACAGTCCTCGGTTACGATATTGCAGGAGGCTGCCTGAATCCCTCGACTATAGTACGCCACATATTGGAAAACAACCCGAATGCGTACCTCATTTTCAGGCATCGCGGTAATAACGACTGAGGCAATCATATCAGAACGGCTAATGGCATTCACACGCACACTATAGCCTTGCGCATCTGCTGAGCCGTAATTAGGCACCATCTCAATATCGGGGTTACCATAGATCATGGTGTTCACTGTTGTGGTTGTGGGAGCAATATATTTCGAAAACTTCCCCGTAACGCAGTTATTATAATCTATCGACGGATTACATTCGTTGCGATAGGCATATACCAAGCCTATGGGCCCCTCAATTTTATTTTTAATATAATAGCCCCGTTTTTTTAGAAGGATAGCCACGGCCTCTACCGCCTTACTTACGGAAACACCCTTATAGAAAGCTGTTGTCACAGAGCGGTTCTGAATTCTCTCCCTTGTAAGCCTAAAGCCCCTTTTACCGCTCTCTTCTCTTGCGCATGCTGTAACGATAAAAATAGACAATAACAGTAATAGTATAGTTCTAAACCGTTTCAATGATACCTCTCCCCGTGGATCTGCTTTGGTTTCTGCTGCCCTGAGCAGGCCTATCATATGTCCAAATAAAGATTTTACCAATCCCGATTTTCAAGAAAATCACGTCTATGGCCCTAGATGTTTTCCCCCTTCGCCCCTTGAGGCTCTATGGAAGGGCCCTCGTACTACGGCCTTGTGTTGAAAGAAATGTTGAGACAAGTATTTCCATGCTCTCGATAGTATTTCCATACCCCCAATTAATAAGGGCTTACTCTATAGACTCCACAATTTTACCCAAAAATAATTTCAAAAAACAAAAAATATTTCTCATGGACCAGAAAAAGACAAAATTAAGAAGTAGTAAATATTAAGAAATAGTAAATATTCTATGCTGATCTTTGGAGAAAAAAGACATTCCATGCAACTCAAGTTGCTGGTGCAGGCACGGTTGCAAGCAAAAATTTCCATAAAAATATTTTTACGAAAGATGCTTTTAACGCTCCAAACCTTTTCAAACTTTTTATTCTATAAACCTTAACCAGAGGATTGACCATGGCCAGTACATATGTTCTTTCAGGCTCAGACCAGTTAAATTTAGATGCCACCGCATGGAATGAATCCACGGCAAATGTTAACGTAAACAGCGCCCGGCAAGGAAGCCTTTCCATTCACAACACCGCCAGTGCTGTTTTAAACGTTACAGGCAGTGCCAGCAGTACCCTCTCCATAGAAACAGGCCAATCTTCGCTTTCAACCGTGACCGTTTCTGGCCTAGGAGCAAGCGCCTTCCTTGTTGCCGGGCAAGGAACTGTTTACTCCTACGGAGATTCTTCGACCAATCAGTTCAGAATCTTTGCCGATGGTAATAGCCATTCTGCCTCTTCCAATCTCTTTAACATTACCGAGCAAAACACATTGCTTGTTATGAATGGGGCCACCTACCCAACAACAGCCAATATCTATGATTTAGGCGGAAACCAAACCTGGGTAGGAAACGGACAATATATCAATTACTACCTTAACTCTGTTCCAGAAAACTCCACAATACGCAACCCAGGCGCTGACTCCCAGCTGGTTGCAGGCTCCACCACGGCCACGTTCAACATTAACGGCCCAAATAACACGGGCACAACACTTCACCATCTTGATGTTATTCTGAACGCAATTAACTCCTCCACCAACACCTATAACATAACAACCAATGCGCTGACTGGTACCACCCCACAGGTTAATATTTTCCAATCAGCCGGCACCCTAAATTTTACAGGCAACAATGCGATTGTTGTCTACAACAACCCTGGCAACCAAACCTTTGCCAACCTGAATTTTACAGGAAACGACCAAGCCTATACTGGCAACCAGTCCTCTGTCATCAATATCAATGGGGGCAATAACAGTGTTGTGGTTGGCGGGGTTGGCAGCGTGACCATTAATGGTTCCAATAATGCCACACTCAATTACGGGCAAACCTTTATTGGCAGCTCCGAAGCAGGAAGCGGTGCGATTATCTACCACGGGGGAACAGAAAATGTTCAAATCAGCACGGCCGCTCGTAATAGCCTGACTGCCACACTCGGCTCAGGTTCTGCCGATATTGACCTCAAGCCACTTTATAATGCCAGTTTTGATATTACTGTAGGCACTGGTAATACGATTTTACGAAATTTTACTCAGTCACAAGCAACAAATGGGGCCGCCAGTCAATTCAAACTCCATCTGGAAAATGGCCAAAATATTGTGAACACCCAGATTACTGGGGGAAACACAATCTACACACTCAATTCTGGGAATCTTATCACATTAGCCGGTTGGACCCAAAATGGGCAAAACCCTTTTAGCTAAGCTTGTAAGCCAGCCGCTATGAGCTGAGAGAAAATATGATGAGTAAGAGAAAATATTTTTAAACAGACCCATAAAAACAATAGTTTAAACTCAAGCCTGGTATTATAACTAAGCCAGGCTTTTTTATGAGCGATTTTATTTTTACATTTTCCAAGAGATACGCGAATGCCTTCAAGATTCATACCCTCAGCTGTTCTTCTCTCCTGCTTTGCTCTATCTCCCCTTCTGTCAGCACGAGCAGCGCCTGCTAATCCAGATTTTAATGCCATTTTCAACCACGCTCCAAGCGCTCAAGAGGAAAAATATCAGCGCCTGGAAAAGCAAGAAGACATCTACGGTAATGTCGATACTCAGGATGATACCCATCTCGACCGTGCCATTGTTCTTCTTAACGCCAGAAAAGCTACGGCAACAACGGCCTTTAATACAGCCAACTGTTCTGGTCGCATCGAAGGGCAGCTCTCTAAAATGGCCGATCAAATCACCATTACCCAACCGGCCAGCTATGTTGATAAGCCTGTTGTCCACCCCGAATGCCGCATAACCTTTAAAGCTGCAGGCCACAGCCTTACGGCAGTATCGGCCAGTGAGGGATGTAGGGTTTATACTGGGGCTTCGTGCAATTTTGTAACAGAAATTGGCACCCTGAACCGAGTCTATAAATAACTACCCTCGATTATATATCTTCAGGCATTATACCTTCTGGCATTATACCTCCTGGGGCAGGTAAGCCCTCTTAGGGGAGAAGAGGAAAGCTGAGCAAACAAAACCTATTATTGGGATAAAAACACAACCTGAACCCAATTTAAAAAAAGGGGCTGCCAAAGATAGGTCTCAAGCTTATGTTTTCTAAACCAACCATGGCCTCCTTGCTGAAAAATATGGAGCTCTGCCTTAACATGGGCTTGTCTTAACATCGTATACATGCGAAGGCTATTTTCTACCGGCGCAATGGGGTCATCTTCTGCATGGGCTAAAAACATGGGCGAAGTGTCCTTATCTACGGTAAACTCCGCAGAATAGTCTTTTACCGTCTCCCCCTTTTCGAGGTGGCGAGAAATTTGCCGGGAAGAATGATTATGATTATAAGGCGCCATGAGCGTTAAAACAGGGTAAATGAGCCCTACAAAATCTGGCCGGGCAGAAAGGGTATCGAAACCATCGCAAATATGCTCCCAGCGTTTTTGGCATTGGGTTGCAGTTATGGCAGCGAGGTGACCGCCAGCCGAAAACCCCAGCATTCCAACCCGATCTGCAGGGTAATGGTATTGTTCTGCCAGGTGCCTCACCACCCTTACGGCACGCTGACCATCAGATAAAACAGCGTGATCCGACCAGCCCGAAATCGGCAGGCGATAGAGGAGCTCAAACACCTGAAAGCCCTGCTCCATAAGCCAGCGAGCTGTAGGCGCTCCTTCCACCCCTTCCTCTATATTACAATACCCACCCCCAGGAACCACAATAACAGCCCCCCTGCATGTCTTACCAGCGGGAAAATTGTGCATGAGCAATCGTGGTTCCATGACATCAAAAACCTGCCCTCTCTGGCCTGTATGCTCTGTTCGTTTTAGGCGTGAATCCTGAAGATACCCCTGAGGCCAAAGGGGGAAAACCGTTATTGAGGAAGAAGTCACTTCATCAGACTTTTGCCCTCTCTCCCTTCGAGAAGAAGAACCAGAAATAGAGGGCCCCTTAAAGGGGCCCTTGAGTGTATCCATGAGGGTTTCAGAACGCCCCTGGCCAAAAGCAGAAAGAGAAGCCAACCCTTGGGCTACTCCAGCCATCAACAATTTACGCCTTACCAGCACACCCTTATCTCCTACTAGCTAGAAAGCTGCTGTCTTTCATCACCAGGCTTCTCATAAACAGCCTTGTTAAGGCAGAGAAATTATTAACGCAGAAAAACTAATAAATATCCTTCATGTAACGCTTTTCTTTCTGCATATTCAAGAGGTATGCTTGGGCCATTTCA
The DNA here is from genome assembly GCF_014672835.1 of Entomobacter blattae. Classification (NCBI taxonomy): domain Bacteria; kingdom Pseudomonadati; phylum Pseudomonadota; class Alphaproteobacteria; order Acetobacterales; family Acetobacteraceae; genus Entomobacter; species Entomobacter blattae. The sequence goes on along the minus strand of NZ_CP060244.1, from coordinate 845,247 downwards.
TCAGACATGTGCCCATAAGTGGCAATAATGGATTGGAAAGCCCCTTCAACTTCTCGGGCCATATGAAGGGCATCACCGCAAATATAAAAATTGGCTCCCTCCTGTAACCATCGCCATAACTCGGCTCCTTTCTCCATAATACGGTGCTGAACATACACTTTATGGCCCTGATCACGGGAAAATGCCGTATCAAAACAAGATAAATACCCTTGTTGGGTATACTCCTCCCATTCATGACGGTAGTAAAAATCCGAATGGAAATGTTGCTCCCCAAAAAATAGCCAGTTTTTTCCTTTATCTCCGCGCGCTCTGCGTTCTTGCAGAAATGCCCTAAACGGGGCCACTCCTGTGCCGGCCCCGACCATAATCACAGCGCGCTCACTGTCCTCTGGCAGGCGAAAATGTGCTGAAGGCTGAATAAACAACTTGGCCTTTTCAGCCCGGTCAGCCAAAAAAGTGGAACACACCCCACCACGCAGCTCATCCTTACAGTAATAGCGCAAGGTTGAAACCGTAAGGTGAATATGCTCAGGTGCCACAAGCGGGCTAGAGGCGATGGAATAAAAACGGGGCTGAAGCGGCTTGAGCTGATCGACCCACTCTTGCGGGGTACATTTTATAGGGTAAGTCCGCAGCACATCAACAATCTGATGTGCCCAAACCCATTGACGGCATTCCTCTGCATTGTCCTCCTCCAGCAATTGAGCCAGATAGCCACTTTTGGTATGGTCACAAACAAAACGAAGAAAATCTATTGACAGACGAGAAATTTCGTAATGATGGGCTAAAGCCTCTTGCAAAACCATAGGCTCATGGCCAGGAACATGCACAAGATCATGAGCAGAAAACCCCAGACAGGAAAGGATGGTTGCTATTAATCTTGGGTCATTTTCAGGCACCACCCCCAGGGCATCCCCTGCTTCATAAGCCAGGGAGAGGCCTGCTGTATGAAAAATATAATGGCGAGTATCCTTAAGGGAATCCTGTTGGTTCAGCCGTGCATTTTTAACAAGCCTTGCAAATTCTGTTTTACGCTTTACCGCCGGGGCCTGAATGCCCAAATCAAGCCGTATGCAGGCTATGCCGTTCTCGTTTTTCTTAAGCGCATGATGGCCCTCCTTGTCTTTTATACTTTCACTTCTGCCCTTCTTGTTGGAGGCCAGTAAAGAGATATTGCCTGAAAGGGCTGCAATCACCTCGGCCAGCCATTGCCCTACAGGCTGCATATCATCATGCTCACTTTCATAATGCGGTATGAAGAGATAGGCCCCCATAGCGTGCAAGGCTTTTTCCAGTTTTTTGCCAAACCCACAAAACTGCGCATAACTCCTATCTCCAAACGCCATAACAGAGACCGGCAAAGAAAGCAGATAGTCTGTATCCTTGCAGGCTTCTACCTCTTCCCAAAAGGGAAGCTCCGCATCGGGAGGAGCCCCATCCCCAAATGTGCTCACCATCGCCAGCACACAGGAAGCCGCTCGTAAATCTGCCAGTATTGTCTCTCCCAAGCGCTGTAAAACCACTGTAATGCCATAATCCTTTAACTTGGCCTGGCACTGATAAGCCAACTGTTCGGTTTTTCCAGTCTGAGAGGCCCATAGCAAAACCACCTGGCCAGCAAGGGGACTAGCCTCAAGCATCTCTACAGCCTTAAGAGGCTGGGGCTGGGAGAGATCATCTGCCTGCTCTGATGAGGGGTCTACTGCCAGAAGGTTAACAGCACAATATTTAAGTTCCGGTTGAAGAGAGGTTGCATCTACTGCAGGGTTGGTAACCGCGTTGATGGCCATATCCTCCCCAAACAGGTCACTCCAGTGAAAAGGGACAAAACAATTTCCCCTTTTGACACGGTGGCTTATAACCAGAGGCAATAGAGCCTTTCCCCGCCGCGAAATAACCTGAACCATCTCTCCTTTATCCACTCCCCTCTTCAAGCCCGTCTTTAAACCCAGGGCTTTGGCATCATAGGGGTTCACCTCAATAAAGGGGCCGGGGTTAAGCCGGTTTAGAGCCTCAATCTTGCCTGTTTTTGTAGCCGTATGCCACTGATTTTGCACCCGGCCCGTATTGAGAATAAAAGGGTAAGCTTCATCCACCCTTTCAGCAGGAGGAACAAAAGGGCGGGCATGAAAAACAGCCTTACCCGAAGGCGTTGCAAAATTCAACCTGGGCCATACAGGGGCCTGAGGAGCAGAAGCCCCTTTTGCTTGGCACCTTGCCTGGCTATGGCCATTATTAATATAGCGTATCCTCCCACGGGCATGCGGATCATCCTGTGGAGAGGCAGGCCATTGGGCACTTCCCTTTTGTAAATCCTTATAGGTAATACCGCGCAGGTCATACCCCGTTTTAGGATTCCAAAACTGGCAGATTTCCTCAAATATCTCCGCTGAGGAGGTATAAGAAAAGGCATGCCCATAGCCCATGGCTACTGCAACCTTGGCAATCAACTGCCAATCGGGAAGGGCAAACCCAGGGGGCTCTAGCGCCTTGGTTGCCAATGTCAGGGTACGGTCTGAATTCACCATAACGCCATCGCCTTCCGCCCAAAGGGCTCCAGCGAGGAGCGTATCCGCATAAGGGGTGGTTTCGGTTTTCTCAAAGATATCCTGCACAATCACGTAGTCTGCCCGTTCCAAGGCTTCTTGCACAAGTTGGCGGTGGGGTATACTCGCCACGGGATTGGTGCAAATAATCCAGCAGGCTTTTATAGCACCCACCCTTAGTTGCCTAAATAAGCCCAGTGTCCCTTCACCGCCATCGGTGGGAAGGGTAGATGGAGGCAGGCCCCACATGTTTTCAACAAAAGCCCGATCTTCAGCCTCAAGGGCTGAGCGTTGCCCAGGCAAACCCGCCCCCATATAGCCAATATCGCGCCCCCCCATCGCATTTGGCTGCCCCGTAAGCGATAAAGGGCCACTCCCTGGCCTACAAATTGCCCCAGTAGCCAAATGCAAGTTACAGATCGCATTGGTATGGGCCGTACCACTTGTACTTTGGTTTAACCCCATCGTCCAGCAGCTGATCCATTCAGGGGCCTCGGCAATCATCTGGGCTGCTTTGCAAATATCGTGCTCGGCCAAACCTGTAATATATGACACAAAAGCTGGCGTATAGGGTTCTAAAAAAGCGGGCATGGCTGCCCAACCCTCGGTAAAATTTTCAATAAAGTCTCTATCAATACGCTGCTCTTTTACCAAACAATGCAAAAGCCCATTTAGTAAGGCCATATCTGTACCAGCCTTCAGTTGTAAGAACAGGTCGGCCTTTTCTGCCATTGGTGTTTGACGGGGATCTACCACAATCAGCTTTGCCCCCTGGCGGATACGGTCCATCATCCTCAGATAGAGAATTGGGTGACAATCGGCCATATTGCTCCCAATCACAAAAAACAGATGAGTACAATCCATATCCTCATAAGAGCCAGGTGGGGCATCAGCCCCAAGAGACTGTTTATACCCTGCAGAGGCTGAAGCCATACACAGGCGTGAATTGGATTCCACATACCGAGTCCGGATAAATCCCTTGGCCAGTTTTGTCACCAGATATTGGGCCTCTAGCGACATTTGCCCAGAAACATAAAAGGAAATGGCATCAGGGCCATGCTCCTCTAAGAGTGTCTTCAATATCGCAGCCACATGGCTTACGGCTTCTTCAGTGGAGGTGGGGCTGGCGGCCTCTCCCCTTTTCTTCCTAATCCAATGATGGGTAAGGCGCTCGGGGTGAGCGACCACCTGATGAGCAGTGCTACCCTTGGTGCAAAGCCGCCCCATATTGACGGGATGGGTCTTATCGCCTTCTATCTTTTTTATCTGCCCTTCTTCGAGGGTAAGGACCGTTCCACAGCCTACGCCGCAATAGGGGCAAACAGATTTTACCTGTTTTGTTCCAACCATCCACTTTTCCTATCGCCTGAGTTTTTCCTATCTCCTGAGTTCAATACTCTTCAATCGGATTATTCTCCCACTCTTCCCAGAAGAATTGGCTCCTGTAGTGTTTTTTTCGTAAACTACTGACTGCTTAACCTCCCCCTGTTTGTGATTAAGATCACCCCGTGGGCAAACCAGCTTAAAAAAGAGCAAATTTTTGGGCGAGTGGAAGAGTTGAAACAGGCCTGGCTGCAATTTCTACCCCGCCAACCTCTACAGCATAGGTTTTAAGGTTAACGGTAATATCCGGAATGGCATCATTTAATTTCATGGTTTTTCGGCCAATATCACGGCAATTTTGCACAGGCTCTAGGCGTTTTTTAAGGCCATAATTTTCTACACCTCCTTCCTGAAGGGAAGCCTTACTAACAAAAAGAATGGCATTTTTCCCTACCCCACCTTCAAGAGCACCAAACATGGGCCGCATATATTGCGGCTGTGGCGTCGGAATAGAAGCGTTGGCATCACCAATCTGGGCCATGGCAATAAAACCGTTTTTCAGCACCATCTCAGGGCGGGTACCAAAAAATGCGGGGCGCCATAAAACCAAATCAGCAATTTTGCCTTTCTCAACAGATCCCAAAAGATGGGACATACCGTGCGCAATCGCCCCGTTAATGGTATATTTGGCAATGTAACGACGGATACGGACATTATCGTTCTGGTCTGAATCTTCAGGCAAGCTACCACGCTGATCTTTCATAACATCGGCCAACTGCCAGGTGCGCATAATGACTTCACCAGCGCGGCCCATCGCCTGGCTATCGGATGTCATCATGGAAATTGCTCCTATATCGTGCAAGACCCCTTCGGCGGCGATAGTGCCTGCCCGAATACGGCTTGCAGCAAAGGCTTTATCTTCTGGCACATTTTTATCCAGATGGTGACATACCATCAGCATATCCAGATGTTCTGAAACAGTATTGACCGTATAGGGGTTTGTTGGCGTGGTAGAACTGGTCAGAATATTGGGTACAGAACAGATTTTGAGCAGATCCGGGGCATGACCACCACCTGCCCCTTCGGCATGATAGGCATGAATAGTACGCCCGCCAAAAGCCTTGATACTATCCTCTACGGTTGCACTCTCATTAATGCTATCAGTATGGATAGTCACCTGAATATCCTCTGCCTCAGCTATGCTTAAACAATTATCAATAGCAGCTGGTGTGGTGCCCCAATCTTCATGCAGTTTCAAACCCCCTGCCCCCGCCAGTACCTGTTCACGAAGGCCTTGTGGGCTGGAAGAATTGCCCCGTCCTGTAAAAACAAAATTGACAGGAATTGAATCTGTAGCCTGCATCATCTGGCGCAGGTAAGTGGCATTGGGCGTGCAGGTTGTCGCCAAAGAACCCGTAGCCGGCCCCGTTCCCCCACCGACCAGGGTCGTTATCCCGCTGGCTAAAGCCGTTAAAGGCTGAGGAGGGCAGATGTAATGGAAATGGGTATCTACCCCACCGGCGGTCAGAAGCAACCCTTCACCAGAGATCACCTCAGTATTAACGCCAATAATCAGATCTGGATCAACACCGGCCATAACATCCGGGTTACCCGCTTTGCCAATTCCGGCAATCACGCCTTGTTTTATCCCAATATCAGCCTTGTAAATACCCGTATAGTCTATCACCACCACGTTGGTAATCACACAATCAAGCACGTGGCGGCTTTCAATACCGGAAGCCTGGCCCATGCCATCACGGATAACCTTGCCAGCACCGAAAACGCACTCATCCCCATAGGAGGTGTAGTCTTTTTCGACCTCTGCCCAAAGGGCGGTATCACCCAAGCGGATCCGATCACCGGTGGTAGGGCCAAACAAGGCAGCATAGTCTTTACGGGAAAGTTTATAGGCCATACTCTTTTTTCCTTTTTCAGAAGGCTTAAAGACGGATTCCAAAAATCAAGTTTATTTGGCGGTCTCTACAACAGGTTGGCTTTCTGTTAAATCCGCCCCTTGGCCTACACGGCCATTGGCAAAACGATTGCCCCCTTTAATCATCTGATGACCAGCAATTGGAACAATGCCAACCTTTCGGCTCTCTCCTGCCTCGAAACGAATAGCCGTGCCTGCAGGAATATCCAGCCTCTTTCCTACGGCCAATTCTCTATCAAACACCAAACGGGGATTAGCTTCTGCCAAATGAAAATGGCTACCCACCTGAATGGGACGCCCATCGGTATTGGTCATCTCAAGTTCAAAAACGGGCCGCCCTTCATTAAGCTCTATAGGCGATTGCGCATAAAGATATTGCTGGGTCTTTGCCTGAGCATTAAGGGCCATCTCCTGAGAAACAGACTCAAAAAGCTGTTCATCCGGTACAGGGAGAAAGCTTCCGTAAAGGGCAAGGGAAAGATGCCCTTTTTCGTTACGCAAGGGCAGGTTGACAGCAACAAGCTTTGTACCGTCAGGAAATGTCCCTTCTATATGCAGGGTTTCCAACATCTCTGCTACACCATCCATCACTTCACGGCGACCAAGAATAGTACTCCCCAGCTCCATAAGCTGAGAAACAGAATGCCGGCCATCACGAATAAGCTCAAGCAACACAAGGGAGAGTAAGGCCACAGCCTCGGGGTAAGAAAGGCGACACCCCCGCGCTAAGCGTCTTTGGGCAAGAAAGCCTGCGGTAACAATAGAAAGCTTATCACTTTCACTGGGCGTAAGATGCACGGTTTTCCCCTCCTTAACTGAGTGTTGCCATTGGTAATTTTTGTTTTCTAAAGAAAACACACAGGCCAACATCATGAATAACAATAAACGAAATAGATATTTTTATTTATAAAATCATATTAATTGAGTAATTAAAAGAATAAAAAATACGATAATTTAATTTTATAGTTAAAAAAATAAATATATGATTTTTATATATTTATAAAATAGGCATTTGTATAAAAATTAATCATATTGCTTGTTTTTTCATCATAACATTAAAATAAATTTTGTTTTTTTTATTTTATTATTGTCATTTATTACTTTGTTGCTTACCCTTTACCCATTCCCTCATTACCCCTTTGATGGAGTATAGGATCATGAGCGCAAACTCCCCCTCAGCCTCCCAGCCTGAAAATTTCACACCCCCTGAACACTTCACAACCCCCGAAAACTTCCTAGCCACCCAAGGCTCCTCTCCTATTTTTGTCAAGGAAACACGCGAAGATTACACCTTACGATACGCCCCCCATAGTTTTAGAACTTGGAGTGCTCGCACCGTAGCCATTACAGCCCTGGGTGGCATTGCCTATATGGCCGATTTTTCCATTGGAGCCAGTATTGGTTTAACATATGGCACTTTCAATGCCCTTTTAGCGATTGCATTGGCAGCGATAATCATCTTCACCACCAGCTTCCCGCTGGCTTTTTATGCTGCCCGCTATAATATTGACCTCGACCTGATTACAAGAGGAGCAGGCTTTGGCTATTATGGCTCGGTTATTACCAGCATTATTTTTGCCAGCTTCACCTTTATTTTCTTTGCACTTGAAGGCTCCATTATGGCCCAAGGTCTTAATATGGGGTTGGGGATTCCCCTCTGGCTGGGATATTTGCTGGCTTCAGTTATTGTCATCCCGCTTGTTTTTTTTGGTATGAAGGCCTTAAGCAAGCTTCAAATATGGACAACCCCCCTCTGGCTCTTTCTCATGGTTGGGCCAGTAGCCTATCTTGTCTTTCATCATCCAGAAATATTACCAGCCTGGCTGGCCCATAATGGTTCAGAAAAATTTGCCTCTCTCAGCCTTCCGGCCATCATGCTGGGAGCAGGTGTTGCCCTATCCCTTATGGGCCAGATTGGGGAACAGATTGATTATTTACGGTTTATGCCAACCTACACGCACGCTACTCGCCGTCAATGGTGGTGGGCTGTGGTTTGCGCTGGGCCAGGATGGGTTATTCTAGGGGCCATAAAACAAGCGATTGGCGCTTTTATTGCCTTTTATGTTGTCACCACCTTTTCTCAACCTACAGCCATGGCGACTGAACCTGTCGAGCAATTTGCAACCTTATTCCAAAATATGGCTCCCCACGGACTAGCCGTGTTACTGGCTGTGGTTCTGGTGGTGATTAGTCAGGTTAAAATTAATGTCACCAACGCCTATTCCGGCTCCTTGGCCTGGACAAGTGCCTATACCCGCCTTACCTGCCACTACCCAGGGCGGCTGGTGTTTGTGGTTGTTAATGTGGGGTTTGCCTTTTTCCTGATGGAGGAAAACCTGTTTGCGCTGCTGAATGCTATATTAGGCTTTTATGCCAATTGTGCCATTGCCTGGGTTATGGTGGTCGCCACGGATATTACGATTAATAAATATCTTTTAGGGCTTTCCCCCAAAGAGCCGGAATTCCGCAAACATATGCTTTATGGCATTAACCCGGTAGGGGTTATCGCCTTTTTACTGGCTTCTGGTCTTTCTATTGCTGCCTATTTTGGCCTGTTGGGCGCAACACTTACCTCCTATTCCCCCCTTATAGCGTTGGCAATAGGCTTTATTGCCCCGCCCCTGCTCTGCCTTGCCACCAAGGGAAAATATTATTTACGCCACACAGAAGATGGTATATTGGAGCCGCGCTTTGATGCCAGCGGCCTCCCTACAAAAAGCCTTTACACCTGCACATCCTGCCAGGAAGAGTTTGAACGCCCCGATGTCATGCACCTTCCCCACATGGAGGGAATAACCTGTTCCCTGTGTGTTACAACCCAGCGTTAACCCTTTAAAACTTGCCCCTTTTCTCCCAATGGGAGAAAAGGCGTTTTCCATTTTAGAGCCATTTACCGAAATTCCGGCTTTAATGCATGCTTTCAGCAAGAGATTGGGAACGTCTTTTTCCCCTTACACCTGAAAAGCTGGGGAACCCACCTTGGCAGAACCGCTTGCTGGAAGGAGAGCTCTCTTTCCACGACCCGCTTACTGTAAAGCACTTATTGGCAAACACTCTCTGCCAAGAAAAATACCAGGAAAACTACTGGAAAAACTATCAGACACAAATAAAAGCTCCCCTAAAGCCTTCTCCATAGGGGTTTTTCCATTATTCTCTAGAAGAGAAAATTACGGTAGGTTATTATCGTAGTGAAGAGACTGTGGCTCCAAAATCCCAAACTGAAATTTATATGGCCATGACATTTTTCCACCTCTAGGCCTATCCTATTCAAGCAGGCGCAAATATCCTCAATCACGACCGATGTTTCAAGAGGCTTACACAGACCAGAAAAATGTAAATTTCACCGGTTTACTTCTTCATGCAGAATAACAGACACAAGCGAGCTACAACCAAAACGCTTTAACCAACGCACATTGCTTTCGTAACACATTGGCTTTCGTAAAAGGAGCGCAAATCCGAAATACCATTTTTCAACATGGTTAAACGCTCTACCCCCATGCCAAAGGCAAAACCCTGCCACTCCCGTGGGTCTAACCCGCCATACCAATCAATAACGGACGTTGGGCAGGGGTTTCTTTTGATATCCCTTTTTCTTTGGCCGCTTATATCTGCAACCCCTTTGGGATTCTTTATCCAGAATTCTGGCCTAATTTCTGCCCTAAAGTCAGATGAGAATTCAGAAGGAGCCTATTCCTGGCGGCATATAGCTTGGCCTTAAGCCTGCCTGACTGTTTCCTCCCACAGGCCTTCATAGCCTTCATAATCCAGCCCAATATCTAAAGCGCTAACAGAGTGCGTGAGCCAACCGATAGAAAGGATATCTACCCCTGTTTGAGCAATCTCAGGAGCACTCAAGGGCGTAATCCCCCCCGAGGCCTCGGCAATGGCCCTTCCATTTATGATATGAACTGCCTGACGGAGCTGGGAGCTAGGCATGTTATCAAGCAAAAAGGCATCTACCCCTCCGCAGGCTAGTCCTTCCTCCAACTGCTCAAGAGTATCCACCTCCAATTCAACTTTTACCAGATGCCCAATCCGGCTACGGATGGATTCGAGAACCTGAGCAATGCCGCCGGCCACAGCAATATGGTTATCCTTGATAAGAACAGCATCATCCAACCCAAATCTATGGCTAAACCCACCCCCAGCCCGAACGGCATATTTTTGAATAGCCCGAAAACCTGGTAATGTTTTCCGTGTACAGCATATTTTGGCTTTGGTTCCCTTTACCGATTGGACTACCCCCCAAGTCGCTGTGGCAATCCCACTCAGATGGGAGAGAAAATTAAGCGCAACACGTTCAGCCATAAGGATAGAACGAGCATTGCCTTCAACGACTGCCAAGGTCTCCCCCGCCTTAACAACATTTCCATCAAAAACCACTTCTGTAAAACGCACATCCCGATCAATAAGAGCAAAAGCCATGCGGGCCAGGGAAAGGCCTGCGATACACCCAGCACTCCGGGCTACAAAACGCGTGCGTGTGCGTAACCCTGGGCGAATCACAGTGGTGGTGGTAATGTCCCCCGCTCGGCCAAGATCTTCCTGTAACCCAGCCCGTACAAGGGATTCCACCATAATATCGGGTAATGATTCACAATGCCTTTCCACGATCCTCATCCTTTTCCATATAGGCCATACTCCCCTCCAAAATCCGACATTTCTATGTCAATAAATTTTTTAAATTCAACAAACTTTTTAAGCCGGTTGTTCATCAAAAATAGCTGTTCATCCAAAATAAAGGGGTATTTTTAATAGGCTTTTTCATTGACCTTTATCTTTAAAAAGAAGCATTCAAAACCATTATAGCGCGTTACTGCCATTCTGGCTTCTCTCTTCAAAGATCTTCCGTTTTATCCAGCTATTATCCTACTATTCTGGCCCTACCTTATTCCTTTTCCAGTGATCCCTTTATGGCCTCTGCTCCAACGCCAACCAAAGTCTCTATTTCTGGCCAGACCTTATCCAACCGATAGGACTGAGCCGGCAACATCGATGGAAGAAACGCCGCATCCGCACGGAAATGCGCGCCACAATTTTGCTTGCGCTGTAAGGCAGAATAGATGATAAGGCAACCTATCAAGGCCTGTTTACTGTGACGGGCCAGAGGTGCTAATGCTCTTAAAGCAGCCTTTAATCCTTCTTCATGGCGGATAATCCCGCCATAACGGCTCATAATCGCTCTAACCTCTTCACCTTTCTCAGCTTGTCGGTTTGCCTTTCCAAAGCTCGTCTCCTTCAAGGCATGGGGAAGAGAAAAACTGCCTTGCCAGCTCCCCTCACACCGTAACGGCTGTTCCTTCAAAACACTGCCTGACCTTTTTGATTGATCCACCCCTTTTCTCTGACTTTTCGCAAGATCAGGGGTAGAATCAGAAGATAGTTTTGGGCCTTGGAGTAACGGGGGTGGTAACTGCTGAGCCTTCAAGGCAAAAACAACATCCTGAGCAGCCCTACGCCCCATAATAACGGCTTCTAACAAAGAGTTACTGGCCAGACGGTTAGCCCCATGCAACCCCGTTACTGCGCATTCTCCCACTGCCCATAGCCCCTTAAGGCTTGTACGAGCGTTAAGATCTGTTTGAATGCCCCCCATTGTGTAATGCGCTGCAGGCACAATGGGAATAAGCTGCTGCTCTGCATGAAGGCCAGCCTTAAGGCAAGTCGCCGTTATCATCGGGAATAGGCTTTTTACCGATCCTTTCTTGAGTTTTCTTGCATCCATATAAACCTTATGGCCCTTTTGATGGTGGGCCCATACCGCACGGCTGACCTGATCCCGTGGGGCGAGCTCATCCGTAAAACGATGGCCTGTTTCATCCACCAGCAAACCACCTGCCCCCCGAACCGCTTCACTAATCAATGGAAGCCGTCCATCTGGAAAAGCGCTTTTTTGGTCTGCTGTTAAGGAAAGAGCAGACAGATCCAGTGCCGTTGGATGAAACTGAATAAATTCCATATTGGAAAAAACAGCCCCTGCTAAAATGGCACAAGCCATAACCTGGCCATCAATTGAGGACGGATTGGTCGTATGATGATACAAAGCCCCTGCCCCTCCGCCTGCCAGAATAACAGTAGACGTAAAGATTGGCCTGCCTTTTATCCCATCATCCACCATAACACCTTTTATCGTCCCGCCCTCTTCAATAAGGGCGTTAAGTCGCATAGAAGGTAAAAGCCTGATATGAGATGACTGCCTAACCCTCTCCAACAAAACCTGCATGAGTGACGCCCCCGTACCATCGCCCTGGATATGCAAGATGCGCGCAGCAGAATGCGCTGCTTCGAGATGCAGATCATACTCACCATTCGGTTTTTTACTGAAAGCCACCCCTTGTTGTTCCAAAAAGGCAATGGCCGAGGCCCCTTCGGCAAGAATGCTTCTAACGGCAGCTTCCTCCCCCAAACCCGCACCGGCTTTAAGGGTATCCTGCACATGGCTTTCGACCGTATCGGCACTAGAAACAACAGCGGCTATCCCCCCTTGAGCCAAAACACTGGAAGAAGCATACAAAGGCCTGTTCCCCATCACCAAAAGGCAGGGGCAGTCTAAGGACAAAGCTGCTACGACCCCGGCAAGGCCAGCACCAATAATAACCGGGAGATTCTGGAGATTCTGCGGAAAATCCTCAGAATATTCGTCTGCAGGCTGCTGACAAAACTCATCAGAACATTCTTCTGAAAACTTTTCTGAAAAATGTCCTGATGAGTTTTCTGGCACCGCTCCTGAAACTCCTGTAGGGCCATTTTTTTGAAAACTTTCCAGAATCCCTTCCTCTCCCACCTTCTCTTCATCATGGAAGAAAGCTATGGTTTCAGCAGGCTTTTTATCTCCCAAATTTTCTTGCAAGGCTGGCCACTCACCTTTAGGCGCCACCCCCACCCTTAAAAGGCTTTTTTGTTGCGCCCTCATACCTGCCTCTCATTTAATCCTTCTTCTTATGCCGCCTTGCTAGCCCCCTCACGCCGTAACGGCTATTCTTTCAAAGCAAAGTCAAACCGCGCCAATTAAGACCAGCTCAAAATCCCACTTTTACCAAGAGAGGAATTTGCCAAAAGTGGAAGCTGAAATCTCAACCACAAGCGCCCCCCTTAAAGAGATTTTACTGAAAAGAGGTTTACTGAACAGCGAGCATACGCTCCACTGCCTGGCGCGCCCTTGGAGCATATTGTGCAGGAATAGTTACTTCATGCGTCATTGATTGAAGGGCCTTCTTAAGGCCGGATAAAGTAATACGCTTCATATGCGGGCATAAATTACAAGGGCGCACAAACTCTATAGTGGGGTATTGCGCTGCGAGATTATCACTCATGGAGCATTCGGTTAACAACAGAATCTGCTGAGCCTGGCTGTGAGCAATATATTCCCCCATTCTGGCCGTAGAGCCAGAAAAATCAACCTCTGCTACCACTTCGGGGGGGCATTCGGGGTGGGCAAGCACCTCAACGCCAGGATTAGCCAAACGGTAATGACGTACCTCGTGGGCACTAAACTGCTCATGCACCTCGCAATGACCAGGCCAGGTGAGCATTTCAATCCCTGTTTCTTTCTGGATATTTTGCGCCAGATATTCATCTGGGATCATAATAACCCGCTCAACGCCAAGGCTTTCCACGATTTTTTTGGCATTACCCGACGTACAACAAATATCGCTTTCAGCCTTTACGGCTGCTGAAGTGTTGACATACGTAACCACGGGAACCCCAGGGTACTGGGCTTTAAGTGTGCGGACATCTTCAGCCGTAATCGATTCTGCTAACGAGCAGCCTGCGGCCATATCAGGAATAAGGACCTTTTTATGAGGGTTTAACAATTTTGCCGTTTCCGCCATGAAATGCACTCCGGCCATAATAATGACATCGGCTTCTACATTCTGGGCATCCCTGGCAAGTTGTAGACTATCGCCACGAATATCAGAAACACAGTGAAAAATTTCAGGAGTCTGATAATTATGGGCTAAAATAATGGCATTATGAGCTTTTTTTAACGCCAAGATCTCTTCAATATCCTGAGCAAAGCCTTGCCACTCCATAGGAGGAATAACGCGTTTAACTTTTTCGTACAACGCATCAAGGCGTGGGTCTGCAACGGCGATATTCATATTTATCTCCTTTATGCTCATTTTGAGCATAAATACGTTGGAAGAAATAATTATATTATAAAGTAAAGAAAGACTCTCTAGAGTCAAGAAGACCAAGAGGATTTTTTCATCACACTTTCTTGGGGTCTCTTATTCATAAGTTAAGATCTTGAGAGAGAGGCCACCCAAAGCAACCTTGGGGCAAAGACTGACTTTAGAGTGTGTGGTAAAAACTTGGAGTTGATTTTCCTCTCCCCCCATAATGCCTGTAGACGCGGAAACATCGTTGGCAATGATCCAATCACATTTCTTCTTTTTGAGTTTCTGCAAGGCATTGTCTTCGATATTCTCAGTTTCCGCTGCAAATCCTATAACCAGTTTTGGGCGATACTGAGAATGTTGAGCAATCTCCGCCAGAATATCGGGGTTTTGAATAAGCGTGAGCTGTAAGGGGCCTTGGTGCTGAGATTTTTTCATCTTCTGATCAGGCACAAATTGTACACGCCAATCCGAGACAGCCGCTGCCATAATGGCAATGTCAACTGGTAAAACCTCCATGCAGGCTTCGTGCATTTCTAATGCCGTCTCAACATCAATAACCTCCACTAGCCCCCTCCTTTCAAGAGACTCTTTTTAGAGCAAGAGGGAAAATCCTAACCTGTATCTTCCATATAAAATTGCGCGAGAAGGTTTTTAGCCACCTCCAATCGATACCAACTGCTGGCCCGCACATCACTCAATGGTTTGGAATCCTTATGCAAGGCTTGCTGTGCTGCTAGTCTTGATCCAAAAGAGATTTTCAAAGGTGAGACGTTATGGTTTGCTTTGATCAGGGTTTTCTTTTTTCCGTATGACACAGTATGAATAATCATTATATGAACAGTATGAACGATCATTAAAAGAGAAAAAGCCTGAAAAGAAGCCTTTCCAGACCCGCTTGCTCCCCACTCAAAAAAGCAACGCTCTACTCCCCATAACAAACCATTTTAGACACTATATCTGCGCATACGGCCCCATAGAAAACCCCACACACCCAAACGAGTGGCATGCTACTGCACGAAGGGATGTGATAACCAAACAGATTGGCATGTTTGATATGCCATTATCCTGGTCCCCACCCCAGCCCTATAAACGACTTTTAAGAATAGGAAGCTTGGTACCAGAAACCTGGCGCAGATCTACAACCTCTCTCTTAAAACGAAAAAGCTTAGCTGGGCGCCCTTTACTTTTTTGTACACTTTCACCCGTTTCTTCCACCAGAGATTGCTGGGTAAGGAGCCTACGAAAATTCTGCTTATGGATTTTACGCCCCGCTACTTTCTCAACCACATTTTGTAAATCCAAAAGAGTAAACACCTTTGGCATCAATTCAAAAACAACTGGACGATAGCGTATTTTAACCCGCAAGCGCGCAATGCCCGTTGCCAAAATCCGTCGATGATCAAAATCCATAGCCAAGCCTGGCACCAGCGTTTCGCCATCGCGTTTAAAACACGATTCCTCAATAAGACCAGCTTCATACAAAAGTTCGTAGCGTTGAAGAACAAGCTCATCATCCCACAACAGCCCATACTGGCCCATGGTCAGGCAATAACGCTGATAAAGGGCAGAATCATTGGCATGATAAGTGTTTAACCATAATTCCAATTTTTCACACACCAAGCGCAAGATCTCTTGGCCCATTTTGGTGGTTTGGTCCTCCCATGGAAAAAAAGCATACCAGCTCTGCCAGCCTTTCTCACTTTTCCTGATACGGGTCAGCGCAAGGTAAGACACCATAATGAGGCTTGTTCTCTCTGCTGATTTGCTCTGTTGGAGTTCGCTCAACTGGGCTTTGTTTTGGCCCACCTCCCCTGCGCTCTCAAGATAAGAAGCAAGGATAGAAGAAGAGCCAGCAAGATTGCCAACACCGCTGCCATGCTGATGAGTATCATGATCGTTGCCATGACTATTGCAATGATGACTATAATGATCGCTGGGGCTATAAAATGTATAAAGCTGCTCAATATGGCCCAATTTATGGCCTGTTTGACGCTCTACCCATTGCCGCATACCGGCTTGCAAGGAATAGAGCTGTTCTTCCAAGGGGCCAGAAGGCAGTAGCCGGCTCCCCTGTAAAGTCAGCACAAGTGGCGTTTCTTCTGAAACGGCCAGCAAAACAGCAACCAAACTGACGCTGACCTCTCCCATTATTTCTCCATTCTTTTAAAGACTTACTTATTATTTTACCCCCTTTGTTTTATCGCTTTACAGATTTTGCAGCCACTATAAATTTGCCTCTTCCATTCGATTTGTTAAAGCTCTTCCTGTTAAGAAGAACTTCTATAAAAAATCTCTCTTGTGATGCTCTCATCTCATGCCATTGAAGAAGGAATGACTTTTTTTAGAATAAAAGAATTTTTAAGAATGGTTTCCTTCAAAAAATATACTGCTAAAACAGCATCAGAAAAATCAACGCCCGTTCTGAAACACCTGTTCTAAAAGGGATAAAAACTGGAAGGAGTAAAAAAGCAGGGGAGATTTGTTCCTAACCTGCAGGCTTTCATGGAACCCGTTCGGGACTGGCTCACCCGAACCGATTAAAGAATACGATACCCTCTTTGGCCTTTTCTCCCAGACCTCTTTCACCCCAACCGAGCAAAAAATGTTTGTATGAGTGCCAATTTCAAGAATAATTACCCCTATTGCGCGGCCGGCCATACAGCACTTTCTAAACATAAGGGCGTTGCAGCAGACGTTCTCACAACCCTCATAATCCAGCTCTCAGAGAAGGTACCCCCATTGCTGACAAAAAGCTTGAAGCTCTTTATTATTTTGCCGACCTAATGGTTAAAAATCGGGGTTGGAAGTTATTATTGCTTCACATGGTGGATGTTTGACCATGAACTTCATAGCGGCCATAGTATTCCCCTACTGGAAGACAGGATATCGCCAGGGTTAACCTCTGCCCCTATATAGACAATGCCGGCCTCATCCAGATTACGAAGAGCCTCTTCGCCAACATTGGGAACATCCCGGGTGATTTCTTCTTGCCCCAACTTGGTATCACGAGCCATCACTTCAAATTCCTCAATGTGAATCGAAGTGAAAACATCATCACGAGCAATCCGCTCTGAAATCAAGATAGACTCTTCGAAGTTATAGCCATTCCAGGGCATAAAAGCCACAAGGACATTCCGCCCCAAGGCTAACTCACCAAGAGTAGACTTTCTAGATATAGCCTTGTGGGCAGCACCCCTCAAGGCTTGCATAGTAAGCCTGACGTAGTAAGCTTGGCATAATAAAGCTGGCATAATCATGCCAAAGCCCATCTCTTGATAAATTCTTATTAGAAATTATACAAAATATGCCCTGTTCCCTCGCTTTCCAGAAGCTTGAACATCCCAAGCCCGTAGAAAGCCAGCCCCCCACGAAGTATAAATAAACCGACGAGGTGAAAGCTGACGCAACGATAATAAAGCTGGCGTAATGATAATAAAATAAAAGCCAAAAATTATAATTTAAAAGAAGAATGGTTTAAAAAAGAATGGTGCGCCCTGCTGGATTCGAACCAGCGACCCACAGCTTAGAAGGCTGTTGCTCTATCCAACTGAGCTAAGGGCGCATACTTAACCGGCCAAATGAGTTAATGTGTCCAGTTCTGAACCCTGCTCGGGCGAAAATTATCGGCGTACGATTTAGGAACGTAAATTTTCTTTGAAGGTTGCTCTACCCGGTAGGCTATCCCATTTTTTTGGGCAAACTGTTCGGCTTCTTCCTGCGTTGCAAAAATAACCTTCACTTGAGAGAGAGGATCCTTGCTACCTGTCCACCCCATCAGGAAATCCTGCTTGTGGGGAGCGGTCTGTCCATATTCAAGCACCCACTTCCCTTCCTTGGCATGGCCAGACTGGGTTGCAACTTTGGACTGCTGATAAATACGAGCTTTCATACAGAGTAATCCTTAATCTGGTCGGGGCGCCCGGACTCGAACCGGGGGCCTCCTGTACCCAAAACAGGCGCGCTACCAGGCTGCGCCACGCCCCGAACCGTTCGGCAAACTAAAGTTATAATAAAAAAATGGCAAGAGCCTTATTGAAAAAAAATACAAAAAAGCGTTTTTTTATTTTTTATGATAAAATATTTTCTATCATAAAATACGAAAGTGCCCTAGTAAAAAATCCCCAAAACCCCGTTCCTTAAACTGGTTCTCTCGATGAGCGAGGAATTCATCAAACAATACAATGAAAGCTTTCTTCTATAAGGCTTCTATAAGGGCACTCTCTTAACCTTTACCTTCCTATTCCGTCTCTAGAACCTTAGCAAGGCTCCTCCTATCCTTGTTTCTTTCTGGCTAAAGGGGGCACGAATAAGGGGGCCGTATCCCATGGGAAAAGGATCCAGGTTTCTTGCGTAACCTCCACGACAAAGGAATCTGTAAGAGGCTTGCCCAAGGGCTTAGCGTAAAGGCAGGCAAAATAAGATTTGGGCAAGATCTGTCGAATCTCCCTTGCCGTAACGCCAGAATCCACCAGATCATCAATCACTAAAAACCCCTCTCCATCACCAGCAGCTGTGGGGGATTTGATAATTTTGGGGGTGCTGGCCTTTTCATCATCATAAGTGATAACAGAAACCGTCTCCACCAGCCTGCAGTCCAGCTCACGGGCAATAATTGCCGCGGGAATGAGCCCACCACGCGTTACAGCAACAATGCCCTTAAATGGCCCCTGCTCCACAAGAGATTCTGCCAAAAGCCGGGCATCCCTATGCAACTGGTCCCATGTCACGGTTGCGTATGTTACAGCCATATTTTACCTGCCTCTTTTCTATTCCAACCCATAAACCCGAAAATGCCTTAACCTGCCATGACAGGCCCAGAGCAATCCGAAAAATTCTTCCCAAAAATTCTTCTATGATAAATTTTTCAAAATTGACAATTTTTATATATTAAATTTCTACACTTTATTAAATTTCTACGCTTTAAATGCAACTGCCTACTTGTGCAGTCATGGTGTAGTAGCGCCCTTTTTCCCAGAAAGGCAAGAACCCAAACACTCGCATCAACTCAAAGCGCTTAATTGTTACCCATGGTCAGTAAGGAGCCTATCTCTCACCTCGATTTTTCTTATGATTGGTTCCTTTGCCAATCATCAGCCTGCGTTATAATGTCGGGCCTTCTTTTTTTGCCATCTTCCCTTTATTCTCTATATTATTAGATTCTTTTATTATGAGGTTTATTCTTCTCCTATAGTTTCGTTTTCCATAAAACGAGGCAATACTTATGGACAAACCGTCATAACAAAATCAAAATACTCTTATAGTTTAACGCTAAAAATTTTTACAATGGCTTAGTCAGGTCGTATATGGCACTTTACACTTTAGGCAAAACCCCTCTGGAAAATATTTTCCAGTTCCAGGTTAACGGTAGCCCCATTCAAACGCTCTATACCTCTTTGACAGCCCAACTTAGGCAGCTCCAGCAAAAAGGCAATACCCTCTTGCTGGCGGAACCTGTTATCACACCTGCTTCCTCCACCGGGGCAGCCAGCATTGCCTGGTATTACGAAGGCTCTGCCCAACCCATCGCTTTTACAAGCCTTACCCCCTCTGAACAGGAGACCCTTAAAACCCAGCTGACCCAAAACCTGGCTTTATTGTTTCCCCCTGAAAAAGACCCCGATCCACTCCTACTTCAAGCGTTCAGCATTCTCTCTCTTGAAAAAATCTTTGTTGCAGATGGGTTCATCATCCTTACCCAGTGGGGGCTTTCTCCACTTTCTTTTCCTGCTCAAACACCGATACCTTTCAAAGATTCTCCCTTAGGTCAGCTCATTACTGCTGTTCCTCCCTCCCCACAACCTGAGCCTGCGGCCCCATCCCCTAAAGCCCCTCCCTATCCCACTCCTCCCCCTTTTCTCCCAACGCCTGCTACGCCGTGGACATCGTGGGCAAGATGGCTACTACGCCCAGTGACTTACGGGTTAATCATCTGCACGTTTTTTGCCATTGGCTTTTTCCTTGGCCAACGCCTGATATGGGCTGAGCACCCAACCCAGATTGCCCATATCCCCACACCGCAAGCTAGGGCCCTTGCCCTAAATGACCCCGCCCAGCAAAAAAAGAACGCCCAGCTCGCCCAAGAGGTACAAAGCCTTCAGGAGCAGCTTAAACACCCCACCTGTGACCTAACCCAAAACCGGGTTGCCCCTGGGCTTAACCATCTCCTCCCGACGAAAGCCGCCCCGAACCAGAAGGACGGCCAACCTTTCGCAGGAAGCTTGGCCCGTCTCCTCAGCCAAAGCACGGTGCTCGTCCTTGCCTTGAGCGATAAAGGCATTTCCTTGGGTTCCGGTTTTTTTGTAACCCCCGATACGATTGTAACCAACCGCCATGTTATCGCCCTGGAACATATTAAACTCCTGGCTGTGACCAATAAACAAATCGGTCGTTTAATCCCAGCCAGTATTGAAAACACACCAATGGAAAATATAGACTTGGCTGTTTTAAAGGTCACAGGAATTCCCCCCCAGCAACCCCTAGCCCTTACCCGTGCAGCCAACCCACTTGATGATGTGGTTGCCGCTGGCTACCCCGGCATGCTCATGCGCAATGATGGAAACTTTGAAAAACTCTTAAAAGGAGATATCGAATCCATTCCCGGGATTATCCTCACCAAAGGGCAAATTAACGCTATCCAGACAGATCGCTCGGGCCTGCCTATTCTGCCCCACAGCGCTACGGTTTCTAAAGGCAATTCCGGAGGGCCCTTGGTGGATATGTGTGGCCGAGTTGTTGGCATTAATACCTTTGTAACCTCAGAAAAAGAAACATCCTCCCACGGCAATTACGCCTTAAAGTCCGATATCCTTATAACCGCCTTACAAAATTCTGGCATTCCCATTACCGTTAAGGAGGGAGCCTGCACGCTAGAAACCCCTACGAGTCCCTCTCTACCCCCTGCTTCTCCACCATCGGCTGCTCCCGCCCCCACACCTTCTGCAGAAAACAAGACAGGTACGCCACCAACCGTAGGTGAGCTACCTAAAAACCCTCCTGATCATAACACTGGTGCTCCTGCTCAGCCGGCACCAAACGCTCAGCCCCAGCCCAACCCAGGTACAACGCCGGAGACAAAACCGCAATGAGCCGTACCACCCTCGTTCAAACCACAACCTTTAGCCAATATTCTCCCCTTGGATGGTCTGGCCAATTACTGGTTGAAAACTGGCCTACCCTCTATGAGCTATTGCTTCACCGAATGGGGGCAGAATATGCCAACCTCCTGCTAGAGCCTGTCATTGACCGCAAGAGAGGGGTCATTGACTGGTACATTCCTCCCCAAGCTGCCCTTTCTCCACTCCAACAGACCGACTCTATTAGTCTTCAAAGGCGGGCGCATGTCATGCTGGAGCGTATTAAATCTTTTGCTATTTCTTTGAGGGATTCTCCCCAGTTAGCAGATCATACCAAAGCAGAAATGTTGCTGATGGCCCTGAACTACCCAGACTATACCTGCCTTGTTCACACAGAAGTAGGCATTGGCATCGTCGGATGGGGGCATGAACCGACAGGCAAAGGAATTCTCCCCGAAGCCCTCTCCATGCGTGGACAGGAGATCCCATCCCAAACCATAACCATCCTGCCATCGCCATCCCCTTCATCACCCCCTAAAAGCACCTCTCTATGGTGGATCTTCCTACCGAGCCTCATAGCCTTGGCCCTGTTGGTGGCCCTCCCCTGGAAAGAGGGCTGGCTCGGGATTGAAAATTTCTGCCGTTATTACTGGGTCTGGCCCGTTATCGCCCTTCTCCTCATAGGGCTTGCCCTGCTCGCCCTTCAGCTGATACGCAGAAAAAAACCTGCACCATCCCTCTCTTCGCCCACACCATAACCCTGCACCCTTTTGCCTAAAACGCTCCCACGATTGACCCAAAACCAGAATTTGCCCACAAACACCCTTATCCTCAACCCCTCACTCTCCCGCTTCTAAAGGTTATTGTTTATGGTATTGACCCTTCTGCGTGTTGAACGTGCCCATGGCCCCATACAGGTGGACTCCACGGTCGCAGCAGGCCTCTCCTTACCCACGCTTTACCCTTTACTGGCCCAGGAAATCTCAGAAGCCTGTAGCTCCGAGCACGCCCATATTCTCGCCACCCCTTCAGAAACACAAACCCATCTCCTCTGGACCACACAGGGCCAGGTGGCCATACCCTTCTCCCAACTGGCAGAACCCCAGCAACAGCAGCTCATCAAGGCCGCTGCCACTATTCTGGCCGATATCGAAACCTTCGCCCGTAAAAACCCTCACAGTACCACCGCACAAAACTGGCCAGCCATTGCCTGTTTCCCCAGTCTCACAAGCCTGTTCGCAGTCGATGGTAGGCCCGTTATCACCCAATGGGCCATGCAAGCCCCCAGCGCAAAAATACCCTCAGCCCCTTTAACCCCCTTTATGCCACAACAACCCAACCCACGCCCCAACCTACGCTCCAGCCTCACAAGCCTCCTTCCCCCATTCCCCCTGGCCACAGCCCTCATAAGCCTCGCTGCCGGCCTGATCACAGCCCTCCTCTGGCAGACAATCCATACCCCCTTGAAACTTTGCTATGCCCAATGGCCCCAGGCTACAACCCTCCAAAACGCCCAAAAACATCAACAAGAATTCAACACTCTCAACGCACAAAAACAAAACCTCCTCAAACAAATCCAAGCCCATAAACAACAATGCGCTCTCCCAACATGGAAACCAGATAGCCTGCAACCCCCACCCCAGCAGCCTACCCCCCTTGAAGACCTTAAAGCGGAGCCCCTGCCAGAGCTTAACCCTCCAACCCAACCCAATAAGCTTCAGGTTCCGACAGCAAAACCGAAACCTGAGCCAAAACCCGAACCCAAGGTTGAGCCCCAACAACCGCCTCAGGAAAAACCCAAGCCCCACGTACCCTTACCTAAAGAAGCCTGGGATAAACATGACAAAACCATGCTCAAAGGCTGTTGGCAACTTTCAACCCGCCTGTTCTACGGCAAGCGTTTTCTCTTATGGGATAATACCGAACCCGTCACCAACTGGACCATGTGCTACGACCAGAACGGAAATGGCTATCAAAGCCTTCAGCTGGCCAATGGCAATAGCTGCCGCAGCGCATTGAGCGCCAATTTTGCTGGCAATACCCTTAGAATGCATGCTCCTACAGCCTGCTCGGGCAGCTTTAACTTCCAACCAGGCCCAAATGTTTGTACCCGCGTTAGCGATCAGGAAGCATCTTGTGTTTACACCAACCCAGACGGCAGCACTGCCCATGGTATATTCAGACGTCGGTAATAACCTATTCAAAACCCCGTATGCCACAACAACCCAACCCACGCCCCAACCTACGCTCCAGCCTCACAAGCCTCCTTCCCCCATTCCCCCTGGCCACAGCCCTCATAAGCCTCGCTGCCGGCCTGATCACAGCCCTCCTCTGGCAGACAATCCATACCCCCTTGAAACTTTGCTATGCCCAATGGCCCCAGGCTACAACCCTCCAAAACGCCCAAAAACATCAACAAGAATTCAACACTCTCAACGCACAAAAACAAAACCTCCTCAAACAAATCCAAGCCCATAAACAACAATGCGCTCTCCCAACATGGAAACCAGATAGCCTGCAAAAGCCCTTAAATCCCCTTAAAAAAGAGACTGAAAATGCGCTCCCACCCCCAGACTTCTCCCCCCTGCCTGAGCTAAGACCTTTGCAGGGCACAATTCCGCCAAAAATAACCACTAAAAGAGAAAGCGTACCAACTCCACCCCCCGCAAAACAATCCCAAGCAACCTCCTTGCCGCCTTCTCATTCAAAACCATTGGGCGATTTACCGGAAGAAACCTGGAACAAACATGATCCATCCATGCTCAAAGGCTGTTGGCAACTTTCAACCCATATGAACATTCTTGAAATTGATGGCGATTTTCGCAAGACCTATCCTATTACCCAATGGACATTATGTTTTGATGCCAGCGGCAACGGCAGGCAAACCCTAACCATGTCTGATGGACGGCAATGCCGAGGGGGCCTTCATGTTCATTTTAATGGTCAAGCTATGATGATAGAGGAATCCTCCCCCTGTGAAGGAGATTTCCCTCTGCTTCATGGCCGTAATGCCTGCGTGCGCCTCAATAACCAAGCCGCTCGTTGCACTTATATCGACTCCCGCAACGAACGCCCACAAGGGATCTTCCGAAGACGATAAGAACACGCTACTATACCTCTATATTTCACTATACCCCTATACTTACCTTAACTTGCCACTCTCTTTAACTTTTTTGAATCCGAGCCCTATATTATGGCCATTATTTTTTCTGAAACTTTAAACTGAGCTATTTTTTCTTCTCTCTCATTTTCTGACCCGATTTAAAATAAGAGGCCCCGATATGCCACGCACCATAACCCTGATCCCAGAAAGCGGAATCCAGTTCTGGCCAGTGGAGCTTGATATGGATACAGCTCGAAAACAGCATTGCTGGTTTTGGGAAAAAAAAGATGGCACCTATGACGATGGCACTCCCCGCTATACACTGCATACCCTAGAAGAAGATGAGGACACTGGGGTCTTGCGCGACACCATAAGCAGCTTTGCCCCCCCAGAAGAGGAAATCTACGAACTGGGCTTAAAACAGGTGCTGACGGTGTGGGAAGATCAATGGCTCCCCCTACCTTTCTTTGCCATTGATGGCCAAACAGACAATGGCGCCACCAAACTACGCCGTGGCCCAGCCAATTGGGTGAGAGGCAAGCTGGTCAGGCTTTCAGACCATAAGCTGATCTGCGTTATTGCGGTTGATACCTCGCTCCAGCAAGAGGTTTTGGACAAAGATGTTCCCTATAATGCACCCACCCCAGAAGACAGCCAAAGGCAGGACCAATTCACCTTTACCGCTACCGCCCAGGAAACCAGTTGGTTCCTCAATGAAGGATGGGTAGGAGAATGGCTTGAGCAACTCCTTTTGGAAAACCGTGGAAAAAATACCGCCAAAACACCCCTTTCTGAAACGCCTCATTACTGCGAGCATTATGCCCTTTACCTCACCTTTTTAACTCTTTTAAGCCAGGGCAAAGAGCTTCCCATTATTCACCTTCTGGATGGTGGGCAAGGAAAAATCGCCCAAAAAAGCGTAGATGTAGACCTGGTGCTTGACCTGGGCAACTCCCGCAGCTGTGGCATTCTCATTGAAGAACACCCAGGTCAGGGGGTAGATTTTTCCAATAGCTACCCTCTTGTGATCCGCGATCTTTCTCGCCCCTGGATTGAGTATGACAAGCCTTTTCCCAGCCGGGTTGAGTTTTCACGCCCATTTTTTGGCAATGTCCTCTTCTCCCGCCGTTCGGGGCGAAAAAAGGCTTTTGTCTGGCCCAGTCCGGTAAGAATAGGGTTTGAAGCCACCATATTGGCAGGAACGCGGATCGGTAATGAAGGGTTGACCGGGCTTTCCTCGCCCAAACGCTATTTATGGGATACACGGGAATCCCTTCAGGACTGGCGTTTTAACAATGGTACAGATTTTAACACCATTATAGACCCCCCCGTGAATGGCCCGTTCATGGCGATGATGACCCCCTCTGGTCGCTTGTTAACACAAGCAGAACTTGCCACCGGGCAAGGGTTTATGACCCAGCCTACCTTTTCACGTAGCACCTTGTTTACATTTCTTCTTCTGGAGATCTTGCTACAAGTCCACCTTCAGATTAATGCCCCTCAAAACAGGGAGCAGCGCAGGGATAAAACCCGAAAACGCAGGCTGCGCACCGTTATGCTGACCATGCCGCCGGGTATGCCTGTTGCTGAACAAAAGCTCTTACGCGAGCGTGCCCAGGCAGCCATTGACCTATGCTGGCAACTGGAAGGCTATGCCAACACTGAAAAACCACGCCTGCGCACAGAGCTTGATGAAGCCACCGCCACACAAATTGTATGGCTTCATAACGAAATTACCGAACGTTTGGGTGGTAATGTTGATGAAATGTTTCGTCTGCAAGGCCGTATCACCCCCACGATAAGGCCTCAACCCACTCCCCCTCAGGCCAGGCCATCGCAGGCTCCCCTTTCAGAGCAAGCCACCACTCTAGAGCCCTCTCCGCAGGGGGCATCTTCTTTGGATTCTTCTGATCAGGGCCACTCGACCTCTTCCCCGTCTGTCTCTCCACTGCCTGCCTCTCCACCGATCACAGAAAAAGCAGAGCAGGCCGTTCCTTCCTCTGCCTACAGCCTCCGTGTGGCCAGTATCGATATTGGGGGCGGGACAACCGATTTAATGATTACCACCTATACCCTCCCCTCGGGAGAGGCTATTCACCCCCATCAGGAATTCCGCGAAAGTTTTAAAACCGCAGGCGATGATATTATGGAGCATCTCATCACCCATATTGTCTTGCCTGAAATCAGCCAAACCCTTAAGAAATGCGGGGTCGAGGACCCTAACGCCTTGCTAAACCGCGTTCTCGGCCAGGATTGGGGAGGACAATCCGAACAGGAACGCCATCTGCGCCGGCTCTTCGTCTCCACCATCTTAGAGCCAACCGCCCTTGCCCTTCTTTCCGACTATGAACAGCTCACAGATCGAAAAACAGAGCACCTCCCCCCTTTCACTCTCCAAGACATTATAAATACCAACCAGGAAAGTACCAAACGGGCCCTTTCCTTCATGCAAAGCCATGCTCAGGCTGCCGGGGCGGAAGGGTTTGATATCCGCCATATCACAATTAGCACGTCGGTTCGCCAAGTTGAGGCCTCCATCACCCATATTCTTGGCCCCGTCATTGCTGATCTCTGCGAGGTGGTCTGGACCTATGATTGTGATGTGCTCCTGATTTCCGGCAGGCCATCACGCTTACGCCGGGTGGCTGATATGATCATGACGGCCATGCCAGTGCCCCCCCACCGTATTATCAGCATGTATCACTACCGGGTTGGCCCCCATTATGCCTTTCGTGATGCCCGAAACCGTATTGATGACCCTAAAACCACGGCAGCCGTAGGAGCCTCACTATGTTTACAGGCAGAAGGGCGATTACAGAATTTCGTACTACGAACCCGTGCCCTTCGCATGCGTTCTACCGCACGCTTTATTGGTCGGCTGGATAAAAACGGCCAACTGAGGGAGCGTAATGTGTGGCTTAAAAATGTTGACCTTGATGCTCCACCCCAATCTCCTCCCCCTTCAGACCCGACCATCCCCCAAGCCTCTCCCCAGCAAATCTCTCCTGCAGCAGAGGGTTTTCCCCTTCATCCCACTGTAAGCCTGTCTTCTGCCAGCTGGGGTGAAACCAGCTTTGTGGTGCCAGATTTTGAAAATATGACACGTATTGGCTACCGGCAGCTTGATATTGAACGTTGGCCAGCCCAACCTCTTTATACGCTGGAATTTGGCAATTTTCCTGGGTTTGAACACATTGCTCTTCCCCTTTCTATTAAAATTACCCGCCGTGATATAGACCCCGAGCGTGAAGAAGAACGTAAAGACTATTCCGATCGGGAACAGTTCCAGGTCACCGAAGTGCTAGACCGGCATGGCGAACATCTGCATTTACGTATTGTACGCCTGCGCTTGCAAACCCTGGCCGAGTCAGATGGCTACTGGCGGGATACTGGCCGTTTTACCCTGGCTTAGGAGCCTATTCATGACACATCCTGAATTTCCTTCCTTTTTCCAAAAAGCAGAGACATTCGCCCACTCTGCCGCTAAGGCCATAGAATGGCTGGAGCAAAACCCCAAAGCTGCCAAAGGCAATATTGCCACCCCGCAAGCAGCCTTACGCCGTTACCGACGAATGGCCAGAAAAATTTCTCATTCTGCCCAGCACCCTCCTTCTGTAGCCGTTTTTGGGGCTTCCCAGGCGGGGAAATCCTATCTGGTCACAGGGTTAGCCAGCCCAAACGGTAAAACCCTTACAGCCCATTACCCAGAAAGGAATCTGGACTTCTTAACAGAAATGAACCCCCCGGGTGGCAATGAATCCACTGCCCTAGTGACCCGTTTTACCACCAAGGCTGCCAGCAGCCCTAACCCTTCTGCCAGCGTCCCTCTCCGCTTGTTAAGCTTTGGCGATATAACCAAAATCCTTATGAATGCCTATTTGGAGGATTTCAGTAAAACCAAGCCTTCACCAACCAACACCCCTGTTGAAGCCCTCTTTCAATCCCCTGTGACGGGGGCTCCTGTTGCAGGCATTACCGGGCGCATTGGCCCCCTGCCTCAATCCCCTGTAGCAGGAAACCCTAGCCAGGGTCTTTTCAACCTGGATGACATTGAAGACCTCCATGACCTCGTGCTGTCTACCTATGCGGGAAATCCCCATTTGCTTTGGACGAATGAAACCTACTGGACACTTCTGAAACAGCATCTTCCCACCCTCTCCCTTGCTGAAAGCGTACGGGTTCTCTCCCCCCTTTGGGGCCAACTATCCCCTTTAACAACGCTTGCACACCAACTTTTCGAGGCCCGGCTTTCGCTGGGTAAAAGTGAACAAGTGTTTTGTTCTGTGGCAGCCCTAACCCCCAGAGAAAAAAGCATTTTGCATGTAGAGACCCTGCACCAACTTGGTCAAACAGACAATCTTGAGAAAACAGACACTCTTGACCTACTCGACGTGATCACCACAGAGGGGAAAAAGGTTGCTCTTCACCGCCCTATCCTTGCAGCACTGGGCAGTGAAATTACTGTTCCCCTCTCCGAAAAACCCTGGCCCTTTCTTGAGGAAGCAGACCTACTGGACTTTCCAGGCGCTCGCTCGCGCGAAAACATATATGATATCGAGGCCTTTTTTGCCCAACCCACAAATTTGGGCCGCCTGTTCCTGCGTGGAAAAATTGCCTATCTCTTTAGCATGTATCAAAGTGCACGCGAAATTAACGCCATGATCCTTTGCGTCAGTGACTCCGTGCAAAATGTGACCTCCATTCCCGCCATGGTCGATGACTGGGTCAATAATATGGCTGGTGCCACCCCGCAAGCCAGGACAGATAAAACCGATGCGCTGTTTGTCGTGTTGACGAAATTTGATCGCGAATTTGAAGAAAAAAAGGGAGAGGCCAGCACCTCGGCTAACCGATGGACAGCCCGCCTACACGCCAGCCTGGTCGATTTTTTTAAAGCTAGTCCCTGGCTCAAAGAGTGGAAACCCCAGCAGCCCTTTAACAACACCTTCTGGCTGCGGAGCACAGCCGTAGCTTTTCCTGCGGTATTTTCCTATGAAACGACAGTTGATGGCCCCAGAGAAAACGGCTTTACCCCTCATGGCAGCAAGCTTGTAGCAGAACGCCATGAGGCTTACCTTGCCAATACTGCGGTTAAAACCTACATTCGCCATCCCGAGCGCGCCTGGGATGAAGTGCTTAAGGCCAATGATGGCGGAATTTCCTATCTGGCAGAACAGCTTGCCCAAAGTGCGCTTTTGGCAACAAAAGAAAAACAGCTCGCCAGTATGCTCCACACCCTATCCACAGATATGACCCGTTACCTTCACCAATATTACCGTAGCGAAAACCTTGCTGAGGCTATCCAAAAGGCCCGCCTAGAAGCCCAAAACGTGGCCCGCGCCTTAATGAGCAGCGTGACCGCCCAAATGCTGCCCCCCTTTCTTCGCCGTTTACAAATCACCCATGAGCAGCTGATGGAACTCTGGCAGCTCCTGGAAAGCAACCCGACTGACTATACAACCCCAATAGGGCGGATGAACGATGTGCGTGAAATATTTTCTGACATGTTCCCCAATGCTGCCCCACCCCACCCCGACCTTCAGGAGGAGGAAAAGAGCATTGAGCCGGATAATGCTCAAACCCAACCTTTTCACCCCTCTGACCGGCATGACCAATTTGCCGACATGGTCGTCACCAAATGGAATACCCTCATAGACAGTTTTGCCCAGGAAGAAGGTCTTGAAGCCATTTACCATGTGCCTTCGTCTCAGGTCAGCACCCTGACCACAGAACTAGGAACGCTGGCTAACAGGCTTGATCTGCGACAGACCCTGGCCAACTCTTTTCGTAAACAAGCCAGTTACCAAAACAGCCTTAACCTTTCGGGGGAAATTCAAGCCCTGATCGCTGAAATCGAAATTGGCAATTTTATAACATGGCTAGGCTATCATACTATTCCCCTGGCTGAACGCCCCCATTCTTTGGGCAAAACCCCTCAGCCCATTTTTCTTCCTCGGCCCCCTGTCACGGGCCTCCCCTCCCTTCAGGAAACCCCAACCCCCTATAATGAGCAATATATCAGGGACTGGATTTCTGCCCTGGTTGAACGTTTTGCCGAAAATGCCGGTGCTGTTGGTATGAATGGTGTTGACCCTGCCGCCAATACCGCCTTAAAACAGATTATTGATGCCATAGGAAACTGTGCCCAATGAATGCAGCACTTACAATTGTCCCTGAAGGCCCAGGGATTGCACGGCTTACCATACCCAACGCTGCAGGCCAGGCTAGCCAGCCTCTGACCGTGGTGTTTCCCACCAGCCCAGGTACACCTGCTTGTATCCCTGTAGATATCCATCCTGCACCCAATGGCCGCGACCTGATTCTGCTTTTGGATGCCGATGCCATTAGCCTCACGATAGAAGCGGGGAATCCCTACCAATTACGCATCCCAGAGCTGGATCTTACTACCACGCTCATATGGCCAGAAATCCCTTCACGGCGAAGCTCTGCGCGCACTGTTATCAACACAGACTCCCCCAAAACCTCTCCCCTTCCTGTTGCAGATCCTCTCCCAGACAACCCCTTCACACCCCCCAAAGATCCACTTCCTGAAGAGCCCTTAGCTGCTGCATCAGAGCAGCCTGCCTCTTCCCCTGAGCCTCCTTCAAAGCCATTGGAGCCTACCACACGCCACCAACTTTCTTCCTCCCCCACCCGTTCCTGGTTAGGGGTTGGCTTTCTTGTCGCTTTTATCCTGCTTATCGCCGGAGGGGGCCTGTATTTTTTCCTCTCAGAAGATGAAGAGGCCCCCCCCCCTTCCACTGCCCAACTGACGCCCCCTGTTGCCAAGCCTGTTGCCAAGCCTGCGGCCACCTCCTCCGCTCCCCCACCCGTTACGCTCGACAAACTCTCGGTGAAAGAGGTTATTGCCCGTGCGCCCAATGCCAGTAGTATTGGCCAAGAAGGGATAAGACGCCTGAAGGGTACGCAAAAAGACGATGGACTCCTTCTACTGGAAACTGCCGCCAACAAAGGCGATTCGGTTGCCATGCTGGAACTGGCAAAATTGTACGACCCAGTAGGCTTCAAACCGGGCGGACCGATCCCTGCCCCTGACTTTAGGGAATCGGCACGCTATTATCGTGATGCAGCGAAAGCAGGGGACAATCAGGCTATTCAGCTGCGTGCAAAGCTCCATGAATTCCTTGAACAGGAAGATAAAAAAGGCAATCTCAGTGCCCAGCTCGCTTTAAAGGATTTTTGGCCATGAGTTTTTCTGTCTTCATCTGGTTTTCTAGGACAGCCCTCACCCCTCTCTCCTCGGGGGGTAAGCCCCTATCACGCACCCTTGTTCTTCCAAACTTATCAAAATCAAAAAGGGCAGACAGGCCACGCCTGAACCTCTATATATCGGTTATGGCGACCTTTATCGCTGCAAGCCCTTTCACAGAGGCTACCAAAATATGGGCAGCTGAACCGGCCACTTCTGCCACCGCGCCTACAGCGCCTTTACTCATGCCAGGCAAGCATACCCTCTACCAACGCATTATCACCCGCCCAGGAGCAATCCTCTCCCCCCAGGCTTCTCCTACCCAAGCTACCCCCATTCCCGGTTTTAGTATTTTTTACGTCTATGACCGTCAAACAAGTCAGGATGGTAAAACCCGTTGGGTACAGGTGGGATCCTCTCCTCATGGTGAGAGAGTGGGCTGGATCCCTGCGGAAAAAACAATAGACTGGAAACATAGCCTTGTCGGGGCCTTTACCAACCCTGCTGGCCGCCAGCGAGTCCTTTTTCTTAAAACGGCTGAAGAGGAAAAAAAACTCATCCTCGACCCCCAGCCCGGTCAAAAAGCCGAAGCCCTTCTTAAAGGAGCACTGGCGAACACTCCTGGCCCTGTTATTGCCCTAGAACCTGAAACCTATATTGACATTACCCATAATTTCTACCTGCTACCCATACTGGATGCCCAACAGATTGAACGTGAAAATGGCCCATCCCTCAAGCTGCTTACAGTCATTTCTGCCCCAGCTGACCATACACCTGCCCCAGCTCCTGCCAAAATCTCCATTAAAGATTTCAAGGCAGGCCTTGTGTTTGTTATGGATACGACCATCAGCATGCAGCCTTATATTGAACATACAAGGCAGGCAGTAAAAGACATTGCCAACTCTATAAAAGGCACAGTTGTTAGCAACAATTTTCGTTTTGGGCTCGTCGCTTACCGCGATAGCCTGAAGGAAAACCCCAAGCTGGAATATGAAACCAAAACCTATGCCCTGCCAGATTTTTCCCAACCGATTGACTCTATCAACACCGCCATTGCCTCAGTGCATGATGCACCATCCTCATCCGCCTCTTTTGATGAAGATGCCTTAGCGGGCATAAAAAAAGCCTTAGATGACGTAAACTGGGCAAGTTTTGCCGGGCGCTATATTGTACTGGTTACGGATGCCGGCGCACGAGAGGCCGATGACCCACACAGCCTGACCAAAATGGATATTGAGGGCATAAGGCAGCTGGCACAGTCCAAGGGGGTGGCCCTTTTTGTTATTCACCTTCTTACCCCTGCGGGGCAAAAAAATGCCGATCATAGTAAGGCTGCGCGCCAATACCAGCAGCTTTCCAAATTTGGTACCGCAGGTTCCCTTTACTTCCCCGTTAAGGATGGATCCCCCCAGGAGTTTGACAAAATCGTTCAAACCCTTTCCACCTCGCTTCTCCAACAGGTTGCAGATACAACCGGGCAAAAGCTTGCGGGTCTGGCCCCCAAGACGACGACCCAGGAAGACCAAAAAAAGATTGATGTAGTCGCCCAGGCCATGAAGCTGGCCTATCTTGGTGATCTCCAGCACACATCTGCCCCAGATGTGATCCAAAGCTTTACCACTGATCGTGACCTAGCAGACCCAGCCAAACAAAGCATTCAGGTGCGTATTCTCCT
Source organism: Entomobacter blattae (assembly GCF_014672835.1). Taxonomy (NCBI): domain Bacteria; kingdom Pseudomonadati; phylum Pseudomonadota; class Alphaproteobacteria; order Acetobacterales; family Acetobacteraceae; genus Entomobacter; species Entomobacter blattae. The sequence goes on along the minus strand of NZ_CP060244.1, from coordinate 812,261 downwards.
CACGCGCAACCAGCTTTCTGATCTAGCTCAGGCCTTGCAAACAATCCTGACCACGGGGCTTGCCGGACGTACTGAACCCCAAACCTTCTTTACCCAATTGCGCTCTGCTTTTGCAGCTGCCGCCCGTGACCCCTCCCAGATTGCCCATGCTGAACGCATTGGTGACCTTTTGGGAGAATATCTGGATGGTCTGCCCTACAAACCCGACCTTATGACGATCTCCCAACAAGATTGGCTAGCGATGGGAGCTATTGCCCAGCGCACGGTGCTTAACCGGGTAGAATCTCGTCTTAGGCTTTACCAGGCCTATCAATCCCAACCCGACTTATGGGTTCAGCTTGGCGGCAGCCATGACCCGGGCGAGGCTGTCTATCCTGTTCCTCTTGAGGCCCTTCCCTAACCCTTTTCATTTTCCATCTGGTTTTCCCATGCCTGTTATCCTTCGTGCCACCCATCTTAGCCGGCATTTCTCTGCCAGCCACAGTACAACGGGCAATATTGCCATTATCCTTTCCCAGGTTACATTGAGTACTCAGTGTAAGGTAGCCCTATGTGGCCCTTCAGGATGTGGGAAAAGCACGGCGCTTGGGCTACTTTCTACCGCCTTATCCCCCACGGAGGTAGAAACCTTCCAGGTTGATGGGATTGACCTTATCCCCTTATGGAAAAACAACCAATTAGACAAGCTCGCGCAAATTCGGGCCTCTCTTTTTGGATTTGTTGCCCAAACCTCCTCTCTGATTCCTTTTTTAAGCGTGTATGAAAATATTATTATTTCCCAAAAAATCCTCCACCGTATCGATAAGAAATATATCACCCACCTTATGAAAAGCCTGGAGATAGAGCACTTGAAAGACCGCGCAGTTATCGAACTTTCCGTAGGGCAAAAGCAAAGGGTAGGCATAGCCCGCGCCCTTGCTAGCAAGCCCCGGATTATTCTGGCTGATGAGCCCACCTCGGCCCTCCACCCCACCCAGGCCGATACAGTGCTCCAAGTTCTCCTTCAAGAAAGCACCGCCAATCATGCTGCCCTCATCATGAGTACCCACAACCCGGAACGAGCCACCTATGCCGGGTTCTCCCTTTCTCATTGCCATCTGGATATGGTTTCCCAAACCACAAGGATTACCCTGTAGCGATGCCCCCTTCCCCCCATCATTCGCTTTCGTCTCGCTGGCACCCTCTTCTCTCTATCCAGCTCGCCCTTAGAGACCTTTGGTCTGATAAAGTCCTGACCCTTTGCTCGATCCTGGCTATTATGGCTGTAATCGCCCCCATGATTATTGTAGCTGGTCTACGGAGCGGTATAATCCACTCCATCCGTCATGCCCTCCTTGAAAACCCCCACAGCTTGGAAATTGTAAGCATTTCCAACGGAAGTTATACCCAAGAACAGCTGGCTCAACTTGCCGCACTTCAGGACGTTCGCTTCCTCATTCCCAAAACGCGCACCTTAGCTGCTAGCTTATTGGTGGAAAAACCCGGCCATAAGGGAGAGGGGCTTTATCTCACCTTGCAACCCACCGCCAAGGGGGATCCTCTCCTTGCTTTTACCGCTGCCCCTCACCAGGCTTTCCCCCCTCCTCACGCTTCTGAGCAATCTTCCGGGCAATCTTTTGGGCAATCTTTTGGGCAATCTTCTGGTCAAGCCCTTGATCCGTCCTCTGGTTCATCCTTCTCTTCTGATGTGATGATTTCCTCTTCTGCAGCAGCGTATTTGCATGTGGGGCAGGGTGATAAAATTACAGGCTATGTCAACCGTATCATGAATGGCCAAAAGGAAAATCACCCCGTAACACTGACAATACAACGGGTTGTTCCCCCCGAAGTCACTGTGCAAAAAACACTTTATGTGACCCTGCTTTTTGCCCTTGCCCTTGAAGCCTACCAAGATGGTCAGATTTCTTGGCCCAATAATCTCGAGCATTTTACCCCTCCCCCCCAGCCTGTTTATGCGGGGTTTAGGCTCTATGCGAAAAAGTTAAGCATGGTTCCCACACTTGATACGATGTTGCGCCAGAAAGGGTATGATATCCTCTCCCATGCCGACGAAGTTCAGGGCCTTATGAGTATGAGCCATAACCTTTCCCTTCTTTTCTTACTGGTGGCTTCCATTGGTGGGGTAGGCATACTGGTTTCCCTGGGAGCTGGGTTATGGGCCAATATTGAACGCAAACGCCATATTCTGGCATTGTTACGATTTTCTGGGTTATCAGGTATGGACCTTCTGATTTTTCCGCTTACCCAATCGTTGATTCTGGCTTGCCTTGGAGCTTTGGGAGGCAGTGCTGTCGCTGTAGGATCTGCTTTATGGATTAACCATATTTTCCCCAACCTGCTCCCCCATAACCAAAATCTTTGCCATATTGATACTCCCCTTATTGCTATAGCCTGCCTGCTGACCTTGTGCGGTGCTACCTGTGCAGCTTTCCTGGCTGGACGGCGCGCTGTGTATGTTAAACCCTGGGAAGAAGGTATCATTACACCGTAGGAGACTGCTCTTGTATTTTTTTTCCTTCTACCGCAAGCCAAGTGTTTTTCTTATGGCCTTTGGGGTATCCCTGCAATTGGCGATCTCTTTTTCTGCCTCAAGCTGGGGGGCTACTTCTTCTATAACATGGGATAAAAAATTTTATGACCCCCACCCGATGGAGGATGATTTAACCCTCCCCTTACCCTGTGGAGGAGCTATGGTGTTTCGCCCTATTGACGTCCCTCAGGCTGGTGGCCTCTTGGGGGATCAAAACATACAGATCGGGCGGGCAGATTTTTCACAAGGCTATAACCTCTATCTCCGCCAGGCCTGGCTTGCAGCCCCATTTCCTGGCAATACTCCTTCTATTAAGCGCTACTATCTAGCAAAATATGATGTCACCCAAAACCAGTATAACGCCCTTTTGGCTGCCCAGAACCAGAAAACGTGCCCTGAACCTTCTCTGGCAGGGCGAGTGCCTGTAAGCCGATTATCCTGGTTTGATGCCCAGTCCATTTCAGCCTTCTGGTCTGGATGGCTCTTGGAACATGCTAAAAACTCCCTCCCTAAACGAGGCGATGCTTACGGTTATCTCCGCCTCCCAACGGAAGAGGAATGGAGTTATGCAGCCAAGGGGGGTATGAAAGTCAGCCCTACAGAATTTATGGCCCCCCTATGGCCTATGCCAGACGGGGTAGAGCACTATATCATGGCGGGCAGCCTTGCTGAAAATCACCTTCAGCCAGTTGGCCAGCTTAAATCCAACCCGCTGGGCCTTTACGATATGCTGGGCGAGGTGGAACAAATGATGCAAGAACCCTATCGCCTTAACCGTGTTGGCCGCCAACAAGGCCAGGCAGGGGGCCTTATTGGCCGGGGAGGGAATTATACTTACGACCCGCACGACCTTTTTACGGCTATGCGGGAAGAAATTGCCCCCTTTAACGCAACAACCCATAGCCCTACAGCCCTTTCCACCCTGGGGTTTAGAATGGCCATCGGGGCCGTAAGCCTTGGTAGCCTGCAAGAGACAGAACAGGCCCAAAAAGAGTTTATGGCCCTTACCCATTCCGCCCAAGCCGATCTAGAGAGCGGAACAGACCCTACTCAATTGATTGATCATCTCCAAAAGCAGACCACAGACCTTGCCATTCAGCAGGGGCTCGACAAAATCAAATCTGCCTTTGTCAGCAAGGAACGGGCCAACCAGGATGCCGCTGCACGAACCTTGCGGGCCCAAGCCGAGGCGGCCGCCACATTGGGCATGAATATCTGGCAGTCGCTCAATACGATCCGCCTTCTCCAAAAGGAAATGCAGGTACTGACCCACCTGACAGAGGAGCAGAAAAAAATTATTACGACCAACGTGAATACCCATAAACGCCTTGTTCGGGGGTCCATTGAGGGGTATACCGAGCTGGCCCAACAAATAGCAACCGCTCCCCTATCCGCCCAAAATTGCCAAGAGCAATTCCAGATTCTGAAATCAATCTTCGAAACCCGTGGACAAAATAACCTTGCTGTTTTTCTTTCCGCTTTGCGTAACCATATAGAATTACTGGGCCACCATGCAAGCTTAAGCTCTTCAGCCATTGAGCAGTCTATCGGGGTCATTCCAGCTGACAAAGCCCGTTAACGCCATTCAGATTTTTAACCACATATAGGATATCCATGACGAGCTTAAAACCGAATGCCAAAGTTACCGAACAACTGGAAAAAGCGACCAGGCTTATTGTATCCCGCGGCCTGAAAATGACTGCGCTACGCCATGATGTTCTGGCTCTTATTCTTTCCTCTGAACGCCCTTTAGGAGCTTATGATATTCTGCATCAACTGCAAAATAGCCATAAAGGGGCTGCACCGCCAACAGTGTACCGCACCCTTGATTTTTTACAGAAGCAAGGACTGGTGCATAAAATAGAAAAACTGGCAGCCTTTATTAGCTGCATCCACAAGGAAGACCCTCTAACAGATACAGATACAGATACAGATGCTGGGCACCTCCATCAGCATAAAATACAGTTTCTTCTTTGTACCTCTTGCGGACATGCCACTGAACTGAATAGCCTGGTTATTGAAAAAACCCTCTCTTCCGTCGCACAGGAACAAGGATTTCAATATGAGTCTGCGATCGTAGAAATTGAAGGGCTATGCCAGTCTTGCTTACAGGAGAAGAAATCCCATAAAAAATCCAGCTCCACAGCTTAACCCGCACTTCAAAGATTTTTAAGAGGGGAGAAACAGCGCATTAAGATAAAAGGGTTTGGGTATATCAACCAAATTTCATAGCCCCTCTCTCTATGTGCCTATATCGTTTGGATGGCACTGACAATTTTTCGTCTCGTTTGGGCCGTAGCCCTTCTTGAAAGTTGTAGGTTAGGTCTTATGCCTAGCACGAGGGTAAAAACCTCAATGACAATCAAAATACCATAGAAACACCAACTCCCGTTTCGTAAACTTTAGCAATCATTAACCTTAGACAAGTCTTTCCTCGATATTGGCTGCACCCTACAGGCGATGAACACTTCATCCCCCAAAAGACCTGAAGAGTAAAACTTCAAGCCCAATTTTTTAGGGGTCTTTTGCAAGCCCAACCCTACGCACCTTACTTTTTGCGGCTTTATTATCTCAGCCTTGAGACCCCTGAAGTTAGAAATATGCCTGATCAGAACGAATATAATGACTAGGGCCGGCTGGTAAAAATAAGGGCTAAAGGTGAGAGCTACAACTTTTGCCACGATTTGTGAGAGAGAATATTGCCCTTCATAGAAATGTCATAAAACTGCACAACAAGATCCGCACCCATTATGAAGCGATTGACGCTGAGAGAAAGAGTGTTTGCCGCACTGTGATTACGACATCAGACTGTAATCACTATACCAGGAAGGATGCTCATTGCGCAGACTTTACCCAAAAATCCAGCAATCCCCCTTCGGCCTTATGAATAAACAGCCCACCCAAAAGACGAATTCTTTAAAGAGTTCGCTAAGAGAGAGACTGTGTTTCCTTCCCGTAAAATCCAATTATAGACCACCCAATATGGATGTCAGAGCATTGAGTTCTTTTTCTGAAGGATTGGTTGAAGAAGTATGAGCCCGCACTTTATCAAACTGGTCAAGCTTCGCTTTTTCGGCCTTAAGTTCTCTCGAGAGCGTTTTTTTGCTATTCTGAGCCTGAGTAACCCGTTTGCGTAACTGCCAGGCTTTATTATCAACCTGCATAAGCTCTGCCCGCCTTTGAGCCACTGCCTTTTGGGCTGTTATGGCTTGCTGTTGAGCTGTTAAGGCCTGTTTCTGTTGCTGGCCCTCATTCAGTTTAGCCTCGGCATATTTTTTCTTCAGCAGATCGGTTCTATCCTGATAGCCATCCCCCACCGAGCAGCCTACCCCTGTGAATAGGTCTGCCTGGTTTGGATCGCATTGCTGGGCAGAACACGCTGCCAAAAAAACCGTGCACCCTAAAAAAGCCGGCGCGATTTTTTTCATATTTCCCACTCGTTTTATCGGCATACCCCATTTTATCTGCATACCCGATTCCCCATATCGTGCCATTCTTCCTTATTCCTCTCCGTATCATACCTCTTCATGTCGCTTACGATGACGTACCCCTGTTTGAAAGGGTGCCGCCTTGCGCAGGTTGCTGGCCAAGGCCTGTTGCCAAAACGGATTCAGCCTGTTCCATTTCAGAAACGGATCGATCCGTAATAACCGCCAAATGCGCCATAGAAGTACTCCGACGAGCTTGCGCATACCGATACATAGACTGGGTATGATCCTTATATTTGGCAATAAGTTTGCGCAAGGACTGATCTGTTGACTGAAGAGAATCCAGCTTTTTCTGGTAAGCATCAGCCGATATTTTCTTCTGGGCCAGTTGGCGGTTCATATCAGCGAGCTGTTTTTGGGCTTGCTGGGCAGCTGCCCTTGCTGTTTGAGCATCGATTTTGGCTTCATTCGCGGTTTTCTGGGCCTGTTGAATCGCTGCCTGATATTGGTCTTCTGTTTGCTGCTGCGCTTCTGTATTGCTAGCAACGGCATACCCAAGCCCAACCCCTAGAGCAGCGCCACTGGCCGCCCCTATAGCCGCCCCTTCCCCATGGTTTTTTGCAGCCAGCCCTCCAATAAGGGCCCCTAATAAAGCCCCCGCAACAGCCCCTTCTGCCAAAGTATCATTAAACTGGTCGGCCCGTTGGCGTATTTTATTTTCTTCTGGAGTAAGGTTTGGGTCATATGCTGTACTAGAGCAGGCCGCTACGCCTAAAACCACGACCATACCCAATGATAAGGCACGAAAAGAACGCACTCCCATATCCCTCTTACCTTTGCAATGCCATATTATTCAGCAAACCACGTACGCTTTTTATTGTAACACTCTCTTTTTGGCAAAAAAATAGCAATCTTCCCATTTAATTTGTCTCATCTTATCAAGAGCTATGCTTCCAAGAGACCATAACCAGCACCTGAACTTTCCATTCTTCAAAAAAGGGCACTTCAGAGCGGCTTAAACTAGCACCCCTGACTTTAAAGGCTTGACGGGTGAGCAGTATAGCTGGGGCGTGCTCTTCCCAGGGGCTTTAAAAATTCCCACCTACTCACTGGATCAAGTCCAATTCCACTGCCTTTTGGGCTGTTATGGTTTGCTGTTAAGCCCTGTTTCTGTTGCTAACCCTCACTCAGTTTGGCTCCGGCATATGTTTTTCAAAAGTATGCATTATTGCCATAGGCTAAAATAGAATGCTATTAGGTAATATAAAAAAACAAAACCTTCTTTTAAACGAGGGCAAAAAAATAATCCCTTTTATAAGAGAGTGCTTTTTTATTATGGCAAACGATCCTTCTCGGGGTTAGCGAGCGTCCACTTCCTTCTTCCAAGGTGGATTAGCACCTTGACGCTCACACACCATGGCCGCAACCTTTGCGGCATAAGCTAGAGCTTCTTCCATATCTTTAGAAGTGATCTGATGGAATTTGGCTTTGTTCAACACACCCCGAGCCTGGAAAAAGGCCAGAAGAGAGCCAATAAATGTATCCCCCGCTCCCACCGTATCAACCACATTCCGTGCTTCTGCTGGGGGAACAACCACCATGGGTTGATCTTTAAAGAAACCGAGAGCCCCCAAAATCCCTCGGGTTATAACCACCATACTTGCCCCACCATTGAGCCAACGTTTTGCAGCTTCTTCCGGAGCAACATTTGGCAGGACGTACTCCAGATCGTCTAATGAAAGTTTAATAATATCTGCCATACCCATTAAGCGAGCAATTCGTTCACGATAGACATGGACGTTTTTTGTCAGGGTTGGTCGGCAGTTCGGATCAATGCACAATAATTTTTTACCATGCTCTGCTTTAAACATCGCTTCACATGAAGCAGCAATCGGCATTTCTATAAGAGAGGTTGAGCCAATATGGATCAGCTCAACATCCTCCGTAAAGGGTGGAGACATGGAGCGCTCCCACAATTGGGAAGCCGAATTTTCATCAAAAAATGCATAACGGGCATCTGTTGCCTCGAGCTTGACAAAAGCGAGGGTTGAACCATGCCCGTTTCGGGCGATATACCGTGTATCAACACCCGCCTCTACCATACGGTCAATGAGCATATCACCAAAAAAATCGGTTGATACTCCCCCCATGAAAGAGACTTTTCCACCCAAGCGCCCAATGGCAGTAGCAATATTGCTGCATGAACCCCCTGCAACTGGAGAGTACGCCATACTCCCTGTTTTGGTTTCTACAGGGATGAAGTCGATCAGCACATCGCCACATACTACAATCATGGAGAGCCTATAAAATTATCAATAAAATACTAAACTCACAAACATCTTAAAATATTTCACTCAAATATCAAAAAAATATTTTGAACCCGTTAAAGACTAAAAACATATTTCCCCTTTTGTAAAGGGGAAATATGGTACCCCCCTAATTTTTAGGCCGCAGCGGTAGCTGCAGGGGTTGTTTCTGTTCCATGAGCAGTATTATTGCCGTTATCTAGACCAAAAGCGGTAGCAATGGCTGTAAGGCCATAAATCCAATGCAGTGGGCAATAGGGAGTTAGAAGGATAGCGCCAATTCCAGAACCTAAAGCCATCGCTTGTGCACTACCATTGCCTAATACAGCGCCAATGGCTGCACCGATAAGAGGAGAAGTAAAGTAAAAACCACCAGAAACGGTTTCAGTTTCATGTACAGATAGATCACGCATCTATAAAAATCCTTTAATCGTTAATTTAGTCAACACTTTTTATTATTACTTATTCGATCTGAAGAGGTAAGCAGAGATAAACAATAAAGGGTTTTTAACTTGACATAACAGGCATTTAAACCCTTAGCAAATTATTAACCATTTATAGATTTATTTATAATTTATTTTATTCAAATCGTAAATGATATAATTTATTTTATTCATTACTTGCATGGACTGACCTGGACTAACCTGGAAAAAAATCTTTATTAATGGCGAAGCCAACACCACCAAACTTGAAATAAAAAACGGATTAAACACTCTTCATGATCAATGTTCTCTCTCTTCCTTCGGAATTCCGTAAGAATGAGCCTGCACAAAAAGAGTATTACGCTTAGGCGGACCTCTTTGTTCTCTGCCTGCTTTATAAAGCCTCTCGCGAGGGCTATCATCCTCCTGGGATGAACAAGTTCAGAGTGGAATAGAGCCGTAAACAGGAATAAAGATCAGACCGTAATACTCTTAAAGACTGGCCAGATGACCGGCCAGGGCTTTACCAAAAGGAGAAAATGAAGGTGAATGATCTGGCCTTTTTACCATTCTAATATCGGAAAAGAAATGGAGGGGCCGTAAAAATCGTTCGTACTGCCTACCCTGCTATGGCAATGTCTTAAAGCCAAGGAGGCCTTATCATTCATAGCATATACGGTGTTGTTCATCGAAAGCAGTATAAGACCCCAGCAATTGTCTTGGAACAACCTCCCCACTTTTATGGAAGTGCTCCCTAATTTTACAACAAAACAAAATTTTTCTTTTACATTTTTGTTATAAACAAGTGGTGCTATTTACAGTATTATAAAATAATTGATAAAATTGACCGTAAGATTTCATTCATGCTTTTATATCCTAACCACCCCCTATTGACTGCCCCAATTTTTTGTTGTGATCGCAATAAACAGCCTTATTATCCTATATGAAAAACTTAGCCTTATTAAAAAGCTGGGGTTTCCTGGTGGTTATCTGTCTTGCCTCTTTCCCCTCTTTAACCCACGCCAAAGAGACAAAAGAGCAGAACTTCTCCGTAAGCCAGAAGCTGAGTGCCATCCACACACAACCATCAGACAGTACAGACATCCCAGAATACAAGTTTCTCTCTCAAATTAACAACCTCATTTCCCCTTATGGCCTTACGTTTGGCGTGATTGGCTTTGGAGGTGTTGTCTCAAACGTTGCAGGTGGCCTTGAGCCCAGAAACAGCGCTAATGCCAACGCCCTTTTCTTTAATGTCAACGCTAATCTGGAAAAGATGATAGGGTGGCAAGGCGGCCAAATCCATTTTCAATGGGGACAATATATTTTTCGTAATAACGTTCTGGGGTGGGATTCCCAAATAGGGGATATGACCCTTTCTTACCAGCACCCCCATTTAATTCGCTCGTACGCCTTACAGATGCTAACCTATGAGCAAACCCTTATTAAAGACACCCTGACCGTAGAGGCCGGACGAACAAACTTAATCCGCTATTTTACACCAGATATTTGTACCTCTATCCTGACCTGTTTTTCCAATATCTGGATATATAATATCAATATCGCCCCAATAACGACCTCTCACTGGGCAGGGGTTATAACCTATAATATCGATAAAGACTGGACCTTACGGATGGGGGCCTCTGAAATCAACCCCAGTGAAGGTTTAACCCATGGCACACAATTTAGCACCAAAAACGCTATTGGTGCCACAGGGATAACCCAGCTGGCTTATAGCGACAAATCAAGCGAATACAATAATTATTACGGCCTTATGGCGTACTATAATGGCTCAACCGCCCCTGATCCATTCTATAATGGCGGTCTCAATGTTTATGGAAAACCCAAACCGCTGATCACTCACAGTCGTGGAACAGGGGTTTTAGCCGGCTTCTCCCAGGAGATATGGAAAGAACGGGAGAAAAACGGAAGAGCCCTCTCTGTTTACGGCACGCTCGGCTCTGGATTTGAATCCTACGACCTCATTGCCCAAGATGCCATAGCAGGCTTTACCCTCAACTCCTTGGTTCCTGGTATTCCTGATGACAAGATAGGCCTCCAACTTCATTGGTCTCGTGCGGGCAAGCAGCAATACCGAGCCTTTAGGGAATATGGCGTTGATATTAAACGTTCTTCTTATATCTTAACACTTCTTACGCAATTTCAGGTGGTTCCTGGCGTTTTATTTCAGCCCTCTGTGCAATATGCCTTCAACCCCAATAATTTTACTAATCTCCAGAGCAACCGAAAACCCAAAAATGCCGTTGTGATCGGAATGATGATGTTAATTGATTTCAACAAAATCTTCTAAAACACTACCCTATTCCCAGCAGATTCTTTATAATAATTCCTGTTATTTTTAGGTGAGATACATCTGTTCGGCTATGGTATTTTTTATACCGTTTTGGACATTTGAGCCTATATATTTATTATGCTTTAGGTCTTTATTACGCTTCAGGCTATGTTAACACAATAAGGAACAAATATATGGTTGATGTCACGGCGCTCCTCATCGCACGTGTACAATTTGCCTTTACTATTGGTGTACACATCGTTTTTCCGGCCTTGTCCATTGGCTTGGCAGCTTATCTGGCCGCACTCGAAGGGTTATGGCTTATAACCAAACGCAGTACCTATCTTGACCTTTACCATTACTGGCTGAAGATATTTTCGGTGGGGTTTGGCATGGGGGTTGTCTCTGGGGTTGTCATGAGTTACGAATTTGGCACCAACTGGGCCAATTTCTCACAAAAAGCTGGTGCTATTACTGGTCCCCTTCTGGGATATGAAGTACTTACAGCCTTTTTTCTTGAAGCCGGTTTTCTTGGCATTATGCTCTTTGGGATGGGCCGTGTCAGCAAAGGGATCCATTTTTTTTCAACCTGTATGGTCTCGCTTGGCACCCTCATTTCCATGACATGGATCCTGGCCTCCAATTCCTGGATGCAAACCCCCCAAGGCTATATGATCGAACCAGGAACTGGGCGTTTTCTTCCCGAGAACTGGCTGCATATCATCTTCAACCCCTCCTTTCCCTATCGTTTGGTTCATATGGCTTTGGCGTGTTTCTTATGTGTAGCCCTAACGGTTTCAGCGGTCGCAGCCTTCCATATCCTGGCACATAAAAAACAGAACAAGCCTTTGCCCCAAACGGTAAAAACAATGTTTGCCATGGCTACGGGCCTTATCGTTATTGCGGGCCCCCTCCAATTACTGGCAGGCGATGCCCATGGGCTGAACACACTGCATTACCAGCCTGCCAAATTGGCAGCTATAGAAGGGCATTGGGAAACCTCCAAACGGGCGGGTCTTATTCTTTTCGGCCTTCCTGATATGGAAGCCGAGCAAACCAAATATGCTATTGAACTCCCCCTCGCAGGCTCTCTTATCCTCACCCATAGCCTGGATGGAACGGTACCTGGGTTAAAAGACTTCCCCAAACAGGACCGTGCACCCGTGCCTGTCGTGTTTTTTGCCTTTAGACTCATGGTTGGCCTCGGCATTCTTATGGCTCTTTTTGGCCTGTATGCCCTGTGGTGCCGTATAAAAGGAAACCTGTTTGACTCGCCCCTTCTGGTGAGATGGGCGCTCCTTATGGGCCCAGCTGGGTTTTTAGCCCTGTTATGCGGGTGGGTTACCACAGAAGTGGGCCGCCAGCCTTATACTATTTACGGTCTTCTTCGAACGGAGCATAGCGCTTCCAACATTAGCCTTGCCATGGTCAGCACCTCAATGACGGCTTTTGCCATTGTGTATTTTATTGTGTTCGGTTCCGGCATTTTTATCCTCATGAGAATGATGGGTAAACTCCCCGCCCCTTATGAAGGCCCAGGCAGTACGACCTATGGGAAAGACCACTCCCTTTTTCAGGCACAAGCCAATACAGCGACCCAGGCCCTTACCAATACCACCGTTAAGAGAGGAATAGAGTCATGAGTGGCGCTGAATACTGGATTCCCATCATATGGTCAGGCATTGCAGCCATTGCGATACTGACCTATATCCTCCTAGATGGTTTTGATCTCGGCATCGGAATTCTCTTTGCTGTGGAGAAAAACCCTACTCACCGCAATATTATGCTTAACACCATTGCCCCTATATGGGATGGAAACGAAACCTGGATGGTGCTTGGGGGAGCAACCTTGTTTGGGGTCTTCCCTATGGCCTATAGCATTATCCTTTCAGCCTTTTACCCGGTCATTATTACCATGCTCCTGGCTTTGATATTCCGAGGCGTGGCTTTTGAATTTCGCTTTAAAGTCCACTCTCCTCAAGCTCGGGAATATTGGGGCTTTGCCTTTATGGCTGGGTCGTGCCTAACCGCCTTCTGCCAAGGCATTGTGCTTGGGGCTCTTATCCAGGGAATTACCATTGATGGGCAACATTTTGCAGGCTCCCATTACGAGTGGTTAACCCCTTTCAGCCTGCTATGTGGTTTTTCTGTTATTGTTGGGTATGCCCTTTTAGGCAGTACGTGGCTTATTATGAAAACAGAAGGAGCACTGGCTGAATATAATAGAAAACTGTCATGGCTGCTTACTGCCCTACTCGTGATCTGTATCGGGATCGTGAGTTTATGGACCCCTTTCCTCAATGAAACCTATATGAGAAACTGGTTCAGCTGGCCCCATATTCTTTTTGTTCTTCCTGTTCCGCTCTGCGTGGTTCTCGCAGCTTTTGGGGTCTATTTTGGTATTTATCATAAACTGCATGCCATGCCCTTTTTCTGTAGCCTCTTCTTATTTTTTCTGTGTTTTTCGGGGCTGGGCATTTCTATATGGCCTTATATTGTTCCCCCCAGTATCACCATTTGGGAGGCCTCTTCATCACCTTATAGCCAAGGGTTCCTGCTGTTTGGTACGGCTATACTGCTCCCTCTTATCCTGATTTATACCCTTTATTCATATTGGGTATTTCGGGGGAAAGTCACCGAACACGATTTTTATCATTGAGTTTGACCCCGCACAGATTAAAGGCCTATTCTTTTTTCAGAGAATAGGCCTTTTCTTCTTTTCCTCACCAACAAGGTCCTAACCCGTAGGCCAACGCCCTCTTACGTGAGCTCAAGCTCTAACGCTCTTGTTCTAACTGGCACTTGTTTTTTGTAAAGCGGAATCCTCGCTCTCAACCCCATAGACCTCTACCCTGGCGATGTTCAAAACATTGGGTAAATCCAAAATAACGCGGATATAACGCCCCTTGATAGAGCATGGCAAGCTAAAGGGTCTTCCATATTCTCCTCCGACAATTTCATTATCTGTTTTCTTCACCAGAGTGTGCCATATATGGCCATCTTCTGAAGCGATGATTGAAAACTTTAAAAAACGAAAGGCCCAATCCATAGCATCGCTACGATTATATAATATAATATGCTTAACCTGATAAACTTTCCCAAGATCTATCTGCCACCAGGGATGCTCTTCATACGCTGTATGGTTATTATAAAAGCGCGTCAGGGGTTCTTTTAACAAACGCTCTGCATCCCCTACAACATCCCGCGCTAAGGAATGCTCACAAACGGAACTTTGCGTGGCTGTTTTTCCCTCGGAGATAAGCGGGTAGGAGGGTTTATCGATATAGACATTGGAAGGAGCAGTGTGGTTTCCTATCCAACGCGCATAGGGCTTAAAAGAGTCTTCCACCAACTTATGCAGCATGTTTTTATAGGCTTTTGCTGTAAAAGCAAACTCATCATTATATAAGCCTGCAAGGATTTCTTGCAAATAATTCCGGCTACTATCAACCGTAAGAAAATAGTTGGCCATTGGATGCTCTGTGGTTTTAAGAAAAACAACATCAAATCCATCAGACTTAAAAAAACGACCATGTAAGGCATCTTCATAACCCCAGGCAGGAAGAAGTAAGACAGATTTGCCAAGAGCTTGAGGGCGAGAATAATCCGAAAAGACATATTCCTTTATCGCTTCGCCGTCCACTACACTTAGGGCCCCATACCATTTACAAAAAGGCTGCAAAGCGGAATATTGGGGACAAAGCGCTAAAATTCTGTGGAGATCTGGATAAAACTCGGAGAATAATAAAGCCCCTGATCCCCCAATGCTTTCTCCTAAAGCATAAACTTTTTCAAACCCTTTGCAAAATTTTGCCAGAGCACGAAATGTCTTATAAACATTGCGATTATTATACCAATCCAAATGAAGGGATCGAACAAATATAAAAGAGCTATTAAAATCTGAAAATTCTTCTACGAACTCTTTTAAAGGTAACGAAAAAGCATTACTCCCCTCACTGGCAAATGCCACAGTCACATTAGGAGAAGACCGATCTAGATAGCTAATCTCATAATTTTCATTCTGTATTATTATCTTTGCTTCCATCAAACCAAACCCCTTTTATTCTTTCAGGCATAACTTCCTTACCTTTTTCTAAGGCGGTTATTATGCCTTTTTCCCCGACATTGTTTTTTCTAGGCTGTTTAAAAAAACAGCTTAACCGAATATGGGAGCTTTTATAGTACGGCCTCACCATAGACTTCGACACGAGCCAGATTGAGAACATTTTTTGAATTCAGTACAATTTTAACATAGCGCGCTACAGTCGAGCACTCGACACTTAAGGGTTTACCATATTGCCCCCCAACGGGCTCAGTATCCACTTTCTTATAGAGCGTACGCCACGCATGCCCATCTTCAGAAACAAGAATGGTCAAGTGTAAAAGACGAATAGACCAATCAATCTGATCGCTGCGGTTAAAAACAATAATTTGCCGAATGGTATAAGGCTTTTCCAAATCAACCTGCCACCATGGGGTAAGTTCCATATCTGTATGGTTACTAAAAGACCGACCAAGCGGGGCTGTAAGAACCTCAGTAGCATCCCCTTCAATATTTTGGATTTTTGAATAGCCGCTGATGGAACTTTGAGTTGCCTTTTTGCCTTCTGAAATCAGAGGGTAGACTGGTTTTTCTAAATAAACCTCATACGGTGCGGCAATATTCCCAATCCAATGAACGTAGGGCTTATAATATTTTTCAACCATAGTATGGAGAAGATCCGAATAGCCTTCGGCAGAATAATCAAAATCTTCATCATAGAGGGCGGTCATCACTTCAATAAGGTAATTTCGGCCTGCTGAATAATTTTTTAAAAAGGCGGCTAAAGCATGCTCTCGCGTTTTCAAGAACACCACTTCAAACCCATCAGATTTGAAGAAGCGCGCATGCATAATATCTTCCAACCCCTGGGAGGGAGAAAGTAAAACAGCCTTGGAAAGCGCTTCTTTACGAGAATAATCCGAGAAAATAAATTCATGAATGGCCCCATCAACACCCCCCAGTGGCCCACCCCATTTACAAAAGGGTGGCAGAGCGGAATACTGTGCACTGAATGTAAGAATTCTATGAACTTCTGGATAAAATTCTGCAAATAACAAGGCCCCTGAGCCACCAAGGCTTTCGCCCAAAGCGTATACGCGCTCAAACTGGCGCTCCCGGCAAAATTGCGCTAACGCCTGAAAAGTTTTAATGGAATCCCTATTATTGTACCAATCCAGATGAAGGGAGCGGACAAAAATATAAGAGGTATTGAAATGAGAAATGGTTTTCTTAAATTCTTCTACAGGTTGGGCTAAGGCTAAGGCTCCCCCACTGGAAAATACAATGGTCACATTGGGAGAAGTTAATTCTGTAAACGTCACCTCATAATGGTCGTTCGATATCAGTGTTTTATGGTCCATACTAAGCCCCTTTACCTTTAATATTGTTTTTTTTGATATTGTTTTTTCTTCGGATACTCTTTTAGCCTTAGCTACTGATTTTCAGTCTCGATTCCGAAAAAATCTTATTATCGTTTCTTAACAAAAATTATTATTATTGAATATTTATTCTCTCAAAAAATGCACTTCATCATTACCCCTCACCTCACTCACAACCGTTTCACCATAAATTTCCACGCGCGCAAGGTTTAATACGTTATGAGCATTCAGCACTATCTTAACAAACCGTGCCATAATAGAGCACGGCAAGCTGAAGGGCTTTCCATAAAGGCCTCCCACAGGCTCATTATTTGTTTTTTTATATAAGGTACGCCAGATATGGCCATTCTCTGAAACCATAATCGTAAACTGTAAAAAACGCATTGCCCAATCAATCTCATCTCCACGATTATAGATGATGATGTGTCGGACATGGTATATCTCACCAAGATCAACCTGCCACCATGGCGCGGGCTCCATACCAGTATGATTATTATATTTCTCAGTTAAGGGTTCATTTAAAACCCTCTCCGCATCCTTCTCTGGGCTCTTTTCTTGGGAGAATTGCTCAGAAAATGAACTTTGAGTGGCTTTTTTCCCCTGAGAGATCAAAGGGTAAGAGGGTTTTTTAATGAAGAGCTCGTGGGGGGCTGTCCGATCGCCAATCCAATGAACATAGGGTTTAAAAGATCTTTCTGCTAAGGGATGTAACAAATTGAGATAATTCTTTGCAGAAAACTCAAAATTACTATCATAGAATGCACGCATCACCTGCTGAAGGTAATTTTTACTTTCAAACAACTTTAAGAAGGCGGCCATGGCATGGGCATGTGTTTTCAAAAAAACAACATCAAACCCGTCAGATTTGAAGAAGCGACCATGCAGGGCATCTTCATAGCTCCAGGCTGGAAAAATCAATACAGATTTGGAAAGGGCTTCTTCCCGCGAGTAATCAGAAAAAATAAATTCTTTAATAACGCCATCAACAACACTTAAGGGACCATACCATTTACAAAAGGAGGGCAAGGCCGAGTATTGGGGCACAAAAGCCAATATCCTGTAAATATTGGGGCAAAATTCAGAGAATAATAATGCCCCCGATCCCCCATGACTTTCACCAAGAACGTAGATTTTTTCAAAATCTTTGCAAAACTCTGCCACCTGTTCAAAGGTTTTTATAGCATTTCTGTTATTATACCAATCCAAATGCACAGAACGAACAAAAATATAGGACGTATCAAACTGGGTGATTGTCTTTTTAAATTCTTCTACCGGCTGAGCTAGGGCAACCCCCCCCGCACTGGAAAATACAATACTTACATTTGATGAGAATCTGTCTAAATACGTTACTTCATAGTTATCATTTGAAATGATTATTCTTGATTCATTCTTTGAATACATAATTATATATTTCTTTTAAATAATTAATGTGAAATTTAGACTTTAATATAAATAGCTATATTTGTTATTTTTCATATATGCTTACTATTCCCTACTAACAATTTTTGTTTAAGTGAGGAATACCCATTGGGATGAGCCACACGCCACCGAACAGCCGTTTCAATAATCTGATCAAGGACAGTATATTCCGGTTTCCATCCCAATTCCTGGCGTATACGTGCTGAATCTGCAACAAGCACATCTGGATCCCCAAAGCGAGGAGCAGCCCATTCCCAGGGAACTTTCTTCCCTGTGACCCGCTCAACGCTTTGGATCACTTCAAGATTGGTAAACCCTTGCCCATTTCCCAGATTATATCGCACCGAGCGACCCTTGATATGCTCCATCGCTAAAAGATGGGCACTGGCCAGGTCATTCACATGAATATAATCCCTTACACAGGTTCCATCTCGGGTAGGGTAATTATTGCCAAACACCTTTAAGCCAGAGTTATACCCCAAAGCTGCATCAATGGTTAAAGGAATAAGGTGAGTTTCAGGCGTATGGTCTTCACCGGCTCGGCCTTTAGGGTCGGCACCTGCGGCATTAAAATACCGTAAACTAGCACTATACATCCCATAGACACGCTCTGCCCATACCAAGACACGCTCTATCATA
The DNA here is from genome assembly GCF_014672835.1 of Entomobacter blattae. Taxonomy (NCBI): domain Bacteria; kingdom Pseudomonadati; phylum Pseudomonadota; class Alphaproteobacteria; order Acetobacterales; family Acetobacteraceae; genus Entomobacter; species Entomobacter blattae. The sequence goes on along the minus strand of NZ_CP060244.1, from coordinate 793,803 downwards.
AATTTACTTTCTCCATAGGGCGAGCCAGGATCTATAGGCGCTGTATCGGCTATAGGAGGGGTTTGGACCCCGCCAAACAAAGCCGCTGTAGAGGAAAAAACAAACCGTTTGATCCCATGCTTGACACACGCTTCTATAAGATTAAGAGAATTCATATAGTTTTGGCGTAAATATAAAAACGGATCTCGCATACTTTCCCCCACGAGGGAAAGCGCAGCAAAATGCAAAACTCCATCCCACGGTTGAGAAGCAACTACTTGTTCTACCCCGACTTTATCTGCTAAATCAATTTTAAAAAACTCAACCAATTTTGGAATATATTTACGATGACCTCTACTAAGATTATCTAAAACTGCAACTTCATGTCCTGCTTCTAATAAAGCCAGAACAACGTGTATACCTACGTAACCTGCTCCTCCTGTAACCAAATATTTACCCATCAATAATATCTCACTATTCCACATTAATTTTTAATCAACATATCATATTTATATATTAATTTTTAGGAGATAAAATGATTATTTATAATTCAGAAGACATAGTTGTGCATTATGAATCTGGAGATACTAACTATGTAATAGTAACCTTCATGGGCATAGGTGAGGAAAACAATTCTGAAACAGAATATTTTTTGAAAGGATATTGTTTAAAACATAAAATATCATGCATTGGTTTTACAAGTAAAAAACGAAGTTGGTACACATCGTCATATATGAAAAATGCTTTAAAAAAAGCTCTTAGTATAATAACACAAAATTACCAACACAGCATAGGAATTGGTTTCTCTGCTGGAGGATTTGCAGCCATATATTACGCAAAATCATTAAATCTTGATTGTGTATTTTCTTTTGCACCTAGTTTCAAAATTGATATAGAGTATTACAAAAGCAAATACAATTTATCTTCTAATCACATTAATCATTTCAATAGCATTTGGAGAGGTAATTTTAATAAAAACGAATCAATAGAGAAAAAAACGATTGTACTTTTTGACCCTTATAATCTTACAGATAAGTTGATGAAAGAAGAACTCATACGCTTTTTTGAAGAAAAACCAAGAAATAATAATCTATTATTTATCCCTATTTTTTATGCTTTACATCTTATACCACTTTCATTTAGAAGAAGTGATATCTATCACGAAATGATTTATTTTTCTTTAGGAAGAATAACATTTGATAAACTTAAAGAAAAAATCTCATATGTTAGAAGACATAATATTACAAATATTTACCATCGCCTACGTTTAGGACATAGGCAACATCCTTTACTAACTTATAGAGTATTAAAAAGTAATTTTTGGAAAAATCCAAAAATCCAAAAATCCAAAAAAATATAAACGATCAACCTATATTAAAAGATAATATATTAATCTCTTCAACAATCTATTCTCTTATTAAAAAAGGGTATAAACAAGAAGCATTTGATCTATATAAATATATTTTTTCTTACTACTGGTTAGATACTTTAGAAAATCATAAATATAAAATACCGTCGAGAATATCATTAAATTTAATTATTGGCTATCATGGCCTTTTATTAGGTTTTTCTCCTAAAAAGAAAAAATTAGTTTCATATCAATTAAACTATATGTCTGAATGGATTTGGCCTATTCAAATAATGATGATTAATTCTACATATACACCTATAGTAATATTCGAAGAGCATATATTTGGATTGAAAATTCTTAATGATGCTGGTGATATATCTTTGATAGATACCATAGATATAGAAAATAACAATCAAATATTAAAAACTGAACCCATTACCAAAAATACTTGGGCTCTTAAAACTCCATATGGCTATGTCTCATCTACTCCACAAGGAGAGTTTTACGTAAACTATACGAATTTACTAGATCACAAAATTTTTGTACAACTTAACTGTACATAACTATTATAAAAATATAATCATTATATTCAACCAAATTCTAATATTGCACTTCACCAAAAAAAGATTTAATTTTCAAGTTCTGCACTACCTAACAATTAAGGAACTTAAAATGAAATGGTTTTTTGCAATTACTCAGGAAACTTTAAATAACGATCCAGACCATGGTTTTAGTGATTGTATTAAAGTAGCTATACTATCAGCAAAAAAAAATACAACATTAGAAGCAAATTTGCTTTTTGATGGTAACGAATGTGATTTTACACAAGAAATGAAAAGTTTTGGAGTTAATGTAATTTATCACAGAATTACTTTCTATGATAAATTACAACAAGCTCAAACACAACAACGTCCAGAGTGGCCTAATTATATGCAAACTGCCGCTGGTGCCTTTTTACGTTTAGATATACCATTAATAGAAAGAGTTGAAAAATACGTATTATATACTGACTGCGATGTATTATTTCTCAAGAACCCACAATTGGATTTTTGCAAGCCAGAAATTTTTGCTGCATGTGGGCAATTTGGTCAACAAGATTATTATTCAGACATGAATTCAGGGGTAATAATTTTAAATTTAGAAAGATTGCGCAATGATTATTTAGCATTAGTTGAATTTATGTGTGATAATTTTCGTTACATATCAGGTTATGATCAAGAGCTATTAAGAATATTTTATAATCAGAATTGGAGTCCTTTATCTAGTAAATATAATTGGAAACCATATTGGGGAGAAAATGAAAACACTTGTATAGTTCATTTTCATGGACCTAAAGCTGCTGCCTCAAGAAAATTACTAGAAGATGCCACTTATAGAGAAAATGATCCGTCTTTTCATACTTGGAGACATTGGTTTTTTCAAAACACTTCTGGTTATGCTCATTACGTTCCATTATGGGAAAATTATCTTAAAGAATATAACGATTTGAAAAAAATAAATTTTATTTCATAATGTATAAATATAAAAAGTATCAGCATTGAATTTAAAAAATTTTTTATCTAAAATTATGAAAATCTTCATAGAAAAAGCAAAACATCACTTTTAAAATTAACTATTTAAATTTGTTTATAATTTATTTTATTACTAACCTAGCAAAAAACCTTTATAGATAATGAAATTCATAATCATAGCTATCTTTAGATAGATTCATAGCTATTTAGGTAGCTATGAATCCTAATATCAAAAACTCCTTTTAATGTTGAATCACTTCGCCAAGTGAATCCGTCCAGTTAGAACCATCCCACCAAACTGGTATACCTTTTTTATGGTGTGAGTTTGCACTTGAATAACAATCAGAACAATATTGTTGAGTCCCTTGTAATAGCTGGTTTTTTTCTAATTGGCTATAAGTGACTGCTTTTATAATTAATTTGTTACCTGCATTAATACTATCAATAGCTTTAATCTGATTCGAAGTAATTGTAATTCCTCTACCAGAAGCGGTTTTAAATATAATACTATCGCGAGCATCTGCTGTAACTACAGGATTGTCATCTGAAATAGCAGTACCAGGAGAAATAATTTTCAGTCCACCACTATTAACTAAAATGATATCACCTTTTACTAAAACATTATTTGTTGTTACTGACCCAGTAGAAGAGATTTCAAATATGGGGGCAACGTCTCGAATAGTAGTGCCACTCAAAACATTATAAAATTTAAACCCACCGAGATTACTATTTGTAGAAGGAGAAATATTAACAAAGTATGACTTATAATCTGCTTTACTATTATTCCATCCCAATACAGCTCCCTGACCTGTAACTTTTTCAATTCTATCATCATAAGTTGTAGCATTAAATGTTATACTATCCAAACCACGCAAGCCGATTTTTGTATTAGAAATATTTGACTTGAATAAAAGATTATTGTCATCTGTGCGATTAATAGTAATACCGTCTGAATTGTCATTTCCTTGAAAAGACAAAACTGCTCCTTTTTTTAGATAAGTTGAATTTAAGATTATACTCCCATCATATTTTTCAACTAAACCGCATACACCTGAACCACCACAGAGACTGATCCCCCCATTATTTTGACCCTGCTGGTTCCATATAATTTCTCCTTCATTAACCCCCGATTCAATATCAGATTCATTACCATCTATCAACAAACTCAAATGCATAGAAGTTCCAGACCAATTATTGGCAGCTGTATCTTTAGAGAGATAATTTACTAAACGAAATCTATTCCCGGCACCAGTTTGATCACTCTTGTCACTAAATTGGTCATATTCCCAACCAATTCTTTTTTGTGACAATAGATGATTACCTATACTTTTTCCCTTGCCTGCCACCCCTTCAAAACTATGCACATATAAAGAATTAGAATTAATAACATTATTAGTAGAGCCTTCATCTATTAATAAATGTTCTGGAACCTCTCCTGCTAATTTTAAATCCCAACTATCATTAGTAAATATATCCGTTCCTTCAAGAGAATTAGTATAAGAAATAGCCCCAATAGTCATTCCATGCATTGATATACTATGTGGTCGATATTCATCAGAAATCATCATATCCAATTCCTCCCCTTCAAAAGAATGAATTAAAGACTTAGCATTGGTTCCTCCTCCCTTGTACTTCATAACTAAATTACGTCCAAAACTTTTTGTAGGCTGACCTATAAACACCACTGGTTTTCCATAATTGGAATACCAACGTTCCAACGCATCTTTATTCCCTGCATCAGGAACTTTCCCAAATGTATCTTTTTCACCAACAACAAACCAATTCATAACTTTGATATAATTCTGTGTAATTGCATCAGAAGCATTGCTAACATAACCCGAATAATTTCTTAAAGACGGAAGCTCACCTTCTTTAGATTTTTCTGATATGTTAGGGGCAAGAGTGTTAGTTTGAATAATCATAAAAGGATGTATTTGTGACATTTGATCTTGTGTTAATGGCGTTTTAAACACAACGCGATCATTCTCATAATGGTCGACGTCAGCAATAATACGAGCAGCCGTATTGTTGATATATTCAAAAAAACCAACCTGATCAACTCCAGAACCATACATATCTGAAGGTATTCCCGATAACGTTTGAGAAATAGCCGGCTGGCCTCCTCCTTGCGAAAAAGGATCTTCCGTTGTTACAACGCACAAGGTACACCCCATATGATATCCACTATAGGGTCTACCTGAAATATATAATGACTGAGATGCTTTTAAGCCATTCTTTTTATCAAAACCACCTATAAAATTTTGTTCTTTACCTGCAAATGAGAAATCATAATCACCTTCATTTCCACCAGGCCCCAACCAAATAAGTGGTTTATTATTACTATCATTAACCACAAGATTGGAAACTGTCGTCATTCGTAAAATAGAATTAGAACTCTCAGCATAAGAATTTTGAGTAAAAAACAAAAAACTATTTATAAACAGTAAAAAATTGAACCTCTTAAACATAAATTTTACCTTTTTATGAAAGTGTAGCTTACAAAAAGCAGAAGGAAGGATGAGATTGACCCCATAACAAAATCTGGCACGAAAGAGACATAACTTATGGGAGAACCTACCCATTACCTGCTCAGTAATTATTATTATGGTTAGGAGATCTATTCCCCTCTGTAATATACTAATATATAGCATTGAGGGTGGATATTTTATAACTTGTATGGAATGATTTTTTTGGTTGCGGGGACAGGATTTGAACCTGTGACCTTCAGGTTATGAGCCTGACGAGCTACCGGGCTGCTCCACCCCGCGTTAGGTGTATTGATGAGCTCTTAGGGGGTCGAGTGGGCTTAAAGACCTGGCGGCGACCGACTTTCCCACGTCTTAAGACGCAGTATCATAGGCGCTGGGGCATTTCACGGCCGAGTTCGGGATGGGATCGGGTGGATCATTCCCCGCCATAGCCACCAAGTCATCAAGCCCACCCGATAAACTGTGTGCGGGTGGATGGAGGTGTTTAAGGATAGAGCAAAGCGAGAGCCAGAAAGGCCATAAAATTATGAGAAGGTTGTGTGTAGATGGTCTCTGTGCACATTATGGGCCTGCAAGCAGGCCATAAAGGGTAAGCCAATTGGGCAATTAGTACCGGTTAGCTTCACACATTACTGCGCTTTCACACCCGGCCTATCAACGTGGTGGTCTACCACGGCCCTAATGGGGAGATCTTGTTTTGAGGTGGGTTTCTCGCTTAGATGCTTTCAGCGATTATCCCGTCCGCACTTAGCTACCCGGCCATGCCGCTGGCGCGACAACCGGTGCACCAGAGGTGCGTTCATCCCGGTCCTCTCGTACTAAGGACAAATCCTCTCAAATCTCCAACACCCACGGCAGATAGGGACCGAACTGTCTCACGACGTTCTAAACCCAGCTCACGTACCACTTTAATCGGCGAACAGCCGAACCCTTGGGACCTGCTCCAGCCCCAGGATGTGATGAGCCGACATCGAGGTGCCAAACCTCCCCGTCGATGTGGACTCTTGGGGGAGATCAGCCTGTTATCCCTAGAGTACCTTTTATCCGTTGAGCGATGGCCCTTCCACGTGGAACCACCGGATCACTATGGCCGACTTTCGTCTCTGCTCGAGCTGTCACTCTCGCAGTCAGGCGGGCTTATGCCATTGCACTCAACAGCCGATGTCCGACCGGCTTGAGCCCACCATCGCGCGCCTCCGTTACTTTTTGGGAGGCGACCGCCCCAGTCAAACTGCCCACCATGCAGGGTCCCGATCCAGGATAACTGGATGCGGTTAGACATCAGAAAAATTCAGGGTGGTATTTCAAGGCTGGCTCCACAGAAACTGGCGCCTCCGCTTCAAAGCCTCCCACCTATCCTACACAGCTTTCTCCTGATGCCACTGCAAAGCTACAGTAAAGGTTCATAGGGTCTTTCCGTCTGACCGCGGGTACCCCGCATCTTCACGGGGAATTCAATTTCGCTGAGCCGATGCTGGAGACAGCGGGGAAGTCGTTACGCCATTCGTGCAGGTCGGAACTTACCCGACAAGGAATTTCGCTACCTTAGGACCGTTATAGTTACGGCCGCCGTTTACCGGGGCTTCAATTCAGTGCTCTCACACCTCCTCTTAACCTTCCGGCACCGGGCAGGCGTCAGGCCCTATACGTCGTCTTTCGACTTCGCAGAGCCCTGTGTTTTTAATAAACAGTCGCTACCCCCTGGTCTGTGCCACCCGCAAATGGTTGCCCACTCACAGGTCTCGCTTATCCCGAAGTTACACGAGCAATTTGCCTAGTTCCTTCAGCATCGTTCTCTCAAGCGCCTTGGTATACTCTACCAGTCCACCTGTGTCGGTTTCGGGTACGGTCTATACGCCAGAGCTATTTCCCGGAATGCTCAAAAAGCTAGACCAATCCAATAAGGCCTAACAACATCTCACATTCGTCACTTCTGGCAGGTTCAGGACTATTCACCTGATTCCCATCAACTACGGCTTTCGCCCTCGCCTTAGGGGCCGACTAACCCTGCGCGGATTAACCTTGCGCAGGAACCCTTGGACTTCCGGCGACAGTGTTTCTCACACTGTTTGTCGCTACTCATGTCAGCATTCTCACTTCCGATATCTCCAGAGAGGGTCACCCCGTCTCCTTCACAGACCTACGGAACGCTCCGCTACCGCACACACCTAAATGATGTGCACCCACAGCTTCGGCACGTGGCTTGAGCCCCGTTACATTTTCGGCGCAGGGTTTCTATTAGACCAGTGAGCTATTACGCTTTCTTTAAAGGATGGCTGCTTCTAAGCCAACCTCCTGGTTGTTTTGGAATCCCCACATCCTTTCCCACTTAGCCACGATTTAGGGGCCTTAGCTGGTGGTCTGGGCTGTTTCCCTCTCGACAATGGACCTTAGCACCCACTGTCTGTCTGCCATGCTATACTTCCCGGTATTCGGAGTTTGGTTAGGTTTGGTAAGGCTTTGGGCCCCCCTAGCCCATCCAGTGCTCTACCCCCGAGAGTAAACACATGACGGTCTACCTCAATAGATTTCGCGGAGAACCAGCTATCTCCGAGTTTGATTGGCCTTTCACCCCTAGCCACAGCTCATCCCCGACTTTTTCAACAGGCGTGGGTTCGGCCCTCCAGTGCGTGTTACCACACCTTCAGCCTGGCCATGGCTAGATCACTCGGTTTCGGGTCTTCTGCCAGCAACTAACGCCCTATTCAGACTCGCTTTCGCTACGCCTACACCTATCGGCTTAAGCTCGCTGCAAACAGAAACTCGCTGACCCATTATACAAAAGGTACGCCGTCACCCCATAAGAGGCTCCGACTGTTTGTAGGCATTCGGTTTCAGGTCTCTTTCACTCCCCTTGTCGGGGTGCTTTTCACCTTTCCCTCACGGTACTTGTTCACTATCGGTCATCAGGGAGTATTTAGGCTTGGAGGGTGGTCCCCCCATGTTCAGACAGGATTTCACGTGTCCCGCCCTACTCAAGAACATAAACCTCTCTCCACATACCGGGCTATCACCGTCTCTGGCCGGACTTTCCAATCCGTTCTGCTCAATACAGCTCATGCTACTGGCCTGCTCCGCGTTCGCTCGCCACTACTAGCGGAATCTCTGTTGATGTCTTTTCCTCCAGGTACTGAGATGTTTCAGTTCCCCGGGTTCGCCTCATAACCCTATGAATTCAGATTATGATACCCCAAAGGGGTGGGTTGCCCCATTCAGATATCTGTGGATCAAAGCCTGCTCGCGGCTCCCCACAGCTTTTCGCAGCGTGCTACGTCTTTCATCGCCTCCTGATGCCAAGGCATCCACCAAATGCCCTTCTCTTGCTTCCCTTACACAATATGCACAGAAATCATCCACACATATCCCATAATAAAAGACTCTCTTCTCTCTCATCCATGAACGTATCAAATCCACCAGATTAACAATCCATGACTACAAAATGCCCCTTCACAGAAACATCCCATAACCACAGA